>DASZHA010000090.1:0-38583 GCA_035938265.1 Candidatus Dormiibacterota bacterium
AGGCTCAGGCCGCAGGGCTCGCCATTCCAGGGTGATGCGTCGCGTAGCGCTCCCTGGTGGCCGCCGCCCCGCTTGCTGGGCGCCAGCCCGAAGAGCCCGGCCAGGAGGCACTCCATCAGCGTCGACTTGCCGGCCTCGTTGGGACCGACCACCAGGAGCCGGTCGTGGTCGCAGTCGACCACGATGTCGTGGAACCTGCGGTAGCCACGCACCCGGAGCGACACCAGTCTCATGCCGCCCTTCCCCTGGTCACGCCGGCACCCTGATGTCGCCTTCGAACGCGTCGACCACCAGCTGGGCGGCCCGCCGTCCGATGTCCCCGCCGTCCTCGAGCAGGCGCGCCACCGCCCGGCCACGGGCGTTGGGCTCCAGGGCCAGCTGGGCCAGGTCCACCTCGGGCTCGGTGGCGTCGACCACCATGGCGCCCATCACCGACTCGGAGGCGGCCGCGGCCAGCACCGCCGGCTCGATCGCCAGGCTCTTGGCGCGGCGGCCGTAGAGCCTGATCGTGACCAGCGCCCGTTCGCGCTCAGGGATCGCCTCCAGCTTTTCGCGAACCCTGCTGCCGAGCTCCGAGGAGTCGGTCACCTCGGCGGCGTCGACGCTGACGGCGTCGAAGCGGCCGAGGCCGGCTGCGACCGCCTCCACCACCACCCGCTCCGCGGTCGCGTCCACCCAGAGGGCACCATGGTTGCCGGTGGTCTCGCTGGGATCCAGCGGCACCGGCGAGCCCGGCCAGGACATCAGCTCGCCGCCCTGGCCGGAGTGGATATGGCCGAGGAGGGCGTGGTCGATGCCCATCGCGCGCACCTCCGGCTGCAGCAGCCCCAGGCTGCCCCAGTCGCGGTCTGTCCCCATCCGGGTCAGGTCTACAGCGTGGACCACCAGGAGCTGGGCCCGACCGTCGTTGGGCGGAACATGGAATGACCCCAGCGCGGCGCCGTCGATCTCGCGACTGGCGTAGCCCAGCGCCCAGATCACGGCGTCGGGCGTCTCCACGCGCACGGGGACGGGGTCGAGGGCCAGGGTGACGTTGGCGGGCCACTCTAGGGTCCGGTAGGGCGACGCCGCTGTGGCGGGGTCGTGGTTGCCCGCCGCCAACACCACGGGACAGTCCAGCCGGCCCAGCTGCCGGGCGATGAAAGCGGCGGTGTCACTGGTGATGTGCTCGATCTCAAAGAGGTCGCCGCCGATGGTCAGGGCATCGGCCCTGCCCTCGATTGCGGTGTCGACGGCCCATTCAAGCCCCTGGCGAAGGAGGCTGCGCCGGCGGGCGCCATCGCACCCGGCGAAGGCCATACCCCCGAAGGCTCGATCGAGATGCAGGTCAGCGACGTGGAGTAAACGCATCCTCTCCCGTGAATTCTATGGCGCCGCTCCCGCCACACCCACGTGTACGGCTGGCGCGGCGTGGCTGGGACTAACGGCTAAGACGGAGGCGGGTGCCCGAGGCTTGCTCCATCTCCTGAACGAGAGCCGAGTAGTCCTGGTCGGCATGGCCGGCCTCGATGGCGGCCTGGAAGAGGGCACGGGCCAGGTCTGTCAGGGGTGTGGCCTGGTCCGACTCACGGGCGAGGTCCGCGGCCAGGTTCATGTCCTTGACCAGCAGCCGCGTCATGAAGCCCGGATCGAAATCCCCGGCGAGGGCCCGGAGCTTGAGCTGGCCGGAGAGCTGGGTGCTGCCGCCGCTACTGACCTCGAGCACCTCGACCAGGGTGTTGAGGTCGGCGCCGGCGCGGACCCCCACCATCAGCGCCTCCAGGGTGGCGGCCGAGATCGCGCCGACCAACATGTTGTTGACCAGCTTGATGATCTCGCCGCTGCCCACCGGCCCGGCATGAAAAATGCGCCCTGGGTCGCCCATCGCCTCGAACAGCGGCCGCGCCCGCTCCAGGACATTGACGTCGCCGCCGGCCATGATCGTCAGGGTTCCCGCCTCGGCCCCGAAGGAGCCGCCGCTGACGGGCGCGTCGAGGAACCCGATACCGCGGGCGGCGCAGGCGGCCGCCACCTGGCGGCTGGTCGCCGGCGCGATCGTGCTCATGTCGATGAGGACCGAGCCATCTGGGGCGGCGGCCACCAGGCCTCCCTCGCCGAGGGCCACGTCGGCGACGTCCTGCGAGGTCGTGACCATGGTCACCAGGAACTCGCGGTCGCGGGCCAGGTCGACCAGCTTCGGCCGGGTCTCGATGCCCTCGGCCCGGGCGCGCGCCGCCGTCTCCTCCCGACGGGCCCAGCCGGTTACGTCGAAGCCGGCCTGCTTGAGGTTGCGGGCCATCGGCAGGCCCATGACGCCGAGGCCAACGAAGCCGACCCGGGTCCGCTCGCCCCCGACCCGCGACTCCGTAGGCGCTTCCGACATCACCCCTGCCCCGCCAGCGCCACCGCGCCGGCGGCCATGGTCTTGATCCCGACCCTGATCGACTCCTCGTCGATGGTGAACTCAGGTGAGTGGTGCTGCGCCGGCTCGCCCGTCCCGGGGCGGGCGCCGACAAAGAAGTGCACCCCTGGGATGCGGCGCAGGAACTCGCTGATGTCGTCGCTCATGGGCACCGGCGGGATCTCGATCACGTTGGCGGCGCCGATCATCTCCGCCGCCGCCGCGCTCCAGCTGCTGACGGCCTCAGCCTGGTTTTCCACCGGCGGAACCGGCGCCGGCAGGTCGAGGTCGACCGAGACGCCGAACTCGGAGGCAACATCGGCGGCCACCGCGTCAAGCCGCTTCAGGGCCTCGGCGTACTGGTCCTCGGTATAGGTGCGCAGGGACCCCCGCAGTACCGCCTCGCGGGGGATGACGTTGGCGGCGGTGCCGGCGCGGATCGTCCCGGTGCTGCAGGCGCACGCCGCCCACTCGTACTCCATACCCTCCACCACCTCGGGAAGGCGGGAGGCCAGCCTCGAGACCGCCAGGATCACGTTGCCCTCGGCCTGGGCCTGGGCGCCGTGGCCGCCGCTGCCGCGCAGCCGGGCAGTGATTGGCTGCGCCTGGCTCATCATGATGCCGCCGCGGACCGCCACCAGCCCGGGGGGCAGCGGGCTGGAGACGTGGAGGCTGAGGACCCGCTCGGCGCCGAGTCCGTCGAGGACCCCGGCCTCGATCATCCGGCTCGCTCCCGCCAGCAGCTCCTCGGCGGGCTGAAACAGGAAAACGTAGCTACCTGGCAGCTCCTCGGCCAGGGTCGAGAGAATCTCGGCTGTGGCCAGGAGGATGGCGACGTGCGCGTCGTGGCCGCAGGCGTGCATGACGCCCTCCACCTTGGAACGGAACGGCACGTCGACCTCTTCGGCCACCGGCAGGGCATCCATGTCGGCGCGGAGCAGCACCCGGCGCCCGGGTCGACCTCCCTTCAGGCGAAAGACGGCCCCGGTCTCGGTGCCGGCGGCCAGCTCCTCCAGGCCCAGGGCCGAGAGCCTCTCCTGCACGAGTGCGGTGGTGGCCTTCTCCTCGAACCCCAGCTCGGGGTAGGTGTGGATGTGGCGACGCGTGTCGACGGCGCTGTCGAATACCCGGTCGGCGAGGGGGGCGAGGTCGAGATGCCCCACGTTGTTAAAAGATCTTGGTCGCGCCCTTGAGCTGGGTCGGCGGCTGGCCATCGATGGCAAGGGCTTTGAACCCCGGGACAAAAAAGCTGAGCGCCTTGACGGGACCGCTGTTGTCGGGCTTGCGCTGGATGGTGGACTCGAAGTTAAGGATTGTCCCGGCGAACGATGTAGCTGGCTCGGCCGTGGTGGTGTAGATGGTGGCGCCGTCCGCGGTCGTGATCCAGGCACCACCACTCCTGGTGACGCAGTACGTATGAGTACCAGCCGGGGTCGGCGACGACTCCTGTTTGGCATCCTTGGTGGAGCTGTTTTGCAGCTGCCCCCAATCATTTGAGGTGCTGCCCTGGCGCAGGTATCCGGATGAGATAACCTGGCCGTCCCGGAACGTCACCGACACGAAGTAGGCGGCCAGATAACCAGGCGGGATAAGTTGGCTAGTGGTATTGATCCCGGCGCACACCGATGACCCGCCGTCCGAACTGTCGCTCGCCAAGGCAGCCAGGCTGCTGCTCCCGGTGTACTGGTATACGGTTCCGGCCTGGATCTGCTGCGGGTAAGCGGCGCCTGTCCGGCTGGGGGCGGACGGCGAAGCCAACGGGGACGGGGAGGGAGACTCGGTCGAAATGGGCGAGCTCGACAACGACGGGCTCGCGCCAAGGCTCGGCGACGCCGAAGGACTGGTTGACGTGTTCGATGACGCCTGCTGCGGAGAGACGTTTCGAACTGCGCGCACACCGACGGCTGCACCGACGCCGACAGCCACGGCGACGATGAGTGTTACGAGCTGGAGAGCCCGGTTTCCCATCGAGGATGGAGTCTAAACGACAGGTAGGATTCTTGGGTGCTGCCGCCACCGTCCAGTAGTTTCGCGTTCACTGCGCGCTGCCGCCTCGAGAACAGGCCCGGAATGCTCGGTCTGCTGACCTCGGCGGTGGGCGCGGCTGACGGCGACCTCCGAGCCATCGACATCGACAAGATCGAGCCGGGATCGATCATCCGCGAGCTCACCGTGCAGGCCCGGGACTCGGAGCACGCCCATGCCATCGTCGAGGCGATGCGGCGCGTCGAGGGCGTCGACGTCCTGGAGTACGCCGACAGGACCTTCAAGCTCCACGAGGGCGGCAAGATCAGTGTCGTCCCCAAGGTCCCGATCAAGACCCGCGACGATCTCTCGATGGCGTACACCCCGGGCGTGGCCCGCGTCTGCCGGGCCATAGCGGAGGACCCCTCCCGGGCCCGCGAGCTGACGATCAAACGGAACATGGTGGCCGTCGTCACCGACGGCAGCGCCGTGCTGGGCCTCGGCAACCTGGGCCCACTGGGCGCCCTCCCGGTAATGGAGGGAAAGGCCATGCTATTCAAGGAGTTCGGCGACGTCGACGCCTTCCCCATCTGCCTCAACACCCAGGACATCGACGAGATCGTCGAGGCTGTGGAGCGGATCTCGCCGGTCTTCGGCGGCATCAACCTCGAGGACATCTCGGCGCCGCGCTGTTTCGCCGTTGAGGAGCGCCTCATCGAGTCCCTCGACATCCCCGTCTTCCACGACGACCAGCACGGCACCGCGGTGGTGGTGATGGCGGCGCTGCTCAACGCGCTCAGGATCGTCGACAAGAACCTGGCCGACTTGCGAGTGGTGGTCGCCGGCACCGGCGCCGCCGGCGTGGCGTGCACCAAGATGCTGCTGGCCGCAGGCGTGATGGACATCATCGGCGTCGACCGCCACGGCGCCATCTTCAAAGGCCGCGAGCCTCTCGACTCCGGCGTCAAGCGGTGGTACGCCGGCCGCACCAACCAGTACCAGCGCGAGGGGACCCTCTCCGAGGTGATGACGGGGGCCGACGTCTTCCTGGGCGTCAGCGGCCCGGGCCTGCTCCAGCCCGGCGACGTCGCCAAGATGAACGACCTGCCCATCGTCTTCGCCCTCGCCAACCCCGACCCCGAGATCCGTCCGGAGCTGACCGAGGGCCTAGTGGCGGTGATGGCCACGGGACGTTCCGACTACCCCAACCAGATCAACAACGTGCTCGCCTTCCCCGGCATCTTCCGTGGTGTGCTCGACTGCGGCGCCCGCTACATCACGGACAACATGAAGCTGGCGGCCGCCCAGGCGATCGCCGACATCGTCTCGCCGGACGAGCTCGGCCCCGAGTACGTGGTGCCGTCGGTGTTCAATCGCCGTGTCGCGCCGGCGGTCTCGGCGGCAGTGATCGAGGAGGCCAAGCACACCGGCCAGTTCCACCCCCACGAGGTGCCGGCCGACCCTCTCTACAGCTAGCCCCAAGCCCCCACCGCCGGCGAACCGCGGCCCAAGAATCCATCCGCGAGGCCATACAGTATCGCCATGACGCGTCCGAGGATCGAGCACGCCGCCGTGGTGGCGGGCGTCGCCTACCTGGTCCTCGCGGTGGTGCTTCACCCGCGCTGGACCATGGATGACGCCTACATCAGCCTGCGCTTCGCCACCAACCTGGCCCAGCACGGGCAGCTGGCCTGGAACCTGACCGGCAGCCCGGTGGAGGGCTATACCGGGGTGCTGCTGCCGCTGCTGCTGGCGGCGGCCATCCGGGTGAGCCTGCCGGCTCTGCAGTTGACGGAGGCGCTAAACGCGGTCGCGGTAATCACGAGCGGCGTGCTGGTCTACGCCATCCTTCGCTTACACCAGGTCCACCGCTGGCTGACGTTGGGGGCCGTGCTCGTCTTCTGCCTCAACCCCTTCCTCCCGACCCAGGCCCTGAGCGGGCTCGAGACAGGCCTGTTCATGCTCGGGCTGACGGCAGCGGTATGGCTGTTCGCCCGGCTCGAGACGGTTCGGGGCGCCGGCTGGGCCAACGAGGTGGCGCTGGGCATCGCGCTCTTGCTGACCTGCCTGGCGCGCCCCGAGGGCGTGCTCCTGGCCGCGGCGGCGCTGACGGCCCTGGTGTTCCTGCGCCGGCGCCAGGGCCGGCCCTGGCTCGCGTCGACTGCCCGCGTCGGCCTAACAGTCGCGGTCCCCGGAGTCAGCTATCTGGCGTGGACCAACTTCTACTACGGCGGAATCCTGCCGAACACGTTCTACGTCAAGGCGGGAACCGCGGGCACGGTCGGGGACAGCGCCGTTGCCATCGTGGTCTTCGTGCTGGCCAGCCTCGCCCTGCCCGTGGTGGCAGGCTGGAGCCTGGCTCGCACGCCGCCAGGGCCGGTCCGGCGCCCCCTGACGGCGACGCTGGCGCTGGCGGTAGGAGGCGCCCTTCTGGTCAGCTACCTGCGGGCAGACCTGATCCAGAACATCGGGTTCCGCTTCTTCGTGCCGGCGCTTCCCCTGATCCTGGTGGGCTTAGCGCTGGTGCTGGACCGGCGCCACCGGGACGGCTTCAGGCTGACCGGCGCCGCCCGGTATGTCGCGGTGGGGACGCTTGTGGTCCAGCTGTTGGCCTCTCTGTCGCTGCTGGGCGCTCGCCGCGCCCAGGACGCAGCCTACGGCCAGCTGATCATGGACGAGCACAAGCCCGCCGGTGACTACATAGCGGCCACCGTCCCACGCAACGCGGTGTTGGCGGTGTGCGTGGACGCCGGCGCCATCCCCTACTACTCGGGGCTGGACGCCATCGACATGGGTGGCCTCAACGACCGCCACCTCGCGCGAGACCACCTGACCCTGGCGCAGAAGGTCGACTACCTCTTCTCTCGCCGACCGCAGGTGATTGTGCTCACCAGTGACGCCCCCGATCGCAGCGTAGGCGGCCCGGATATCGCCGGCGCCGTCGGCGCCGACCCGCGGCTGGCCGGCTACCGGCTGGCGCGATCGTTCGGCACCCGCGCCAGCGGGTGGGAGCACTACTACCAGCTGGTCTACCTAAGCCGGGACATGCCGGGCTAAGCTCACGGGATGAGTCGCCCGGTCACCGGCATCGCCGAAATCGTGCTCTGGAGCCACGACCTCGAAAAGAGCTACGGCTTCTACCGCGACATCTTCGGCCTGACCATGATGGAGCAGCGCCAGGAGATCCCGCCGCGGTTCCTGCTGGCCGCGGAGACCAGCGTCGGCGTGCCTCAGATGATCGTCCTTGTACCCCACCCGGAGCCTGACTCAGCCTTCCCCTCAGAGAAACCCAGGCGGCCGCTGCACCACATGGCCTTCTCGGTCGCCCCCGACCGCTACGAAGAGCTGGCGGACCGCTGCCGCCAGGCGGGGCTAGAGGTGCGCGATGGGATTCATCCGGTGCTGAAGGGGGTAAGAACGTTCTACGTGGACGACCCCGACGGTAACGAGGTCGAATGTATAGCGTTGGCGGAATCGGTTACTTAGTGAAGTCGGGATTGAACTGGGACACGGAGGCTACATGACGCGATCAATCATCGGAGAGATGCGGGCTTCGGTTGGAAACCCTGAAGGCGTGGCGCGCCTGTTTGCGCCCGACGTCCAGTTGTTCGGATCGCTCACTCATAAGCCGTTCGAGGGCAGGGAGGCGGTGCTGGTTATCTTCGGGATGCTGGCCGCCGTGTGCCAGGACGTCGAATACGTGAAGGAATACACAGCTGACGACGGGGTGACGCTCCTTGTCCACGGTCGGATCGGCGACCGGCAGTTCGACGGCATCCAGGTCTTGACGTTCAACAGCGACGGCCTAGTCACGAGCTTCCGCGACTTCGTCCGACCGATGTCGGCGCTGCAGGCCCTGCAGACGGCGGCCGGCGAGTACCTGGCCCGTCCAACTGGCTGAGCGCCGCCATGTCACGACTTGGACCAGGCTGCCCTGCCGAGGATCCCTAGTCGAGCCCTCCTCCTAGCCCCTGGCCGACTACATCTGGGACCCCGACGGCAACGAGGTCGAGGTGATCTCGCCCGAACCGTAGGCCGCCGCGACGCGCATCCCCAATTCCCGGCAGTTCAGGGAATGACCATTCACACGCCCCGTGTTGTATCTTCTTAACAAGCACGACGAGGGGGCTTTGGAACGCCGGCTGATCTGCCAGGACTTCTAGCCACCTCCACTGAGCGCTTCAGACTCACGGGGCGTGCCCAGCTGAGACTCGCGATCCACCCCTATCCGGTGAAGCGAGCCCCACCCGAGCACCCCGGACAAAACAACACACTCATCGACAATCCTGCGGTTGAACCGCTTCGGGACTACTCGCTCGAACACCTGGTCATCCAGGTGGATCTCTCCAACGTGCCCTGGCTGGCCGCGCTGTCAGAGGGCAAGGAGGACGCCTACGTCTACCTCAGCGACTTCTTCGCCGGGGTGACCTTCGGATTGATGCTGGGTCGCGCCTACGAGGTGACCCTCATCTTCCAGCCCCAGCCGGGCAAGTACCACGCCTTCGCCACCCACGTGGACACGCCGCCCAACGACATGAACATGCAGCGGGCCGCGCTTCGAATCGAGGACATGAAGCCGATCGAGGTCAGCCAGAGCGAGTGGCTGCTCCTGCCCAAGATCGAGGCCCCCAGGGTCACGTTCGCCCCCGTCGGCCAGGAATGGAGCTCGGAGCTGGCCCAGTGGTATCGCAACTTCGGCGTGCCCGGGACCCCGGGCGCCGCCGCCGGCAGCGACGGGGAGGACCTGGGCACCTTCACCCCGATCCCGGTTTCCTCGCCTGCCCGCACCTTCCTGGAGCAGGTCGACACCGTCCTCGACGTCCTCCAGACCGCGCGCGAGAAGCGCGCCCGCGAGCTGCGCCGCAAGGCCACGGTGGCGTCGACCGAACTGGAGTGCCCGGGCTGCCATCACCGCATGGAGCCGCCCCAGCGCGCCTGCCCCAACTGTGGCAAGCCACTCGGTTCGGGCTTCCAGAACCCCGGGGCGGCGACCCAGGCGACCCTGGAGCTGGGCCCCGGGCAGGCAGACCGCTTCAACTCATTCCAGAAGCTCCAGGTGATCACGCCGTACGGCGAGATCGAGGCGCCATTCGAGGTGATGGACCGCAACCGGCTGCGGGTCACCTTCAAGCGCCCGGCGGTACTGCCCGAGAACGTCGAGGTCTCCCCCATCGAGGGTGGCGCGGTGGCCGCGGCGCAGCGCCACGCGCTGGACATGGCGCTCTCCGGTCACCCCGACCTGGCCACCGTGGTGCAGCTGGTGGCGGAGCCGGAGAAGATCCCCCAGCCCCGTGATGATGCGTTGCCCAACCCGCTCTTCAACGAGATGATCGAGGACAACCCCGAGCAGCAGGAGGCCGTTCGTCGCGTGGTGGCGATGCCCCAGGGCTCGGTGATGATGCTGCAGGGCCCGCCCGGCACCGGCAAGACGACGGTCATCGTCGAGGCCGTGCGCCAGATCCTGGAGGCGCAGCCGCACGCCCGGATCCTGATCTCCTCGCACTCCAACCGCGCCGTCGACGACGCCACCGAGCGCCTGCAGAAGGTCGGCGTCAAGATCTTCCGCCTCCGCGCCGGCGACGACGTCGGCGTGGGCACCTGGGACCGCGCCGGCGACGAGCGCGTCGTGGCGGCGACGTGCAACAAGGCGGTGGTGACCGAGGGCCAGCGCGGCGAGCAGTACACCTACGCTTTCCTCGACGAGGCCAACAAGGCCCGCGCCGAGGAGACCCTGCCGTTCATCGCCCTCGGCGAGCGCGTCGTCCTCATCGGCGACCACCACCAGCTTCCCCCGGTGGTCGAGGAGGAGGACCTCGGCGAGCTCCGCCGCGGCACCCCGGAGTGGCACCTGGCCCGCAGCAGCTATTTCGAGATCCTGTGGGGCTCAGCCCTGCCGGAGACCAACAAGACGGTCTTCCTGGTCCAGCACCGCATGCACCCCGCCATCCGCCACCTGGTCAGCCAGCGCTTCTATCGTGGCCAGCTGCGCGATGGCGAGGTGGTCAAGAAATACCAGCGCCCCAAGATAATGGGCGCGCCCCGCTCCCTGATCTGGATTGACTCCGCCGGCGCCGAGGTCCGCGAGATGCGTACCGGCAACGGCTCGATCTACAACCTCAACCACGTCAACATCTGCCGCGGGCTGGTGCGAATGGTCAGCGAGCGCACCGACCCGTCGCTGAACATCGCCCTGATCGGGATGTACCGCGAGCAGCTGCGCCGCTACGGCGGCTGGAAACAGTGGACCAACCGCGACTTCCGGGCCGACACCGTCGACGCCTTCGAGGGCGCCGAGGCCGACATCGTGATCGTCGACCTGGTCCGCAGCAACCCGCGCGGCATGGTCGGCTTCCTGGAGGTCCACAACCGGATCAACGTGGCCATGTCGCGGGCCAAGCGGCTGCTGATCATCGTCGGCGACAGCCAGACGGTGCGCAGCAACCGCGTCCTCCGCCAGGTGCTGGAGGGCTTCCGGCGTAGCGGCGCCATCATCCCCTGGAACCGGCTGCCACACGTCGCCAAGGGCCAGAAGCGCCGCCGGCGCCGCACCCGCCAGCCCCGCGAGGGCCAGGCTCGGGTGGTGTCGATCACGCCGACGGAGGAGAACGGCGGTGGCGGCGACAGCGGCGCCGATGCGACGCCACGGCGCCTTCCCCGCCTGCGCGACTGGACCCCAGGCAAGGCTCTCCCCGATGCCGCCGAGAACGGAGCCGGCGAGGCCGACGCGGTGGCAGGCTCCGACAACCGCCCAGGCACCGGCGACATGGATCAGCCGCGCCGGTCGAGAAGGCGTCGCCGCCGGCGTCGGCGACGCGGCCCCGTGCCAGGCGACGCCGCAACAGCGTCGGACGGTGGCCAAGCAGCAAACCTCGAGCGTCCGGCGATGCCCGCCGAGTCGTCACCCGCCGAGCCGGCCGTGCCCCCCCGCGAGCCGGCCGGAGACCCGCCCGCGCCCGCCGAAGGTTAGCCGAGGCGCAAGAAAAGAGGGCCCCAACAGGGGCCCTCTCGATCCGTGACGGCGACCGCCAGGGCCGCATCGTTTCTACCGGTAGCTGCGTCCCGGCAGGCGGCTGAAGCAGTCGCTGCAGTACACCGGCCGGCCACTCGTCGGCTGGAAGGGTACCTGGGTCGGCTGACCACAGCTGCTGCACACCACGTCAAACATTTGACGTGAGGCGCCGCCGCTGGCGCCGGCGCCGCCACGAGAGCCGCGACGGATGGCGCGGCAGTCGGGGCATCGGCCGGGCTCGTTCTGCAAACCCTTGGACGCGTAAAACTCCTGTTCGCCTGCGGTGAATGTGAACTGCTGACCGCAGTCACGACAGGTCAGGACCTTGTCCTGATAGCTCACTAGATGGACCTCCTAGATGGTTGGTAACGGGACCTCTGGGTTACGAAGCAGAGCTATCAGGTCGGCGATCCTTGCGACTCGGGTCTTCGGGATCCCTGCAAAATTCACTGCCCGGCTTCCCGGGGGCGGCGTTAATTGTAGACAGCATCCGTGGTGACCGTGTCAAACATTGCCCGCGGTGCTGTGACGACTTATGTGCTTGAGCGCCTCGCGCCGGCTGAGCCCGCTGAGCTCGGCCTGGTGCCCGTCGACATATGCCGCCACCCAGGCCGCATCGACCTTGGCGTGCTCCCGCAGCGCCCACCCGATCGCCTTGCGGACGAAGAAGTCCCTGTCCCCCAGGTTGGGTTCGATCGCGGCCCTGAGCAGGCCGGTGTCGGTCCTGCCCCGTGCCAGAACCTGGCAGATGATCGACGCCCGCCGCTTCCACATGTCGGGGTCCCGGCTCCAGGCGCGCATCTCCCGGCCCATCTCCCTGGGGAACGTCAGCAGCATGGGGCCAAGGCGGTGGACCGCGATGTCATCGACGTAATCCCACCATCCCCCGGTGACCACCATCTCCTCGTACATGGGTAGGGCGGCCAGGACCTGGTGCTCCCGGTAGGCTCGATACCCCAGCAGCTCCAGGGCGGCGTATCGCTCCTCGCGATGCCTCGCCCTGCGCCAAAGCTCCAGCGCGGTGTCGCGCCAGGCGCCGAAGTCGGGCAGCGGATGCTCCGCGAAAACCCGCCTTGCGGTGCGCCGCATGTCGCCGTTGTTGACGCCGTAGTAAGGCATCGCTGACTTCATGTAGGCCTTCTGGTACTCCGCCCGAACCGGGTCGGCCAGTGCGGCCAGGCCCTTGCGGACGCCGGCGATCAGCGGGCGGTTGGCGGCCATGCGCGGCAATATACTCCGCACATGACGGTACCCGAACTCGAAAACGTCCTGGTCGACCTGCAGGGCCACCGTGCCACGATCACGCTGAACCGGCCCGACCAGCGCAACCCGCTGGGCGGCGGCATGCTGCTCGACCTGCTGGCGGCCTTCCGCTGGGCCAAGGATGAGCCCGAGGTCCGGGTCGTCGTGCTGACCGGCGCCGGCGACAAGGCCTTCTGCGCGGGGGCCGACCTGGGCTCCTTCAACCCCGAGGAGGGCGAGGTCGAGCGCCACCTCGGGCGCCACACCTTTGTCGACCTCTTCGTCCTGATGACCGAGCTGGGCAAGCCCGTCGTCGGCCGCATAAACGGCCACGCCCTCGCCGGCGGGCTGGGCCTGGCAGCCAGCTGCGACCTTCTTGTCGCAGCCGACAACGCCACGTTCGGCACTCCCGAGGTCAACGTCGGCGTCTGGGCGATGATGATCCAGGCGGTGCTGATGCGGAACCTGCCCCGCAAGAAACTGCTGGAGATGCTGCTGCTGGGCGAGCGCTTCGACGCCAAGGAGGCCCACCGCATCGGGCTGGTCAACCGGGTGGTCACGTTCTCAGAGCTCGACGGCGCCGTCGACGAGCTCGCCCAGAAGCTGGAGAAGAAGTCGCCGATCATCATGAGGCTGGGTCGCGACTCCTTCTACCGGACGCAGGACATGGAGTTCCGGGCCGCCCTGGAGTATCTCCAGGCCCAGCTGGCGCTGGTGACCCTGACCGAGGACACCAAGGAGGGGGTGATGGCCTTCTTCGAGAAGCGGGAGCCGGAGTTCAAGGGCAAGTGAGCAAGCCCGGCACCCGCGTCGACTTCATCGAGGTCGGGCCTCGGGATGGTTTCCAGAACTGGCCCGACCCGGTCCCAACCCCGGTCAAGCTCGACCTCATCCGGTCGGCGCTGGCCGCTGGGGTGCCGCGGGTCGAGGCCACCGCCCTGGTCTCGCCCACCTGGGTGCCGCAGATGGCCGACGCGGCCGAGGTCCTGCGTGGACTCAGCACCAACCTGGTGGCGGAGATGCCGGCGGACCCCGCCCGCATCCGGGTGCTGGTGCCCAACATGCGCGGCTACCGTGACGCGCTCGACCTCGGCGTCCGCAACGTCCTGGTCAACGTCGGCGTCACCGACGGCTTCAACCGCCA
This sequence comes from Candidatus Dormiibacterota bacterium, assembly GCA_035938265.1. Taxonomy (GTDB): domain Bacteria; phylum Chloroflexota; class Dormibacteria; order DASZGP01; family DASZGP01; genus DASZHA01. Next base: position 13,741 of record DASZHA010000090.1, read on the forward strand.
CAACCTGAACCGCAGCGTCGAGGAGACGCTCGCCGAGATCCGCAACATCACCCTCGACGCCATCGATCGCGACGTCCGGGTCGACGCCTCGGTCAGCGTCACCTGGGGCTGCCCCTATGACGGGCCGGTGACCCCCGAGCAGGCGATCGCGCTCGCCGCGCGGCTGGTCGAATTCGGCTGCGCCGAGATTTCCTTCGGCGACACCATCGGCGTGGCCACCCCCTCGGGCGTCCGGGCGGTAAGCACGCTGGCGCTGGAGCGGTTCCCCAACGTCGACGTGGCCATGCACTTCCACGACACCCGGGGCATGGCCCTGGCAAACGCCCTGGTGGCGCTGGAGTGCGGGGTGCGGGCCTTCGAGGGCTCGGTCGGGGGAATCGGCGGCTGCCCCTTCGCCCCCAATTCCACGGGCAACGTCTGCAGCGAGGACCTGATCGCGATGATCCATGACGCCGGCTACGAGACGGGTGTGGACCTGGAGGCCCTGACCGAGGCGGCCAAAGAGCTGGAGACCGCGCTGGGCAAGGAGCTCCCCGGCCGGCTGCACCGGGCAGGGCCGGCCCCCTGGCTGGTCCCGACCACCGCCGAGGCCGGCTCGTGAGCGAGGCCGCCGAGACCCCCGACGCCCCCGAGAGCAGCGCCCAGAAGCACAGCCGCCTCAAGGCCAAGGCCACCGCCGGCGGGGTCAAGCACCGGGAGAAGCTGGCCGAGCAGAACAAGCTGCCTGTCCGCCGGCGGCTGGAGCTGCTCCTCGACCCCGACTCCTTCGTCGAGGACGGGCTCTACGCCAACGTCCTCGCCGATGACCTGCCGGCCGATGGTGTCGTCACCGGGGTCGGCCGCATCGCCGGTCGGCCGGTGTGCGTGATGGCCAACGACCCCACGGTCAAGGCCGGCTCGTGGGGATCACGGACGGTGGAGAAGATCGTGCGCATCCAGGAGACCGCGCAGCGGCTGCTGATCCCGATGCTGTACCTGGTCGACAGCGCCGGCGCTCGCATCACCGACCAGGTCGACATGTTCCCCGGCCGCCGCCACGCCGGGCGCATCTTCCACAACGAGGTGGCGCTGTCCGGCCGGGTACCCCAGGTCTGCCTCCTCTTCGGGCCTTCGGCCGCCGGCGGCGCGTATATCCCCGCCTTTTGCGACGTCGTCGCCCTGGTCGAGGGCAACGCCAGCATGTACCTGGGTTCGCCCCGGATGGCCGAGGTCGTGGTCGGCGAGAAGGTGACGCTGGAGGAGATGGGCGGCGCCCGGATGCACGCCACCGTCAGCGGCTCCGGTGACTTCCTGGTGCAGGACGACGAGGAGGCCATCGCACTGCTCAAGCGCTACATCGCCTACATGCCCCAGAGCTTCCGCGAGGAGGTCAGCGCCACCGAGCCGGCCGAGCCGGTGGACGGCGCGCCGGCGATTGACCAGACCATCCCAGAGCAGGCCAACCAGGGATACGACATGCGCAAGGTGATCAGCGCCCTGGTCGACGCCGGCTCCTTCTTCGAGGTCAAGAAGCTCTACGCCAAGGAGCTGATCACCGGCTTTGGCCGGCTGCGCGGCCGGGCCGTGGGGATCGTCGCCAACCAGCCGATGCAGAAGGGCGGCGTCCTCTTCGTCGACTCCGCCGACAAGGCGGCGCGCTTCATATGGCTGTGCGACGCCTTCAACATCCCCCTCCTCTTCCTCGCCGACGTACCCGGCTTCATGATCGGGACGGCGGTGGAGCGGGCCGGGATCATCCGCCACGGGGCGAAGATGATCAGCGCCGTCAGCGAAGCGTCGGTGCCCAAGATCTCAGTGATCCTGCGCAAGGCCTACGGCGCCGGCCTATACGCGATGGCCGGGCCCGCCTACGACCCCGACTCCACCATCGCCCTGCCCTCGGCGCACATCGCCGTGATGGGACCGGAAGCCGCCGTCAACGCGGTCTTCGCCAAGAAGCTGGAGGGGCTCTCCGCTGAGGAGGCGGCGGTGCGCCGGCGCCAGCTGGAGCAGGAGTACGCCGAGGACGTCGACATCTACAAGCTGGCTGGCGAGCTGGTGGTCGACCACGTAGTCGAGCCCGACAACCTCCGCGCCGAGCTGATCAAGCGCTTCGACCTCTATGCCACCCGCTTCCGGGCCCGCGCCGACCGCAAGCACGGGGTCTACCCGGTCTGATCGGCGGGTGGCCACACGAGGCCACTCGGTCTGATCGCGAGCCGCCGACGTTTTAGATGGGACTGCCGGCTTGCGCCCCGACCGGCTGGCCCGGCTGGGATTCGTCCCCGGGGAGATCTGAACTGATGACGGCGCGGCCTCCCCACTGGGTATCGACCACGGTCACGACCGCTCCCTCGGAGCGGCGAGCACCGGCTGCCTCTTCGGCCGAAGCTTGTTCCTTGAACACGCGGCAGTGGCTGGTGTTACCCCCACTCCCTTGCCAGATGACAACGTAGGCCAAGCTCGTATTCCCTTTTCGACAGCCTTAACTCCGTCCCAGAAATAATCATCCGCGTGCCGTCGCCACCCCGCAATGGCTGTACAGAGTTGTTGCCAAACCGGCGCAAAAGCGAATGCAAGAATGCCGCCGACGCGCCGGGGTGATCTTTGTCGGGCGACCCCGAAGCCGTTACTGGAGCCGGCCGCGCAGGAGCCAGGCGCCACCGACACCGGCCGCCAGGAGCAGGCCGGCCGCCAACGCCACGGCCAGCTGCCACGGCGGCGCCTGGCCGGCCAGGGCGCCCCCGGTGGCGGTGGCGGCCCGACCGGTCGAGCCGACGACAGGGTCCGCCAGGGCCACCTCGTGCTGCTCCAGCGGGGTGGCGTCCCCGGTTGGACTGGTCGCCGGCGCCGTAGTGCCCGGCGCGGAAGCGGCCGGCGCCGATGAGGTGGCAGCGCGGTTCGACGCCGGTCCCGCCGCCCCGCCGGGCTGCCGTGCCTGGCCGGAGTTGGGGTCGATCATCAGCGACGACTCGTCCACGGCGTCGAAGGCGCCGGCGGGAACAGTCTTGAGCTCGCTGATCATGGTGCTGTCCCAGCTGTTGTCGGCCGCGCCCTGGAAGTACCAATTGGAGCCGTTGTCGGCCAGGATCAATCCGTAGCGCTTCATGGCGTTGAGGACAGCCTGCGCCGGGCCGTGGAAGTGCGAGATGTCGTAGCCCGCCTTGAGCCGGAAGCGGGCGCCCATCGGCGGCAGGGCAGCGTTGGTGGCCGACCCCGCCTGGTGGCGCGCCGGCCAGATGAAGCTCCGGTCGGTGCTCTGGGCGGTGAAGCGGATGGCGTGGTTGACGACCCCAGCGCGGACCTCTTCTGGTCGCAACAGGCCCGGCAGTATCGGCAGGCCGGCGGCGTCAGCCGAGGTCCAGGTCGCCGGGCGCAGGGGCCCGTTGGCGCGGAGGTTGAAGACCGCGCCCGACCCGGCGGTTGAGCCAGCGGAGCTGTAGCGCGCGTTGTAGAGCTCGTAAAGGGTGCAACTGCTGCTGTCCACCATCAATGCATGGCGGTCGCCGCCCGCGTTCTGGCCACCCTCGATGGGAGTGTCGGGGCCGAATGGATAGGGCCCCCTGTCGCTCTCGCCGGCGTACTGGAAGGTGACCGAGACCTTGGCGTGGGAGCCGTTGACCACGATGTAGGGGATGCCGTAGGGCGCCGAGGGATCGCCCGAGGAGCCAAAGTCGGGGTGAAGTTGGCGGCCCGGGCCCCCCATGTTGCCGAGCCAGGCCCCGCTCTGCCCGTGCACCGGGAGGGACGAGATGTCGGTGTTCCAGACGTTGTCGGCGGGGAACACGGGGCAGCCGGCGATGCTGGGTGCCGCCAGGGCGGCGACCGGCGCCAAAAGGCTGAGCCCGATCGCGGTTACCAGCGCGAAACCGGCGGCGCGCGCCCGTGAACGCCGGAACCCGCGCGACAGGAGCTCGGAGACCATGCCGCCAACATAGCGGCATCGGGGCAGATCGCCTAGGTCCTAGCCTCTACGATCCGGTTACGGCCAGATGAAGCTCCTCGGTGGCCATCCCAAATTCCCGCTGGAGGTGCTCGCGGAACTTCTCCAGGTGTGGCTCCACCGACGTCCAGCCGAGCTTCTGCGCCATCACCCGGGCCGCCGCCGGCGCCGCCTGCCAAGCGGCCGCCGCGTCGACAAAACTGAGCCGCAGCCGCCGGCTGAGGGCGTCCTCCAGCTCCAGGGCCATCTCCTCGTCGCAGGCGCGGGCGACATCGGCGAGGGTGTAGCCGGCATCCCCCGGCAGCAGCTCGCCGGCGGCGGCGACGGCCGGCTTGGCAACGGCGTCGGCCGGGGCTGCGCCGGTGTCCGCCAGGGGCACCCGGGGCCGGGGCAGCAGGTCGACGGCGTCCATCGCCATGCGCCGGAAGGTGGTCAGCTTGCCGCCGGTGATGGTGACCAGGCCACGGTCGTCGATATCGATCCAGGGCTTGCGGCTGAGGTCCTTGGTGGCGCGGGCCTTACCGGTCGAAACCAGGGGGCGTACCCCGGCCCAGCGGCTGCGGACCGAGTCGTGTCCCAGCGACAGCCCGAAGAAGCGGTTGACGGCGCGAAGCACATCGGCCTCCTCATCGGGGGTGCAGTCAGGGCTGACGACATCGCCGTGGTACTCGTTGTCGGTGGTGCCGACGATCACGTAACCGTGCCAGGGCACCGCGAAGAGGACGCGGCCGTCGCCGGTGGGAAAGACGAGGGCCACCTCGATGGGCAGGTCGGCGGCCGCCAGCGACAGGTGCACCCCCTTGCTGGGCGCCATGTGGAACCGCGGCGGCCGGCCGGAGAGGCCCTCCAGCTCCTCGGCCCACACGCCGGTGGCGTTGACCAGGTAGCGGGCACGGGCCTGTAACCGCGCGCCGGTGACGCGGTCCTCGACGTCGACCAGCCACTCCTCGCCCTGGCGCGCGGCCGAGGTCACCGCGGCGTAGTTCGCCACCCGCGCCCCGGCTTCGGCCGCCTGGCGCAGGACGCGAAGGGTTAGCCGCGTGTCGTCGGTCTGGCCATCGTAGAAATGCCAGGCGCCACGGATGTCGCTGCGGTGCAGCGCGGGCGCGAGCTCGTGGGCGGCGGCCAGGCCAATGCGGCGGTGCCTGGGGAAGCCGCCGTCGGCGGCGAGCAGGTCGTACAGGATCAGGCCAGTCTTCAGCACCAGCGACTCGCGACGGTGGCGCGGCACCGGCAGCAGGAAGGGCAGCGGGTGGACCAGGTCGGGGTAGAGCTTGCGCAGCGCCTTGCGTTCCTGGAGCGCCTCGCGAACCAGGCCCACCTCTCCCTGCGCCAGGTAGCGGAAGCCACCGTGGACCAGCTTGCTGGAGCGACTGGAGGTGCCGGCGGCGAAGTCCCGCGCCTCGACCAGGCCGACGCTGTAGCCCCGGCGAACCGACTCCAGCGCGACGCCCGCGCCGGTGATGCCGCCGCCGATGACGAGCACGTCGACCGGCGCCGCGGCGAGGTCGGCCAGGTTGCCAAGGCGGCCGTCGGTCGTGAACGGACGGGCAGCGTCCCTCACCCTGCTTGCTCCCTCACCTGACAAATAGTAAAAGGGCTCTCGACTTCGCTACCGGGGTTGCCCCCGGTGATTGGTAGAGAGCCCTTGAGGAAGGGAGGGGATGAACTAAATATGCAACCGCGATATGAGGGTTTTGTTAACCGATTGCGCGGGTCAGCTGGCCATCTCACCCGCTGCGGCCGCCTCGGCGCGAAGGGCGGCGCGGTCCTGCATCGCGGACGTCTTCTTCAGCGGGATCTCCCTGAGGAACAGGGTCAGGAACAGGGAGACCACCAGCGCCACCAGCGAGACTTCGAAGGCCACGTGGAGGGAGTCCGCCAGCGCCAGGCGAACGCCGTGCTGGATCTGGTCGACGGTCTGGACGAACACCGCCCTCGCCTGGGGGTCGGAGACCCCGTTGATCGCCTTCTGGATCTGGTCGCTGAAGAGCACCTGGGGATCGGTGATCTGCGACCGCAGCTGGGGCGGGACCCGGGCCAGCGCAGAGGCGGGCACGTCCTGGGGAATCTTCTCCTTCAGCTGCTGGTTGACAATCGAGCCCAGCACCGCCAGGCCCAGGGTGCCGCCGATCTGGCGGACGAACTGGATCGCGCTGGTGGATGAGCTGATGTACTCGGTTTTGACGGCGTTCTGGGCGACGACGTTGAAGACCGAGAAGCTGAGACCCAGGCCGAGGCCGAAGAGGACCACATCGCGAGCCACCTCCAGCTGGGTGGAGTCAACCGTGAGCAGGGTCAGCAGGTAGGCGCCGGCGCTCATGAAAGCCATTCCGACGGTCGCCTGCACCTTGTAGCGCCCGGTGCGGGTGATCAGCAGACCACCGCCGATGCTACCCACCACCATGCCAACCATCAGGGGCAGCAGCAGCAGCCCGGAGTAGGTCGCCTTGACCCCGACCACCGCCTGCAGGAACAGGGGGATGTAGATGATGCTGCCGAACATGGCGAGGCCGGTGATGAAGGTGATCACCATCGAGAGCGAGAAGATCGAGTTCTTGAACAGCCCCGGCGGGAAGATCGCCTCGGGCACCCGGCTCTCGTAGTAGATGGTGGCCACCATCAGCAGGGCCCCGCCCACCAGCAGGTACCAGACCGGGGCGTAGCTCCAGTCGTGGGTGCCGGCCAGCGAGGCTCCGAGGGTGATCAGGGCCGCGCCACCACCGAGCCCGAGGGCGCCCAGGAAGTCGATCTTGGGATGGGTGCTGCCGTGGCGGAGCTGGGGGAAGGTGAACCACAGCAGGGTCAGCACGGCGATGCCAACCGGCAGGTTGACGTAGAAGATCCAGCGCCAGCTGAGATTGTCGGTCAGGTAGCCGCCGATGAAAGGACCCACGATGCTGGCCAGGCCGAAGGTGGCGGCGATGAAACCGGTGTACTTGGCGCGCTCCGCCGGGGCGAAGAGGTCGGCGATGACCGCGAACGCGGTCCCGGTGAGGATGCCGCCGCCGATGCCCTGCAGTCCGCGGAAGATGATCAGCTGGGTCATCGTCTGGGCCGCGCCGCAGACAAACGAGCCGAGCAGGAACAGGACGATGCCGGTGAGGAAGACCCGTTTGCGCCCCAGCTGCTCGGAGATCTTGCCGACCACCGGGACGACCGCCGTGGCGGTCAGCAGGTAGACGGTGGTGACCCAGGTATAGCGGTCGAAACCGTTGAGCTCGGCCACAACCTTGGGCAGCGCGGTACCGACGATGGTCTGGTCAAGGGCGCTCAGGAAGATGGCCGCCATCACGCCGACGAAGGTCAGCATCCGGCCGCTGATGACGGCGTGGTGCTCCTCGGCGGTGGGGGGCTGACCGGTGTTCTTGGGCTTGGTGGCGGTTTCAGCCATTCGACTTCCTCCTCTGGGCCAGGACTTCCTCGGCCGCGGCCAGGACCTTGAGGCTGAGGTGCCTCAACTGCAACTTCTCTTCCTCGGTAAGCCTTCCCATGACGCGCTCCAGCGCAATCTCATGGACGGCCCGCCCCTTCTTGATCTTGGCCTCACCCGCCGGCGTCAGCCGGGCGATCACGGCGCGGCGGTCGCGGGGGTCAGACACCCGCTCGGCCAGGCCCTGCGCCTCGAGGGCGTCAACCAGGCCGGTGACGTTGCGGGGGGTGACCCCCAGCCACTCGGCGATGGGATGCAGCTGGGTCCCGTCCTCGCCGGCGTAGCTGATGCACATCATGGTGCGGTACTGCTGGTGGCTGATGCCGAGCTCGGCCAGCTGGTCCTCGAAGCCGGCGTAGGTCAGCTTGCCGGCGATGACCATGGAGCGGATCGCCTCGACGCCGCTCATCGCGCTGGCGCCAAGAACGCCCTTCTTGGCCATGACCTCGCGGAAGCGGGGATCGTAGAGGTAGCCGTGAGGGTCGGTTTCGAACCGGGTGGGCTGGAGCAGATCGGGGACTACCGGCTCATCGTCGACCAGTTGCTTCTCGGAGACTTTTTGCACTCGTGCATATTAGCAGCCGTAACTATGCATGTCAACATAGTGAAGCCGTTCAGTATTCGAGCCTAGTGCGCCAGCGCGTCCGCCAGCTCCTTCTCGATCTGGTCCCGGCTGGCGATGCCCGTTCTGGAGCTCAGCATCCGGCCTCGGCGGTCGACGATGAACGTCTGGGGCAGGCCCTGGACACCGTAGGCGTCGTAGACCTTGCCATCGCTGTCGAGGAGCACCGGGTAGCGGGCGCCGATGTCGGTCAGGAAGGCCTGGGCCGTGGGTCCGCCCTCCTTCCAGTCGATCCCCAGGATGACAACCTTGCCGGGGTCCTGGACCCGCGCCTCGTGCTCGAGGTCGGGGATCTCGGCCCGGCAGGGGATGCACCAGGTGGCCCAGAAGTTGATCAGCACCACCTTGCCCCGGTAGTCGCCCAGGACATGGGGTTGACCGTCGAGCCCGGTGAGGGTGAAGGCCGGGGCCGGCGGCGGCGACGTCGGCGGAGCCGAGGATGAGGCGGACCAGGGAGCCTGGCAGCTGACCACGCCCAGGCAGAGAACTGAGATCAGCGCGGCCGCCCGATGCCGGCGGATCCCTAATCGCGATCGAAACACCACTTCGTAGTATCGGGGCAGTGATAAGCGAACTTCGGACCTCGCACGCCCGCTGGCGACGCCGCGCGACCTGCCTGGCCCTGGCCACCGTGGCGCTCGGCGGATGCGGCGCCACCTCCAGCACCGGCGCCACCCAGACGGCATCGGCGGCGCCCGGATTGCAGGCGGTGATCGTCTCCAGCGCCAGCTCCAACGGCCCATGTGGTGGCGTCGCCTGCGGCGTGGTCGGCCCCAGCCAGCGGATCGGCCTGTTGGTCACCGACCCCAGCGGCGGTGTGATCTCAGGCGCCACCGTGATCGCCCAGGTGTTCACGGTGCCGACCTCGGGCGGCCAGGCCCAGGCGATCGGGCCTCAGCAGAAGGCGTCGTACCACGGCCAGGGCATCGAGAGCCCCGACAAGAACATCAACCGGGGCGTCTACACCATCTACCAGACGTTCGACAAGCCCGGCCAATACCACGTCGCCGTCCAGGTCGAGAAGGACGGGGTCAAGGCGCAGAGCGACCTCTCCTACCTGGTCCTGGGCCAGGACCCGGGGATCGCGGTGGGGGCGCCGGCGCCAAGGAGCGAGAACCCGACGGCTTCACAGGTGAGCGACATCGGCACCATCGACACCGCCTCGCCGCCCAGTGACATGCACTACACCTCGATCGCGGCGGCGATCGCAGCCCACCACGTGACCGCGATCTACATGGGCACTCCCGGCTTCTGCCAGTCGCGCACCTGCGCCCCGGAGCTGAACGCGGTCAAGGCCGTGGAGGCACCCTACCGGGCCCGGGGGGTGGACTTCGTCCACATCGAGGTCTACAAGGGCGGGCGCCCGGACAACGCCGACTTCAGCAAGGCCACCCTCTCCCCCACCTTCATCGAGTGGAAGCTCGACACCGAGCCATGGGTGATGCTGGTCGACCGCAGCGGCAACCTCGCCTACAAGTTCTCGGGCGCCACCGGGGGTGACGAGATCGCCGCCGCGCTGGACAAGCTGCTGGCGTAGCGCCAGGGTGCCGGCCCGGCGGTCAGGCCGACCGTTTCCGCCGGCGCCAGGTCAGCGTTCCACGAATCGCGACCAGCGCCAGCAGGAGTGCCGCCGGCGCCGCCAGTCCGCCCGACCCGGCGGCGGTGTTGGGCAGGGAGAACGGCCCACCACCCGCGGGCGTGCCGCCGTTGGCCGTCCCTGATGCCAGCGGCACCGGGCCGATATTGCCGGCTGCGTCCACCGCCCGGACGGCGTAGTAGACCGTGCCGTCGACGTGCGGCACGGTGAGCGACTCCGAGGCGCCGGCGGCCTGCGGCTTCTGGCCGACGTCGACGACGGTGGCAGCGCCGAAGTTGTCCTGGTTGATGGGCTTGTCGCTGCGGCGGACCTGGTAGGCGGCGGCCGTGCCGTAGTTCCAGTCATCGCCGGGCGCGGTGAAGTGGAGCGTGTCGCCGGAGCCCGCCTGCGTGACCAACAGGTCCCGGATGCCGGCCGGCGGCCTGGTGTCGGTGCCGTAATGACCGGTGTTGCGATCGTCCTGGTGCCAGTGCCATGCCTCGTGGTTGGCGCTCGTCAGCCCTGGCGTGTCCCAAACGTGCAGGTACCCCTCGCGGGTGCTGGCCGCCACCGCCACCTTGCCGGTGCCGAGCAGGTCTCCCACCGCCGGCGTGAAGAGGCTGAACCCGCCGCTCCACTTGGGGAAGCCCGCGGCCGGCTGCCCGGTCAACCCGTCGAAGCCCATCACCGCGGCGGAGTCGGCGGACTGGATGATGTCGGGCCTGCCGTCACCGGTCACGTCGGCGATGGCCGGGGCGGTGAAGAACCCGAGCCCCTGGACGTACTGGCCGTACTGCGCCAGCGCCGCGCCGCTCGCCGGGTCCCAGACGGCGAGCCCGTTGTCGACGCGGATGCCCAAACCGGGGGTCTGGGTGATCCCGGTGGCCACGCCGGCGGCGGCCGAACCCGCCTGGGCCACCTGGGGCGTCGGCGTCCCCAGCAGGTTGCCCACGCTGGGTGAGGTGGTGAACTGGATCAGCGGCCCTCCCACCGAGATGTTGGAGCTCGCGATCGGAGCGATGGCTCCGCCGGCGAAGGGCGCATTGGACACCGTCGCCGTGCGCACATCGACCTTGCTGGGCAGGAAGAGGTTGGGGTTGACCACGGCCTGGGGCCCGGCGGCGGCGTCATAGACCACGGGCGACTGGACCCCTTGGGTGACGAAGTCCTGGGCCACGCCATAGCCCTGGATCAGGCCTGGGATGGCCACCGGCCACCCGGGAATCTCCCCTGTGTGGCTGGACAGCGTGCCACGCGAGCTGAAGGCCTCGAGGTAGCCGGTGATCTTGTTGCTGCCCAGCGGCGATGTCTTGTCCCAGGTGCTGTCGACCAGGCCGACCACCAGGTCCGGGTGGCCGTCGCCGTTGACGTCGGCCAGCGCCGGCGTGGGCACGATCTTGGAGTCGTGGGTGTGGATGAAGTTGCCGTGCTGGGCCGGCTCGACGCACGCGCCAGGGATTGGCGCCGGATTGCCGCTGCCGTCGAGGTCGAAGACGTCGCAGACCGGCCACCCGGGGACCTGGCTGACGCCGCCACCGCCCACGTGCCAGGCGTAGATGTGGTTGTCGCCGGCGACCTGGATGATGTCAAGGCTGCCGTCGCCGCTGAGGTCGGCCAGCACCGGCGAGCCGCCGGTGATGTTCTCCGGTTCGAAGGAGTAGGGCGTGTCGGGGGGCGGCACGGACATGTGGTAGAAGGCGGGGTTGCCGTTGAGCACCGGGAAGCCGGGCAGCAGCCGTCCGGCGCCGTCCCAGACGTACGTGTGGCCGGAGAAAGTCGACACCACGATCTCCAGGCCACCGTCATGCCGGAGGTCGCCCACCGCCAGCGGCGACAGGCCGCCATCGCGCGGGCGCGGCAGCCCGCTCTTCCATCCCGGGGCGTTGAGGTAGTTGGTGTCGTAGGCCGGGTCCATCCCAGGGGCTGGCCCGGTGTGGACAGGGAAGCCCGGCGCCTCGGTGCCGTCGGGACGGATGGCGTGGACGCTGCCGTCGGCGGTGGAGACGATAGTGTCCAGCCATCCCCGGCCCTCGATGTCGGCCATCGCCGGCGACGACTCACCCGACGTGCCAATTTGGACAGGGAAGCCGGGGCGCTCGGTGGCGTCATGGCGCAGGTGGAAGGCGCGGCGGTCCTCCCCCATCTGGTCGGTGTTGGTCCCGTCCTTGGCGTGCACCTGGACCCGTATCGTCACGTCGTACTGCTCGATCGAGAGCCGTGTGACGGGGTCGACGCTGTACTGCCCCGACCAGAACGACGACGGGACCTGCGACAGGTCCAGGTCGGCTCCGACGTTGGCCGGGGCGCTGCCGCTGCCGCCGGCGAACGTGTGGAACTGGGACTCGGTTGGCTGCGGTCCCAGCCCGTACTGCAGCTCATACGTATAGGCGCCGGTCGGCGAGCGCGGCGCCGCCACGTCGGCGGTGACGTGCAGCTTCGACTGCTTGGTGGGATCGACCTCCTGGTACCAGTTCGGGGAGCGGATGTCGGCCGTCGGCGGCACGTGGCCCCCGGCCACGGCCTGGTCGGCGGCGAAGACGTTGGGGCGTCCGTACCCGTACTGGATGTTGAAGGTGGCCCCGGTGATCCCCTGGAAGCAGGTGGGGCACAGCGGCGGCCCGGCGTTGGTGCTGGGCGACGCGATGTAGGTCGACGTGGCGCGAACCACCTGCTTGATCTCGTCGGCGTTGAGCTGGGAGCTGAGCACGTGGGCGTCAACTGCGTTGAGGCCCTCGGACGCTACCAGCGCCGCCACCCCGGCCTGGGTGGGTATGCCTGAGGACGTGGAGCCGTCGTTGGTGGGCACCGAGAAGAGGTTGTGAGGCCCGTAGGAGGTCAGCGAGGAGCGCGACGTGAAGGTGGTGTTGGTGGCGTAGAACGCGGGGCAGCTGGGTGGGTTGCCAGGCAGTGCGGTGCAGTTGAGGTTGGCGCCCCTGGTGGAGTGGTCCCCGGTCAGGGCGTTGCCGGGCCAGGTGTGGGGGTAGAACATGCCGTCGGTATGGTCGGCGGACTCGAAGTCGTTCGACGCCCAGGCCATCACCATGCCCTTGTGCCAGGCGTAGTCGACGGCGGCCTGGACCTGGGGCGTGATGCCCAGGGCAGCGGTGGTCACGTCCATCACCTTGACCCCGTTGTCGGCGGCGTAGACGATCGCCTCGGCGACGCGGTCGGGCCGGTCGATGGCCTCGTCGCCGGCCTTGATCGGGATGTAGCGGCAGAGCGGGCAGACCCCGGCCTTGCCGAAGTTGTTGTCCGCCTGGGCGACCATCTGACCCGACTCACCGTTGAAGTGCCCGTAGATGCTCTGCTCCGTCTGCGGGTCGTTGGTGTCGCGGTTGAAGTTCCAGCCGTTGATGTCGTTGGCGTAGCCGTTGCCGTCATTGTCGAAGTGCTTGCTGGGATCGCAGGGAAACGCGCCAACGATGAGGTGGGTCACCTTGTCGATCTGGCAATGGCCGAAGGCCACGATCAGGTCCTCAGGGGTTATATCGGTGCCGCCATGGTCGACGGGGATGCCGACGGTCGAGCAGACGTGGTGCAGGAAGGGGTCGCTGGGCCCTCCGGGGCTCTTGGGTAGGCCCGCCACCGCCAGCTTGACGCGCGGGTCGTTGAGGTAGTCCTCCACGTTGAAGTGGCCATCCCCGTTGAGGTCGTAGAGATCGTCCTGCGGGTTGACGGGCACCTTGGTATGCCCGCTGGCATCCTCCGGCAAGGGCAGCTCCCCTTTGTTGAGGAAGGCGCGGTCCTTGAGATCACAACTACTGCTTATCCGCCAGTTGACGCCGCCCTCCATGTAGGCCACCACCAGGTCGTCGCGCCCGGCGCTGTACGTCGACCAGGCTTTGTCGACGCTCATCCCTGAAGCCCCATCCGGAGGCGCGGCGAGCGGAGACCCAAAAGGCGTGCAGCTGTAGAGGTACCACTGCTCGTCGTTCCAGGTCTTGGTGCCCAGGTGGTTTTGCTCGGCGGGGTTGTACTCGGGGTCGTTGGGGTTGCCAGCCGGGAAGGGGGCGTTGTTGGGTGCGCAGGTCGCAGCGCGCGCCACCCGGGCGGAGGCAAACAGCGTCGCCGGCGCCACCAGCGCCGCCACCACGATTGCCAACCCCGCCACCCGAACCGACTGGCGCCAGAGAGCGCCATGAGGCCTCATCCCGCCACGGACCACCCGCACATCGTAGCCGCAGCCGGAAAACGGCGTCGGGCGGCTAGCATGTTGGGCGTGAACAGGCTCACCCTGCAGGTCGTCCCCTCGATGCTTGACGCCGACCAGGCGCGGATCGGCGAGGAGCTCGCCGACCTCGAAGCGGCCGGCGCCGACCGCGTCCAGTGGGACGTCATGGATGGGTCCTTTGTGCCCCGCATCACGCACGGCCCGGACCTGGTGGCGGCGTGCCGCAAGGCCAGCGGCATACCCTTCGAAGCCCACCTGATGATCGACCGCCCCGAGGCCCAGTGGGAGGCGTTCGCCAGGGCCGGCTGCGATGTCGTGATCGTGCACGCCGAAGCGACCCGTCACCTGCACCTCCTGCTCGGCGACATCCGCGACGCCGGGATCCAGGCGGGGGTCGCCCTCAACCCGGCAACTCCCCTGACGCAGGTGGCCGAGGTGCTCGACCTGGTGGACGTGCTCCTGGTGATGACCGTGAACCCCGGCCGCGGGGGGCAGAAGTTCATCACTACGATGATGCCCAAGGTGGCGGCGGCCAGGGCCATGATCGCCGAGGCCGGGCTGACGATCGACGTTGAGGTTGACGGCGGCGTCTCCGCCGCGACCGCGGCCGAGGCGGCCGGCTCCGGCGCCAACCTGCTGGTGGCAGGGTCCGCTGTCCACTCTCACCCCGATGGCCGCCGCGCCGCCATCGAGGGCATTCGGGCGGCCGCCATGCCTGCCTTCGAGCCCCTCGCCCCGGTTTGAGCCAGGCACCAACCGACTTCGCCGCGGAGCCCGGCCTGCGCCACGGCATCGACCTCTTCAACGCCGGTGAGTTCTGGGAGGCCCACGAGGCATGGGAGGGGGCCTGGATGCCATACCGCAAGCAGGCCGGCAGCGACTTCTTCAAGGGCCTGATCCAGGTCGCCGCGGGCTGGCACCACTACAGGCGGCGCAACCGCGGCGGGGCGCTGATCAAGTGGCGCACCGGCGCCGACTACCTGCGCCCCTACCTGCCGTCGGCGCACGGGGTCGAGCTAGCGTCGTTGGTGGCGCACACCGACGATGCGCGCGCGCAACTTGGCGCCGCCGACTGGGCGGACCTCACGCCTCCGCACCTCAAGCCCGCAGGCGACCCGCGGTAGGTTGAGCGGACTGCTGCGGCCCCGATGGATCGTGGCCGCGGTCGTGGTGGTGGCCATGGTGGTCCTCGGCGCAGCCGCCTTCATCGCTCTCGAGCCGAGGCTGCCAGGGTCGTCGGACGGTCGCGGGCCGGCCTGCTCGCCCAAGCCCTGCACGGCCCCCGGTGGCTTCGAGCTCTACATTGGCGGGGCCAGTCTTGACGGTGGCCGCCTGGTGATGGAGGTCAGCTTCAAGAACAACACCCCGGCGGGCGGTTTCGAGGCGGTCACCTACCGGCACACAAGCACCGCCGACTTCACCCTGGCCTATCCCGCGAACAACAACGCCAAGCCGATCACCGACGCAGCCTGCCCCGGCTGGGAGGAGGCCCGCATTGAACGCGGCGCCCCCTCCCCGACCGGGCCGGACCGCCTCTGCTTCAACGCTCCCCCGGGCGGACTCGCCGATGCCGAGCTCCGCTGGGCCCCCGACGAAGGCGTCTTCCCGGTGGCCGGCAGCATCGCGCTCCACAACGTCGCGCTGACGACGGCCAGCCCGTCTTCTACAGCAAGCCCCTCCCGCTGAGCAGGAATGTCGCCAGCGCCCCCACCGCAGCGGCGATCGTCAGGTGGAAGGTGGTGGTGGCCCGTCCCATCACCCCAGCAGCAACCAGCGCCGCCACCGCCCCCATTGTCAGCGCCAGCGCCCCCAGCGCCGGCCACTCCGGCACCCGACCGGCGCCGAACGCGGCGGTGAGCGCGCCGACGACGAGCAGGATGGCGGCCGCCGCCACCGACCCACTGTAGCCCAGGCGTTGGGGCAGGCCGCGCACCCCGACGCCGGCGTCGGTGCCGAGGTCGGAGAGCACCTGGGTGAAATGGGCGGCGGCGCCGATCAGGCCGGCAGCAGCGATGATCCATGGCGCCGGGACATGGGCATTGGCTCCCAGCCCCAGGGTCACGAAGATCGGCAGCATGGCAAAAGCCAGGGCGTAGGGAACGACGCTCAGGACCGTCGACTTGAGCCAGAGGTTGTACGCATGGGCCAGGCCGATCGCGGCCAGATGCACGGCGGCCGCGGCCGGTCCGGAAAGCAGTGAGAGCGGAACCGCGAGCGCCAGCGCCACGATGGCGCCATTGCGCACGGTGGTGGCGCCGATCCTGCCGGCCACGATCGGCTTCTCCATACGCCCCGCGGCGCGGTCACGGTCCCGGTCGATGTAGTCGTTGGCCCATCCCACCGACAGCTGGCCGCTGAGCACCGCGGCCGCCACGTAAACCGACCCCCACCCACGCCCGGCGCTGACTGCGAGGGCGGTGGTCAGGCTGGTCACCGCAGCCGTCGGCTCTGGGTGGCAGCAACGTACCAATGCCAGCACCCGATCGATGGGAGAAGCAGCCACGGGTTAGGATTCTGACGAGGGCGTCACCTTTTCGGGGTGCCGACCGCGGGACACCGAATCCCACACGGAGGACAGCAGCCCATGACCGATGCCGCCGCCATCGTCAAGAAGGTGGAGACCACCGAGCTCCCTGACCTCAAGGACCTCGACATCGCCGACGTCTACACCCACATCGACACGCTGCTCAAGGAGCTCCCCGGCCCCCTCGACCTGTACCAGCGGTGGGAGCGGCAGCAGTGGTCGGCGGCAAGCCTGGACTTCACCACCGACAAGGCGCACTGGGCGGCGGCGGGGCCGTTCTTGCGGCAGCAGATGGAGCTCATCTTCAGCGGCTTCTTCGTGGGCGAGCAGGCGGTCACCGACACCCTCTCCCCTCTCCTCATGGCCGCGCCGGATGAGCAGAGCCGCTGGTTCCTCAGCACCCAGGTGGTCGACGAGGCCCGGCACGCCTATTTCTTCTCGCGCTTCTTCTCCGAGGTGATCCACGAGGGCGACGACCTCAACCACGTCATCGACCGGGCCTGGCGCTGGACGTCGACGACCCCATACTTCGAGATCTTCGGCAAGGACGGCCTGCTGATCCAGGCCACCGACGCCGTCCGCCTCGACCCCACAGACCACGCCAAGTGGGTCGACGGCATCACCATCTATCACTTGATGGTGGAGGGCATCCTGGCGCTTGTGGGCCAGCGCCTGGTCCTGCGGCTGTTGCGCAACCTCGACCTCCTGCCCGCGTTCCGCGCCGGCTTCACCGCCGTCACGCGCGACGAGTCACGCCATGTCAACTACGGCGTCTGGGCTCTCCGGCGGGCGGTCCAGGACGGGTATGAAGAGACCATCCGCGACGCCGTCGACCGGTCTCTGCGCTCCTGCCTGCGAATCTATGTCAACCCCGAGCGGCTCCTTGAGATCCCCCCGGACCTGCCGCCCAACGCCCGTGTCGACCCGCGCAACAACTGGACCTTCGCCGTCGACTCGGTCACCAAGCGCCTGCGCAGCGCGGGTGTCGACAAGGACTACATCGACGGCATCCAGGAGCGCTCCTGGGACATCATCTGGAAGTCGGTCGACGAGTACGAGTCGATCCACCAGCAGGAGCACCCCGTCCGGCTCTACGAGCGGGGCGAGCTGACGATGCAGGAAGCCGTCTCCTAGAGCGCTAGTTGTCCTTGGACCTGGAGCGGGCCTTGCGCTTGCGGCCGGGGTAGGACTCGGCCCATTCCCGCACCTCGTCGCTCATCGGCACCGGCAGCTGCACGTGGACCTCGGCGATGAGGTCCCCATGGCCGCCGCCCTTGAGCTTGGGCATGCCCATGCCTCGTAGCCGCATCTTGCGGCCGTCGTGGGTCTCAGGTGGGATCTTGAGGTGCACCCGGCTGCCCTTGAGGGTGGCCACCTCGACCTCGCCTCCCAGCAGCATCACGTCAAGCGGCGCATCCACCCGGGTGGTGACATCGTCGCCGACCCGCGTGAAGCTGGGATGCTCGCGGACGTTGACACGGATGTAGAGGTCGCCGGCCCGCCCGCCGCCCTGGCCTGATGTCCCCTGGCCGGCGGCGCGGACGCGGGCGCCACTGCGGATGCCGGCCGGGATCTTGACCTCGACCTTGCGCGAGCCCCTGCCGGTGTCGAGCTCGACCGTCCGGGAGGTGCCGCGGTAGGCCTCTTCGAGGCCGATGTCGGTCTCCCCCTCGACGTCCTCGCCCCGGAGTGCGGGGGCATTGCGGGTCCCGCCGAACGCGCTTCGCCCGGGGCCGGTGCTGAAGCTGCTGAACCCGCCTCCGCCGTTGCCGAACACCGAGTAGAAGAAGTCGGAGAAGGGGTTCTCGTCGCCGAAGAGATCCTCCATCTCCTGGGGCGACATGCTCCGGTACTCGACCTGGGGACGCCCGCCTCGACCGCCGGTTCCCTGGCCGAAACCTCCGAAGGGCATGCCCCCGGCGGCCGCGGCGCGCTCATACGCCTCCCACTCGGGACCGAGCTGGTCGTACTTTTTGCGCTTCTCGGGATCGCTGAGGACCTCGTTGGCCTCGTTGATCTCCTTGAACTTGGCTTCGGCTCCGGCTTCCTTGTTGACGTCAGGGTGGTACTTCCGGGCAAGCTTGCGATAGGCGGTCTTGACGTCCTTCTGCGAGGCGTTCTTGTCCACGCCCAGGGTCTGGTAGTAGTCCTTGTATGCGGTCGCCATAACTGCCTGTGCCTTACCCCAACAAGGGTTAGCACAAAACCGTTGACAAGTTCAGCCCACGATCACCCGGGGCCGGCTTAGTTGGCTGGCTTCTCCCGGCCGCGCGCCTTGTCCCGGTAGAGCTCCTCATCGGCAAGGCGCAGCAGGGTTTCCACGTCCGGGGCCGCTGACGCTGCGGCCCAGCCGATGCTCATCCGCAGGCCGACCTGCCCGTCGCGAGTGGTCACCGTGGCGGCGGCGATTGCAATCTGGAGCTTCTCGACCACGGACTGGACCGCCAGCAGGTCTGTCTCGGGGCAGATCACGATGAACTCGTCGCCACCCATGCGCCCGGCCAGGTCGCCGCCGCGGAGGGAATCGCGCATGCAGACCGCGGCGGCCTGGAGCAGGGCGTCGCCGGCCTGGTGACCGAGACGATCGTTGACGTCCTTGAGGCCGTCGACGTCGCCGCTCAGGATCGCCAGGGGCCGGCCGTAGCGTTGGGCGCGATCCCATTCGGCGGATAGACGCTCTTCAATCGCGCGGCGGTTGGCCAGCCCGGTGAGCGGGTCCTTGTGGGCCAGGTCCTTGAGGCGGGCAGCCGCGATGCGAAGGTCGTCGGCCTCGCGGCGAAGGTTCTGGCCCTCGCCACTGGCCAGGAAGGCAACGTCGATGAGGGCGTTGAGGGCTTCCACAGACGGCTTCGGCAGCGGCGCCAGGTTGCTGGGGTGCACGTCAAGCCAGGAACTCAGCCGATCGCGTCCCGCTCGGGTCGCGAGGTCCCGCCTCTCTTCGGTTATTCGGTCGTCAAGCGCGTTCAAGTCCTCTCCTTCTGCAGGACCCCCAGCAGTCGGGACCTGGACGATGTGTCGGTGTCACGGTTGTAACGGGCTCGTGACATAAACCTTGCACCCTGGGAGCCCCCAAATTCAGGTCGGTGGGGACTGATCCGCAACCGCCCGCCTGCCGTATCCTGTGGCACGGAATCGACCCGAGGGAGCTACCAGAGGGAGGAGACGGAGCCGAATGAGCTTCGACATCGAGCGCTACAAAGACCGGTCCAAGAAAATCGACCTCAGCGACATCCGCTGGGACCAGGTCAGGGACCACGAGCTGCCACAGAGCGCCATCGACTCGATGCTCTACATGATGGACATCGAGATCCACACGGTGATCTACCTCTCCGAGCTGCTGGTCTCCAAGGCCTGCATGGACCCCGTCATCACCGCGTTTTTGTCCTGCTGGGCGTACGAGGAGATGTACCACGGCGAAGCGTTCGCCAAGTTCCTCAACGAGTACGGTGTGCCGGTCAGCCCCAACCGCCCCCAGGAGATCCGGCTGCGGGAGGGTTTCGGCCGCGTCAACGCCGTGATGGCGATCATGTTCGGTTCCTACCTGATCCCCTTCTTCCCCGCCCTGTACCTGACCGTGGGCGCCGTCAACGAGCTCAGCACGGTGACCGGCTACACGCAGCTGCGCCAGCGCGCCAATCACCCTGTGCTGGACACCATCCTGGAGCGGATCATCAAGCAGGAGCGCACCCACTACGCTTTCTACCGCTCCCAGGCGGAGAAGCTCCTGCGCCAGAGCGCTGCAGCACGCGGCGCCACCAGGTGGTTCCTGCTCAAGCGCTTCAAGGCCGTAGGCGAAGGCACCAAGACCGTCGATGAGGTCAACAGGCTGGCCATGGACCTCTTCTCTGGGCCCGACGGGCGCCAGGCGGTGCGCGATATCGACGCCCAGATCGAGCAGCTGCCTGGCCTGCACGGCGTCGGCGTCATGGAGAGGGTGCTCGACCGCGCCTACCAGCTGACCGGCGCGCCTGAGCTGGCCCCTGACCTGGCGCCGCCGCGCGAACTGGAGCTGGGGGTGCCGGTCGGCGCCTGACCGCACAGCCACGATGCGGGCTGACTAGGATGTGGGGTCGTGAAGACCGACTCCAGCCCGCAGCTCCTCCCCATGCTGCTGATCGGGGCCATCGGCGCCCTGATCCTTCTCCTCGGCTTCACCCTCTTCCTCTACTACGAGCCGATCGACCAGCAGGCGGGCAATACCAACGCCCGCATCACCGGGGTCTACAAGTACGACCTCGCCAGCGGCCAGAAACATGGCAACTCGACGGTGAGCTTCACCTCCAAGGACGTCCCCGCCGCGGTCGTCGACTGGACCTCGGTGCCGGCCGGGATGGAGGTGGGCGCGCACTGGTTTGACGACCACGGCCAGGTGATCGGTGGCGTGGGCCCGGGGGCTGCACCCTCCCTGCCTACCAAGCCAATCCCGATCGACGTCGACGCCGAGACCCTGATCCCGCCGGGCGTCTACGTCTTCGTCGTCGAGCGCTATTCCGGCGGGCGCTCGGTCCAAGTGCTGGCTCGCAGCGCCATCAAGGTGGACGAGCAGTGACCGTGATCCCGGTCGTCCCAGGGGCCGCGCCACCGCCTCCCCCGGATTCTGCCAACCCCCAGCACCACGCCCACTCCGGCTACCGCACCGCGCTGGCGATCGTCGTAGGCATCCTGGTCATGCTCTTCATCGGCTCCATCGTCGGCACCACCATCAAGAGCGACGTGGCCATCATCAACCTGGTCGGCCTGGTGGTGGTCGGCTTCTTTGCCGGCGGCACCTACCTGCTGGTCATCGCCTTCAGCCTCAAAGACAAGGCCAAGCGGCACCGGCGGGTGGGCATCGCCTCGATCGTCCTGGGCATCGCCCTCTTGCTGTGGATGCTGGTGGTGGCGGCGCTGATCGCCAACCTCAACATCCTCGGCGCCATCATCTCGATCCCCACCACTGGCTTTGCCATCTGGGTGCTGCGCCACCTCAACCGCAACCAGCACGAGCCGTGGCGGCTGGTGCTGGCGGCCTTCGGCTGGGGCGGGGTGGTTGCGGTGAACATCGCCATCGTGCTGGAGGGGCCCTTCGACCGGATCTTCGTCGCGGGCCTTATCCCCGGGCCGGGGCAAGGCCTGTCAGGCGCCTGGAGCGCGGCCGTCTTCGAGGAGCTGCCCAAGGGCCTGGCGGTGGTCCTGCTCTACCTGGTCATGCGCAAGTCCTTCGATGACGTCGTCGACGGCATCCTGTACGGCGCCATGGTCGGTCTCGGCTTCAACTTCGTCGAGGGGCTGGGCTACATGGCGGCCCACGGCATCATCGGCCAGTTCTACGTGCGCCAGCTGCTGGGGCTGTTCACCGGGCACACCACTTACACGGCGTTGATCGGCGCCGGCCTGGGAGTGGCCCGGCAGCAGAACGCCGCCTGGAAACGGCTGGTCGCGATCCTGTCGGGGTTCACCGCGGCGGTGGCCGCGCACTTCCTCTGGGACGCCGCGGCGATGACGTCGTTCCTGCCCCACACCAGCAACGCGGCACTCGAGGTGTTCGTCTTCCTCCCCCTGCGCGTGCTGCTGATCGACGGGCCGTTCACCGCGATGGTGCTGGCTCTGCTGATCCTCGGCCTGCGCCGTGAGGGGCGGATCCTGAGGACCGAGCTCAACAACGAGGCCGGCCTGGGGCTGGGCACGGTCTTACCCGAGGAGGTCGAGATCCTCGCCAACCCGCGCAAGCGGGCAAGCTGGCGGCGCAGCGAGTTCAGCCACTTCGGCTGGAAGGGCTACCGCTGGCTGGGCCGGCTGCAGCGGGCTCAGCTGGCGCTTGCCTGGGAGCGCTGGCACCGGGCCAACCAGGACATCGACGAGCCCCTCGAGGAGGAGGAGAGGCTGCGCCAGCACATCCTGGCGATCCGCGCTGGGGGTCGGTAAGCCTCAAGCCTTGGGCGGAGGGATGTAGCGGGCCGAGTCGACCCGGCCGGCCTTGATCGAGAGCACCCAGGTGCTGGCCTTCTGCCACTTGGCCTCCTTGGCGCGGACGATGTCCTGGCGCACCAGGTCGTCGACAATGGCCGCGATGATATCGCCCTGGCTGCACATAACCTCAGGCGCCTCAACCCGGGTGATCATAAGCAGCGCCTCGTGCCACGAGGCGCCCTCGGCCAATCGCGGTTCGGGTACGACCGGCAGGCCACGGGCCTCGGCCAGCGGCTCGACCGTCTGGATGCAGCGCAGGTAGGGACTGGCAGAGACCCGCTCGAGCTGCTCCTTCTCCAGGACCTCGACCAGGCCGCGGGCCTGGCGCCAACCCTTTTCGCTGAGGGGACGGAGCTCGTCCTCACCGACCCACGTCTCGCGGTCGCCGGCGTCGGCGTGGCGCACCAGGTAGACGTTCACCCGCGTAGCCTACCCAAAGGCTCGACGGAAGGCTCAGGACCGATCCGGCGGCCGCTCCCTACCGGCCGCCAGCCGGCCTTCGCGGTCTGTGCCTACTTGTCGGCCAGGGACGCCCGGTCGATCGAGAGGGAGGCCTCGAGCATCGCCAGCGAGTTGAGCACCGCGGCGGCGGTCGAGATGTTGGTCGCCACCGGGATGTCGTGGAGGTTGCAGACCCGCAGCACGGGGTCGAGCTCGGGCTCGTTGTCGAGGCGACCGAAGGGATCGATCAGGTAGATCACGGCCAGCATCCGGCGGCCGACGACGAACTGGGCGATCTGGAAGTCGCCACCGTCCCGCCCGGCGCGCACACAGGAGACGTCGAGGCCAACCATCTCCTGGAGCATCATGCCGGTGGTCGCGGTGGCGATCAGCTGGTGGCGGCTCAACACGTCGCGGTAGCAGACCGCGAAATCCACCAGCTGCGCCTTCTTGTGGTCGTGGGCGATCAGGCCGATGGCGGAGTCGCCGGGTGGGCTGAGGGCCCGACCGGGGCCGGGCCCTCTGCTGGGGTGAGAGTCGCGTACCCTTCCGTCCGGCGTCTCTACCGGGTTGAGGATGCCGGTGTCGGCGCCTGACAGGTACACGCTCCAGCCTATTGCCGGGGCAGTGAGGAGAGGGTTAGCCGAGGGTTAACTCTTGGCGCCGGCAGCGCCGACGGTTACGACGGCGACGGGCCCCGCCTTCTGAACACCAGCACGGCGACCACAAGCAGGACAGCCGCGACCGCGATGGCCACCAGGACGGCGACCGGCGACGACGAGACGCTGCTGGTGCTGCTGGCGTTCTTGCTGAAGTCGAGCGCGTTGGTCAGGTCGTTGGCCGCCGCATCGCGGGTGCCCAGCGCCTGGACCCCGTAGCGCTTCTCGATGAAGCGCAGGACCGACACCGTCTCGTACTGGGTGTGGTCGACGTAGCCCGTCTTGGCGTAGGGCGAGATGATGATCCCGGGAACGCGGCTGCCCGGCCCCCAAATATCACCCTTGGGCGGGGCCACATGGTCGTAGCGGCCGCCGTTCTCGTCGTACGTGATCACGATCAGGCTGTCCTTCCAGGCGGAGCTGTTCTGGACCGCGCGCACCAGGTTGGCGACGTGCTGCTGTCCCTGCAGCAGCGTTGCGTAGCCGGGGTGCTCGTTGTCCGCGCCCACCGGTTTGATGAAGGAGACCGCCGGCAGGCTGCCATTGTTGAGGTCACCCAGGAAGACCTGCTCGTCCTGGAGGTGGTCCTTCCGCGCGCTGGTGCCCTCGGCGTAGTTCTTGTAGTAGTTGAAGGGCTGGTGATGGAACTGGAAGTTGGGGTCGGGGCTGCCGGCGTTGGCCTGGTCCCAGCCACCCGCGTACCACTTCCACGTCACGCTCTTGTCGTTGAGGCGGTCGCCGATGGTCGGGTCGGTGAGCAGCGGCACGCGCTGGGCTTCGTTGGCCGCCTCCTTGGCGGGGTCGGTGCTGCTGGTGTGCGGCTTGCTCTGCGGCTGGACGGTGTTGACCAGGAAGTTGTCGGGCGCAACCGTGATGAAGCCATCGCCGGTCGTGGTGGGCAGGCCGTTGGGCCCCAGCACGGTCCGCTTGGCCTCCGGGATCGGCTTGGCGGCGCTGTCCCACTTCGGCGTGCACGCGCAGATCAGCCATTGATGGTTCAGGAAGGAGCCCCCGAAAGCGGAGTGGAAGAAGTTGTCGGCCATCACGTACTGCTGCGCCAGCTTGCCCTCGGGCATGTTCTGGGCGTCGTAGTAGCTCATCACCAGGCCGCCGTTGTCACTAGCGGCGACGTACTTGTCGTTCTTGCCGCCGTCGATCTGGACCTGCTGCTGGTAATAGCGATGGACGATGTCCCCGGTCTTGGCGCTGGCGGCGACGTACTTGCTCAGGTCATACGGCGCCACCGGCAACGGGCCAGGGAACGCTGGGTCAACGACGGATGCGGGCTGGCCCGGGTCTGACGCTTTGGGGTTGTCGTGCAGCGGCTGGGGGGCGGTTGTAAGTGGCGAGCCATCGAGGCCGACCTGGGCGGTGGTCTTGCCGTCGAGGTTGTCGGCGCCCGGGTAGTGCGGGTAGAGGCTGTCGAAGCTCCAGTTCTCCTGGTAGATGACGATGACGTGGTTGATCTTGCTGATGTCATCGGCTGCCGCCACCGGTCCCCGTATCGCGGGTGAGCCGGAGATCAGCGCGATCGCCGCCGCCGCTC
>DASZHA010000091.1:0-2245 GCA_035938265.1 Candidatus Dormiibacterota bacterium
GGGGTCGTCCTGGGGCTGGAGGAGCAGTTGGGGGTGCCGGTCAAGCTGGTCGGGGTGGGGGAGAAGGCCGAGGATCTCCAGGACTTCGACCCGCGGACGTATGTCGACTCCCTCTTCGATGCGCCCCATGACTGACGACGCCGCTGCCTGGGACACCCGGGGCAAGGCGCGGGACGAGTCAGCCCTGCTGCCCGAGCACGATTGGGTGGTGCTGAAGAAGACCGACCCGATGGACGCCGAGGTCCTGCGAGCCGCGCTGGAGACCGCCGAGATCCCGGTGGTGCTGAAGTCAGAGTACGTCGGTCGCCTCTACGGCCTCTCCTCGCAGAAGCTCGGCGAGGTGACGGTGCTGGTCCCCCGGGAGCGCGAGGCCGAGGCCCGCGACCTGATCGAGAACGCCGTTCCGGTCGACTTCCCCGAATCTGACTGACTGGCGATTTGAAGGTAAACTCTGTCAAGTAATGGCACTTGACATCGCTGCGCGCCAGCGGGTCCAGCGGTTGCTCGACGCCTACGGCCAGCTGCTCACCGACCAGCAGCGCGAGACCCTCCGGCTGCATGTCGACCGTGACTGGTCGTACGCCGAGATCGCGCGCTCCCAGGGGGTGACCCGGACGGCGGTCTACGACATGGTTCACCGTTCAGAAGCCGCCTTGAAGGACTATGAAGCCAAGGTCGGCCTGCTGGCCGCCGAGGGGCAGCGGCAGGCGGACCGCGACCGCCTCGGCCGGCGGCTCGACGGCCTCCAGGCGAAGCTTCAAGAGCTGCAAAAGTCTGTCAAGGAGTTGACCTAGGCATGTTCGAGGACCTGACCAAGCGCCTCAACGAGGCCTTCAAGGGCATGTTGTCGCGTGGCGTCCTGACCGAGTCGGACGTCGACGCCGGCCTGCGCGAGGTCCGGCTGGCGCTGCTCGAGGCGGACGTCAACTTCAAGGTGGCGCGGGACTTCATCGCCCGGGTGCGGGAGCAGGCGGTCGGCGAGTCGGTGCTGAAATCGGTGACCCCCGGGCAGCAGGTGGTCAAGATCGTCCACGGCGAGCTTGTCGAGCTGCTGGGCGGCGAGAACGCGGGCATCAGATACGACAGCAAGCCGCCCACGGTGGTCATGACCCTCGGCCTCCAGGGCTCGGGCAAGACCACCAGTGCCGCCAAGCTGGCGGTCCTGGTGCGCAAGCAGGGGCACCAGCCCTTGCTGGTGGGCGCCGACGTGCACCGGCCGGCGGCCCGCGACCAGCTCGAGGTCCTCGCCAAGCAGGCAGACGTGCCCTATTTCTCGAGCTCCGGCGGGGCCGAGGAGATCGCCGAGGCGGCTCTCAAGGAGGCCGCTGCCCGCGGCTGCGACGTCGTCATCATCGACACCGCCGGCCGGCTGCAGCTGGACCAGGAGATGCTCGACGAGGTCCGTCGCATCCGGGACCGGGTCCGGCTCAGCGAGAGCCTGCTGGTGGTCGACGCCATGACCGGCCAGGAGGCGGTCAACGTGGCCCAGACGTTCGAGCAGGAGGTCGGCGTCGACGGCGTGCTCATGACCAAGATGGACGGCGATGCCCGCGGCGGCGCGGCGCTGTCGCTCAAGGCCACCGTCGGCAAGCCGATCCGCTACGTCGGCACCGGCGAGAAGCTCAGCAGCCTGGAGCTATTCCACCCCGACCGGATGGCGTCGCGGATCCTGGGCATGGGCGACATCGTGTCGCTGGTGGAGCGGGCCCAGGAAACGATCAGTCAGGAGGAGGCCGAAGCCGCCGCTGCCAAGCTGTCGAAGGGCCAGTTCACGCTCGACGACATGGTAGCGCAGCTGCGGCAGGTGCGAAAACTGGGGCCCCTGGAGAGCGTGATCAACATGCTGCCTGGTGGCGCCAAGATGGCCGGCGCGGCCGGCACCATGCCCGATGAGCGCGACCTGTCGCACCTCGAGGCGATCATCCTCTCGATGACCCCCGAGGAGCGACGCAAGCCCCAGATCATCGACGGCCGTCGTAAGCGCCGCATCGCCCGTGGCGCCGGGCAGACCGTCCACGATGTCAACCAGGTGCTCAAGGGATTCGAGCAGATGCGTCAGCTGATGAAGCAGCTCCGTGGGGGCAAGCTCCCCCGCATCCCCGGTATGCCGGCATTGCCAGGCGGCCGATGACCAAGACTTTCACCCAAGGAGGAAACACGGTTTGGCAGTAAAGATCCGGCTGCGGCGCATGGGCGCCAAGAAGCGGCCCTTCTACAGGCTGGTGGTGGCGGATGCCCGCTCGCC
>DASZHA010000092.1:0-2816 GCA_035938265.1 Candidatus Dormiibacterota bacterium
CGTGATCGCCGGCTCATGAGAATGCGACATCGCCGACATCGATTGAGACGAGGAGCGGCTCGCTGAGGGCCTGTCCGTCTACCGCCCGCGGCAAGATCCGGTGCTTGGTCGGGACCCATCGTGCCGGCTGCCTCCTCTTTCTGGCTCGGCGCTGCCAGCCAACCCCAGCCGATAGCGCAGGGTTGTCGATCAGCGGCTGTATCTCTGCGATTGTCATGCCGCGAGCGACGCGCTCATATCCGCCAGTGGACAGTGCCAGTGGCTAGTCACGGCCCTGTGGCCGCCCAGGTTGCTGGCTGGCAGGTGGGGGCTAGCGGCGGACGGCGTCGTCTCGGTGCCGAGCATACGGCGATACATTCTCCTAGCCGAGGACGCCTGGTAGAGCTAAGGGCCGGCCCATCGAGGTAATCTTTCTCGGCGAGCCCGGCGGCTCAAGATCATCGCCGGCTCGCGACACCAGGCGTCACCAGGAATGGCCCGAGCTGGACGGTGACCAGCATGTGAGCGGCCGGGCCGGCGACCAGGCCAGCGCCCACCCGGTCCCGGCTCTAGAACCTCCCATCCGGGTGCCCAGCTCCTCACGTTCTGACCTCAAGCCCCGTGCACGGCAGCGCAAACCATCTGCTCAGCCACCAGTAAAGACCCGTTCGACACCAGCCACCCAGCCAGCCGGGTTCCTGACGGCGCGCGGGAGACACCCTGGGGCTGATCCCTGGATCTGCGGGGTTCCGTAGGCCGACCTCTCCAAGGCCACCGAGAACCGGGAGGCCATCGCGTTCTGCGACCACCGGAAGCAGGTATCCGGCGCCGACCCCCAGATGCTGATCATGGACCAGAAGGTCACCACCCAGGCCATCCTCGGCGAACTCGACGCACGCGGCGTCAAGTTCGCCACCTTGCGGATGCGCTCGGCCTCCCTGATGCGGTACATCAACAGCCTGGCCAGCAGCGACTACAAGACCGTGACCCTGGACCGGTCCGGCCCCCACCACCGGCCCAAGGTCCACGAGGACCCCGCAGTGACGCTGACCAGCTACCCCAGCACCGTCCGCCAGCTCATCGTCACCGGACTGGGCCGCGACGCGCCCACCGTCATCATCACCAATGACACCAGCATCAAGACCAGGGCGCTGATCAGCCAGTACGCCCGCCGGATGACCATCGAGCAGCGCCTGGCCGAAAATCATCCAGGCCTTCTGCGCCGACGCCCTGTCCTCCACCGTCAACCTCAACGTCGACCTCGACGTCGTCTTGTTCGTCCTGGCCCAGGCCCTGCTCGCCGCGTTCCGCAGCCGGCTCGGCCCCGGCTACGGCACCGCCACCCCCGACACCCTCCAGCGGCGCTTCCTGGAAACCTCCGGAACCATCACCAACGACGGCGACACCATCACTGTGATCCTCAACCGCCGCGCCTACTCACCGGTCCTGCGCCAGTCCGACCTGCGCGCCGGCACCACCATCCCCTGGTGGCAAAACCGGCGCCTCCGCTTCCGGTTCAGCTAGGACCGATCACCGTGGCGCTGCAGCTTGCCCCCGACGAGCCCGAAGCCGGGCCGTGGCGCGCTAAGCCGCTGACCGTTGTCGCCGCCACCGTGATGCAGCCCGGCCAGGGCAAGGGCGCCGGTCACCGTCCTGTTGTGCTTGCCGTGGACGGGCGCAGCTCCAGCGGCAAGACCACACTGGCGGGACGGCTGCGGGACGTCGTAGCGGGATCGACTGTCGTCCATACCGACGACATCGCATGGTGGCACTCCCGGTTCGGGTGGGCCGACCTGCTGATTGACGGCGTCTTGCTCCCCGCGCGCGCCGGGCAGCCGGTGACCTTCCGCCCTCCCCAGTGGGACCAGCGCCAGCGCCCTGGGGCGATCGAGGTCCCAGCTGGCTGCCCGCTGCTCATCATCGAGGGCGTCGGGGCGGCCCGCCGCGAAAGCGCCCATCTCCTCGACGCAGCGATCTGGGTCCAGTCCGACGAGCGGGAAGCCGAACGCCGGAGCCTGGGCCGCGTGGGACAGCCAGGCGGGCCGCTGACCGTGCGGCACTACCGCGACTGGATGGCCGAGGAGATGCCGTTCGTGGCCGGCCAGCGGCCCTGGGAACGTGCCGGCCTCATTATCTGCGGCACCCCGGAGATCTCCTTCGATCCCGCAACCGAGCTCGTCGTCGCACCCCCGCCGACCCGGACATGACCACGACCCGGCACAGCAGCGGCCCCGCCAACTCCCACAGCCAGCACGTCATCAGACCCGGTAAACCCATGGCCAGCGCACTACCCCAAAGGAGGCGCGATTCGCTGCGTGGAAATTCGCGTTAGCGCCGATTTTCGCGCCGAGTAGTCGACCCCTAGCTGACTGGACGGCGCCCGGGGGTGGATCGCCGCTCGGCTCGGTTGTGCAGGCGCTTTGCGCTCGGCCTCGCTGCTGATGGCCGGGTAGTGGGGATGGTAACGCTGACTGCTCATCCCTGTTGTTCATGACGTCGCCTGTGCCCTCGCGCGCCGACAGCAAGGCCCCGTGCTCATAGCCATGTACTTCATGGTGAAGTGTCAGCCTCGGTATGGCAGTGCCAGCCAATCGCAGATTTGATCAACCATGATCATGGTGCCTGGTGCGGCGACCGTCTCCTTCACTACCAGCAAGGCTGGCCTCAGGCTGGGGGTTGATTCGCTGAGTGAAAATCGGCGTTAGACCCCTCGGCGCTCACGCGCCCGTCCCGCGGCCCTTGTACTCCATGAGATGCAGGGTCACCCCGAACGTCGTCTCCGGCGCCGTGAAGATCGAGCGGACCTCGTCGGTCTCGAATTCGCCCTGCAAGACGAC
>DASZHA010000093.1:0-24156 GCA_035938265.1 Candidatus Dormiibacterota bacterium
CCGGCAGAATGTTGAGCACATTGCCGTAGTCATTGGCCCTGTAGGCGGTCGCGTCAGCCGCGGCCGGGGCGACACTCGACAGCGCCAGCATCGCGACCGCCATGGCGAGCAACGCCAGCAGCGCATAGCGCGCTCCGCCACCTTCGCCAATGTGCGCGCGGATTCCCCCCGGCCCCGCCCCGAACCGCATCGGCAGATGATAACGCGTTCTAGTACGGTCGCGGCAACGGTCGATCGCGGCGCTGTAGTAGCGTGATGCCGTGACACGGCGGGCGGGTGTCTTGCTGGCGCTGCTGTCGGCGGCGCTGTGGGGGCTGCTGACTCCTGCCGGCGCCATGGCCCAGCCTGGCGACCCGGGGCCCGACCCCAGCGGCAACAACGGGCAGTCTCACATCGATGGTTGCACCCGGGAGCCGGGGCAGCTGATCCACGGCGAATCGCCTTCCTGGGTTTACGTCTACGACGACCACACCAACCCCGCACTGCCGGCTCCACAGCACATGACGGGCACGGTGCAGGTGTCGGACTACAAGACCGGCGCGATCGGGAACCCACTGGTTGAGGCGGTCCATCCCTCTGGTGACGACCTTCCCTCAGGCCATGACGACTACGACCTCAACGTCAACATCATTCCCGACCCGGCCTACCGCAAGTTCCTGGGTGGTCACCTGGATGCCGACCTGACCAAGCGCACCGGCAACTTCGCCGCCAACGGCGAGGACTTCGGCGCGGTCCACAGCGAGCTCCAGGGCAACGTCATCCCCAAGTCGCTGTGGCCCGAGGCCGGCGACCGCATCGACCTGATCGGCAACTGGGTCTGGGATTGCGGGCACTGGGGCGTCCCCACCCAGGTCTTCAGCCCCGACTACGTCCTGCCCAAGGAGGGGCAGCCGTGTCTCGGCAGCCTGGCCAGCATCCCCATGGTCTTCGACCCGGCTCAATGTCATATCACCGGGGAGAGCACGGAGTTCCACCCCTGGAGGGCGATGTGGGACATCCGCGCTCAGTCGGGCAGCCCCTTCTCCGAGGCCGAGGGTTTGCTCTACGTTTCCACCAACGAGAGCCGGGCCGGCCTGGTCGAGAACTGCGCCCACATGAACCCGCCCATCAACAACACAGCAAACCCGCTGATGAAGCTGTGCGTCCAAACCGGGGCGATCTGGCAAGACGTCAGCGGCGACTACTCGTATTACCTGCCGGCGCCCCCGAAGCCAAGCCCCGGGGCCCACCTCACCTACCACGCCGATGACCTTGGCTCCGCCGGAGGCCCGGCCCCGACGCTCACCCCTGAGGGCAATGGCGTGAGGGTCACCTTCCACCTGTCCACGGTCCAGAACCAGGCCCTCAACATGTATTACAAGGTCTTCGCCGGCTGGGACGACCTGCCATTGGGGCAGGTCCCCACTCATCTCCACGTCACCTTTGACAAGATCGCCATCAACGGTGCTCTCGATTGCCCGCTGCTGCAGGGCGAGGTGGGATGCAGTGGCGAGTCCTTGCGCTCCAACCAGGAAACCCGGCCGCCAGGCGAGTGGAACCTCTTCTACAACGCCCAGGGCAACTGGGGCCAGTTCTTCAATGGCGAGTTCGATGTCAGCAACGGCGACATCGTCATGCCCAACCAGTCGGTGGATGTTTACGTCCCGCCAGGCGCGGGCTGGCGGCTACTGACGCTGGGCCGGGAGTGCGACCTCCAGTTGCTGGCGACGCTGACCGGCGTGGTCAGCCCGCTCGCCTCGTGCCCAGGCAAGAACCCAACCGCCGCGCTCGAGATCGCCGACGGCAACGACGTCCCCGGCCGGGTCATCAACTACTGGAAGTCGGCTGCCGCCTCACTGGGGACCCACACCGTCGACAGCGGCACTAACAAGACCAACGACGTGACCTCGACCTGCCCGCCCGACACACACCCGCACGGTTGCTACACGCTCACCTACACCGTGTCGGCGGTCGACGACGCGGCGGCTCGGGTGCGCGTGCCAAGTCCCGCCAGCAGCCTTCCCAATACGCTGGTCCGGCCACCCACGGCGGGGGCAATGGCCGCCATCGCGGTCGGGAGCGTCGTCGTGCTCCTGCTTCTCGCCGTGCTCCCGTCTCGCCGCCGCCGCCCGGGCTGACTCAAAGGCCGCGGCCGCGGCCCCGGTATCCTGCTGCCAGTGCAGTACGCCCTGATCGCGCTCAAGGTGCTGGCCTTCGCCTTCGGCGCGTACGTGGTCTACGCCACCGGGATGTCGGCGATCGTCACCTTCGTCCTGCCCCGCGCCGCCCAGACCCGGATCTCGAGGATGGTATTCATCGCGGTGCGCAACCTCCTCGACCTGGTGGCGCCACCCAGCCGGGACTACCACGAGCGCGACCGCCTCTTCGCCATGCAGGCACCACTGAGCCTCGTCCTTCTGCCCGTGGTCTGGCTGCTGCTGATCCTTGGCGCCTTCACCCTGATGTACTGGGCCATCGTGGGCGACCTCAGGGAGGCGTTCATCACCAGCGGCTCCTCGATGTTGACCCTCGGCTTCGCCCGCCCCGACCGGCTCTCGACCACCGCGCTGAGCTTCGCCCAGGCGGCGATGGGGCTGGGCCTGGTGGCCCTGCTGATCAGTTACCTGCCGACCATCTACGCCGGCTTCAGCCGGCGCGAGACCCTGGTCGCCCTGCTCGAAGCCCTGGCGGGGTCGCCGCCAACGCCGGCAACGCTCCTGGCACGGACCCACCGCATTGGCTACACCGACCGCCTTGACGAGCTCTGGCGCGCCTGGGAGGTCTGGTTCGCCGACATCGAGGAGAGCCACACCTCCCTGTCTGCGGTGGTCTTCTTCCGCTCCCCGGATCCCGACCGCTCGTGGGTCACCGCCGCGGGCTGCGTGCTCGACACCGCGGCCCTGCTGACCTCCACCGTCGACCGCCCCCGCAGCCCTGAGGCCCAGCTCTGCATCCGCGCCGGGTTCGTCGCGCTCCGCCGCATCACCGATTTCTTCGGCTACCCCCACAACGACGAGCCGACACCCGACGACCCCATCGCCGTCACCCGCGAGGAGTTCGACGCCGTCTGCGAGGAGCTGGCGACGGCGGGCCTGCCGCTGCTGGCGGACCGCGACCAGTGCTGGCGCGACTTCAAGGGCTGGCGCGTCAACTACGACACCGTGTTGCGCTTCCTCGCCGGCGTGACAACCGCGCCGCCACACCCATGGTCAGGCGACCGGGCGATCGGCTTCAAGTCGCCGCCCTTCTGGATGGCGTGGCGCCTGACCCAGACCCGCCACCGGCACCGGCAGAGCTAAGCCCCAATGAGCGCCGGCCTCCTGCTCCAGGTGCTGGTTGCCGGCCTGGCCGCCGGCGTCCTCTACGGCCTCCTGGGCGCTGGCTACAGCCTGGTCTACCGCATGAGTGGTGTCCTCAACTTCGCCCACGGCGAGATGGTGGTGCTGGCGATGTTCGCCTTCCTGCTGCCCATCGGGAGCGGCGCGGCGGTCGCCGTCACCTCACCATCGCCGCTGCTGCTGCTTCTGGCGTTGCTCTTCGCGGTGGTCGTCACCGTGGCGGCCTCGATCGCCCTGTTTCGCTTTGGCATCCGGCCGTTCACCTCCCGGGGATCCGTGGTCGGCTGGATCGCGGCCAGCGCCGCGGCCGGGCTCCTGGTCCGCAGCGTGGTCGGCTTTCTCTTCCCCGCCGAGGCCTACAGCGTCCCTGACCTGCTCCCGACGGGGATCCTGCCCGGCCAGGGGTTGGTCAGCCTTCCCGGCGGTGGTGTGCTCAACCTGCGCGACGTCATCGTGTTTGCCATCGCGGCGGTGGTGGCGATCGGTTTCGACCGCTGGCTGGCGCTAAGCGGCACCGGGCGGGCGATGCAGGCGGCCGCCGACGCCCCCGATGCCGCCCGCCTGGTCGGCATCTCTCCGGAGCGGCTGGCGCTGCTGGCCTTCGCCGTCGGGGGGCTGCTGGTGGCGGTGGCCGCGGTGCTGGTCGCGCCCAGCCGGCCGATCAGCATCGGACTCGGCATCCTGCTGGGGCTCAAGGGCGTCGCCGCCGCGGTCACCGGGCGGCTTGGCTCGGCCCGCGGCGCCATCATCGCCGGCCTTGGCATCGGCGTGGTGGAATCCCTGCTGGGCAACCTCTCGGTTCCGCCCCTGGCCCTGGGCGCGCTGCAGCTGCCGCGCCTCGACCTCGACCCCTTGCGCGACCTGTTCGCCCTGGCCCTGCTGGTCGTGCTCCTGGCGCTGGCGCCGGCGCGGTTGGGCGGCGCCGAGGAGCGGTTGGACTGATGGCCGGCCCCTGGCAACCGCTGGTTGATCGCATCTACGGCCCGCGTCGCCCCGGCGCCCTGGCCGATGCGGTTGGCGACGCGCGGCGCTGGGCGCGCGGTGACCGCGCCCTGGCTCTCGGCGGGGCCGCCCTGGTCCTGGCCGCGGCGGTCCTCATCGTCGGCGACGTCCGCACCGTGGCCCGGGCCGGCGCCGGCGTCTACACCATCGTCGCCCTCTACGGCCTCTGGCTGGTCGTCGTCCAGACCGGGCAGCCGTCCCTGGGCCACGCCGCCTTCCTGGGCATCGGCGCCTACGCCACGGCTTACCTGCGGTTGAGCCTGGGGCTGGACGGGCTCACGTCGCTTGCGATCTCGGCGATCGCCTGCGGTGGGGTGGGATGGCTCCTGGGCCGGGGCACGTCCCGGCTCAAGCCGGCGTTCGTCGCGCTGGCGACGTGGGCCTTCGGCTGGCTTGCGATCCTCCTGGTGACAGCCTTCCCGGCGCAGAGCGGCGGCGGCGGGGGGATCGCGCTGCGAGCGCCGCTCGAGGTCCGCCTCGACGCCCTGGGCCTTGACCTGCGCTTCAACGACGCCGGCCACCTGGTGGCTGGCGTAGCCATCCTGGTGGCGGCCATGCTGCTGCTGCGTTCGGCGCAACGCTCGGCCATCGGCAGGGGATGGGCGTCGGTGCGTCAGCACCCGGGAATGGCCGCGGCGATAGGGTATGACGTGGCTGCCATCCGCCGTCGCGCGCTGGCTTGGGGTGGGGCCGTGGCCGGCCTCGCCGGCTCATTGGCGGCCCAGGCCTCTGGCGTCGTCGACCCCGCCGCCTACAGCCCCCTGGTCTCCCTGCAGCTGTTTGCCGCGGTGTTGATCGGCGTTCCCGCCGGCTTCCTCGGACCCGTCGTCGGCTACACCATCACCGTGCTGCTGCCCCAGCTCCTTATCGGCGCCACCGGGGCGCCATCCGACAGCCGGCTCCAGGGAATCGTGGTCGCGGTGCTGACGATCGTCGCCCTGACCGTGAGCCTCAGCTGGCGGCGGTCACCGCTGCCCGCCGCGGCGAACGCCGAGCCGGAGCAAGCCGCGACGGGGACCGGCGATGCCCGCGCAGCGTCGCGCCCGCCGGCGGCAGGCGTCCCTGCCCTTGAAGTGCGTGGCGTCGACCGCGCCTTTGGTGGCGTCCAGGCCCTGGGCGACGTCTCGCTGTCGGTGGCAGCGGGTGAGGTGCACGCCCTGATCGGGCCCAACGGGTCGGGCAAGTCCACCTTATTGCGCTGCATCGCGGGCACGATCGCCCCTGATCGGGGCGAGGTCCTCGTCGGTGGCCGCTCGATTGCCGGCCTCGACGCGCCGGCCCGCGTGGCCGCCGGCGTGGCGCGGACCTTCCAGCGGCCGGTGGCGTTCGGCCAGACGTCCCCCCAGGAGCAGGTCCTGGCCGCGGTCCGCCGCGGACCGGGCGGCTGGGGCTGGCTGCGAGCGGTGGCCAAGACACCGTCGTACCGGGTGTCCGAGCGGCAGGATCGCGGTACCGCGCTGGCCACGCTGAGGCGGCTGGACCTGGCGGCCGGCGCCGGTGGCGATGTCGCTGGCCTGAATTCTGGCGAGCTGCGCCGCCTCCAGGTGGCAATCGCCCTCGCCAGCAGGCCATCGGTGCTGCTGCTCGACGAGCCCGCCGCCGGCATGGACGTGGCCGAGCGCGCAGACTTCGCCCGCACTTTGCGGAGCCTTGCCGAGGAGGGCCTCGCGGTGCTGGTGGTGGACCATGACCTGGGCTTCGTCCGCGAGGTCGCCGACCGGGCCACCGTGCTGGTCGGCGGCGCGGTCCTCGCCACTGGCAAGACGAGCGAGGTTGTGCGCGACAGCTCTGTGCGACGCGCCTACCTCGGCAGGGAAGGCTGAGCGCGAAGGGTCGGGCGGGGGCAGTCAATTACGCGACCACGCCCACCAGGCGTTGGCCCCGACCACCAGCGCGCCGACGGCCACCAGCGCAATTGCCCATGGCTGCGGCGCCGGCAGCGCCGGGGGTGGTGGGGCGGCGGCAACCACGCCCGAATCGAGCACCAGGTTGTAGCTGACCTTCTCCGGGCCGCTCCCCGGGCGGTTGATCGGCGGCGGGGCGTCCTGGACCCGGTGCAGGCTGGCGGACCCGGACTGGGCCTTGAGGCTGAGCTGCTCCAGCGTGGTGGGGTCGGCCGCAGCGATGTACTGGTCCCAGGCGCCGCCACCCGGAGGCGTGAACACCGCTGACGGGAGCGGCTGGACTTGGACGTTGAAGTCCAGCCCTGGCATTCGTAAGCGGTCCGAGTGGAACGTCACCTCCAGGCTGGCGTCAGCGCCGGAGGTTGTGTCCGCCGGCAGCAGGACGCGCCACCTCAGCCTGGTCCCCCGTTCGTCGCGGGTGACGGTGGCGCCACGCGCCTCGCCGACGTTCGCCCCCGGGTCGAGCTGGGCTGTGACGTCGATGGCGAGGGGCACGAAGACCGGCTGCTCGATCGACATGGCGCCGGCCCCCGCCGTCACCGGGATGGTTGCCGGCAACGGGTACAGCGCCCCCAGGTCGGTCTCAGGGGTGTAGATCCCGGGGACCCCCTTTAGCGCCTCGAGGACCCGCGTCAGGGCGGCGGGCTCGGGCTGCCCCCGCAGGAAGGCCTGGTTCTGGCCGGTGAAGTTGTGGATGGCGATGCTCTCCCGGAAGTCGCCGGCGCTGCCCGCGGCGGACCGCGGGTCGATCTCCCGGTTGCCGGCGAAGTATTTGATGTCGAGGCGGAGCGGCAGGGTGGACGAGTAGCGCCCGACGTCGAGGCCCGCCTCGGCGGCCAGCAGCTTCTTCCCCTCGACGTGCCCCTGGAAGGTGACGTGGCCATCCTGGAGGCTGGGTGTCGCGTCGCCGCCGAGGTCGACCACGTCCAGCACGGGGCCCGGCATTATCACCACGAAGTCGCCCCGCCCGGCGAGCTGAAGCAGGACGTCACTGCGCATAGAAACCACGTGGCCGTCGGGAGCGAGCTTTGCCAGCACCCGCTCGTCGTCGTCGACAAATGACGGCAACACGCTGCCAGGGGCCGGCAGGGCAGGCGCCTGGGGGTAGGGGGCGATGGGGGCCAGCAGGGGCGCCGCGGACAGCACCCACAGGGCAAGTTGGGCGGCTCGCATTTGCATGCGTATACGATCATCCGACTGATGAAAACTCAAGCCGGCGGCTTCGCGGCCGCCCTGGCTGCGGTGATCCTCAGCAGCTGCTCCCTGGGCCAGGCGCTGGGCGCCCAGAGCGCCAGCCCGACCCCGCAGCCCTCGCAGGCGGCGTCACCAATGGCACTTCCCGACTACAACGCGAGGTACGGCAACAACCGCGTCGGCGCCGAGGCAGCGGTTCGTGTGGGCCGGGCGCTGTACGCCCAGCAGCAGTACTGGGAGGCCTACGTCAAAACCGACCCGCCGGTGCTGAGTTCCACATTTGACCCCGTGCGGCCGGAGTCATTCGACGTCGGG
This sequence comes from Candidatus Dormiibacterota bacterium, assembly GCA_035938265.1. Lineage (GTDB taxonomy): Bacteria > Chloroflexota > Dormibacteria > DASZGP01 > DASZGP01 > DASZHA01. The sequence continues at coordinate 7,733 of DASZHA010000093.1, forward strand.
GCCAAGGAGGTGCAGCGCATCGACCTGATCCTGGCGACGGAGTCAGGCCCCTCGATCCGGATGTACGCCCTGGGCGGGGTGGAGCACGAGAAAAGGGTCCTGGTTGACGTCGCCAGGGTCCTTCAGGCCCTGTTCCCCTCGGCAAGCACGATCAACCTCAGCGTCTTCTACGGCGAGGCCAACCTGCACGCCACCGCCACCTACCAGGGTGGCGGGCTCGACTACCATGCGGGCCCAGCGCGCTGAGCGATCGTGAGCGGATGAAGGCCCGGCTGCCGCGCTTGGCTTTGGCTGGGCTGGCGCTCACCCTGGCGGCCTGCGACCTCGGCACCACGCCGGGGTCGTCGACAGCGTGCAGCAAGGTAACGCTGCCCGCCGCTTCCGCGGGCGGGGCGCCGGTGGCGGTGCTTCGCGACGTCGCCGGTGGGCCAGTGGAGTACCTGGTTGGCGCGCCGGGTCGAACCTCGGCTCGGATGCCCGAGGCTGACGGCGAGATCCCGCCGGTGAGGACCGGGGACCGGCTCTGGTTCACGGTCACCCGCGGTGCCGGCGCCGACCGCGTGCTCGAGATCCGCACCGCTCGAGCCGGCGAGTGCTCCTCCCGCGTCACCGACGGCACCCTGGGACCGGCCGACCCCCAGGGAAAGGCGATCGTGGTCGGGGCCGACGCGAAGTGGCGAATGCTCGACACCTCGGGTCGGGCGATTGCCGACCTCGAGGGCATCCGCGGCACATGGACGCCAGACGGTTACCTGGTCGAGCCCAGGACCGCGGGCGGGCTGGCGGTGTACGACGACACGGGCAAGCGGCACGACATCGACCTATCCAGTGACAGTAGCGCCACCGGGGCCATGGGACCGGGCCACGAGCTGCTCTCCACGCCGTCCGGCCTGGCCAGCATGGACATCGTCAGCGGTGCCGTGACAACGCTGCCGCACAGCCCGTCGCAGCCCGCCAACGTTGAGGCTTCTCGCGACGGCAAATACTTGACGTACTTCGATGCGCAGCGCAATCCTCAGCTGATGCGGGTCGCCGACGGGGTGATCACCGCGCTGCCGGCGCCGGGGCCGCCCACCGGCATGACCTGGTCGGCGGACTCGCGCTGGGTCGCGGTGCAGTCGCCATACGGGGGCGTCGTCGTGCACGTCGATGACCTGACGTCAATCGACACCGGGCCCTTGATCGTGATCAGCTGGTAGCGCTGGTGTTGTTCGAGCGGCGCCGCCGGTGACCGACTTCCCCCTCACGAGCCTGTTGGTGGTGATAGCGGTGGCCTTCGCCGCCCCCTTCTTGCTGGCCCTGGTGCCCCGGGTACGCCTTCCCGAGCCGGTGCTGGAGATCCTCGCCGGAATCGTCCTCGGCCCCTCGCTTCTGAACGTTGTCCAGTTCGATACCCCGGTCGCCGTCCTCAGCTTCCTGGGGCTGTCATTCCTTCTGTTCCTGGCCGGCATGGAGATCAGCTTCGACAAGCTCCGCGGGCGGCCCCTGGAGCTGGCCGCCGCCAGCTTCGCGCTGTCGATCGGTCTGGGGCTGGCCGTCGGCCTTGGCTTCCACGCCATGGGCCTGGTGCGCGTCCCGCTCTACATCGCCGTAGCCCTGCTGGCCACCTCCCTGGGCCTGGTGGTTCCGATCCTGGCTGACAGCGGCGAGGCGGGGTCGCCGTTCGGCCAGCTGGTGATCGCGGCGGCGTCCCTGGCGGACTTCGGTGCCGTGGTGCTGCTCTCGCTCTTCTTCTCCTCACAGGCGGGCGACGTCACCACCCGGCTGCTGCTCCTGGGCGCGCTGGCGATCACCGGGGTGGTTGTGGCGGTGACCATGATCCGGGCGGAGCGCTTGACGATCGTCTCGCGGGTGTTCGCGCGTACCCACGGCACCACCGCTGAGCTCCGGGTGCGAGGTGCCGTCCTCCTGCTGGTCGCCTTCGCCGCGCTGGCGCGATCCTTCGGTGTCGAGCTGATCCTGGGCGCGTTCCTGGCCGGTGCGGTGCTTTCGCTGGCTGACCGGGACGGGCTGATGCGCCATCCCGAGTTCGAGCTAAAGCTCCGCGCCGTGGGTTACGGACTTCTCATCCCGGTGTTCTTTGTCGGCACCGGCATCCAGTTCGATCTCAACTCCCTGCTCGCCAGTGCCGACGGGCTGCTGCGGATACCCCTCTTCGTGGCCGGGCTCCTGGTGGTGCGCGGTCTGCCGGCGGTCCTCTACGCGGGCACGGTGGGGCCGCGACGGTCCTTGGCGGCGGGCCTGCTGCAGGCGACCAGCCTGCCGTTCCTTGTCACTGCCGCCACCATCGGGGCCAGGCTGGGGATCATCAGCCAGGCGGCGTCGGCGGGCCTGGTCGCCGCCGGCCTGGTCTCGGTGATCGTCTTCCCCTTGCTGGCCCTGACCCTGCTCAGGTCGTCTACGTCGCCGGCTCCAGCTCCCGGCTGACGACCTCGGCCAGGGCCGCGATGAAGGCGGGCATGGTGTTCATCAGCTGGATGCGGTGGAAGTTGAGGCCGGCCTCGTCGGCTTCCTCGCGGGCGGCGATGTCGATGTCGTAGAGGATCTCCAGGTGGTCGGCGAGGAACTGGACGGGGACAACCAGCACGTCCTTGTGGCCGTCTTCACGGATTGAGGGCAGAAGATCCTTAAGGTCCGGCTTGAGCCACTCCTCGGGAGAGTGGCCGGCGCTCTGATACGCGAACCGCCACTGCCCCGGCCGGAGGTGGGCCGCCTCGACGACAGCGTCGACCGTGGCCATGATCTGCTCCAGGTACTCGGGCTCGCGGTCGACCACCGCCCGGGGCAGGCTGTGGGCGGTGAGGATCACCGGAACCTGCGGGCGCTGCTCGGGGGGGAACCGGTCGAGTCCCTCCGTCACCCGCTGGGAGAGCGCTGCCACGAAGCCAGGCAGGCGGTGCCAGGGACCGGCGACGGAGACCGAGCCGTCGGGGCCGAGCTGCCTGGCGGCGGCCTCGATGGCGCGGGAGTAGCCGCCCATGATGATCGGCGACCACTGTGGCGAGAGGACCACGCCGACCACGCGCCGGGCCCCGGCGGCGGCCAGCCGTTGGACCGCGGCGTCGATGTGCGGCTCGGAGTGGAGCATGCCCGCCTCGACGCGAAACTCGCCGGGGCCATGGCGGGCGTCGAGCAGCTCCTGCAACGCCTGGCCCTGGGCCAGGGTGATCCGCACCAGGGGTGAGAAGCCGATCAGCTCGTATCGCCGCTGGAACTCCGCAACCAGCTCTTCGGGGGCGGCCCGGCCCTGGCGGACGCTGGCCAGGTACGCTGGGACCTCGTCGGCGGTCGCGGCCGACCCGTAGGTCATCAGCAGGACCCCGACGGGTGCCTTGCCGGGAGCGCTCACGGCTTGGGCAGTTCGGGCTTGGGCGGCGAGGCGTCATCAGCCTCCGGGGTCCGCCGACCACCCCACTGCTCGCCAAACCCGGGCGGCGCCGGCCTCACGATCGCGGGCCGCACCCTTGGCCATTGCTCGGGCGTGGGGGCCGCTTCAGGCTCCGGCTGCTTCACAACAGGCTCCGGCTCTATCGGCTCCGATTCGCGCTGGTACCCCTCTGACTCAGGCTGCTGGACGTCGGGCTGCGTCTCGCCGGCGGGGTCGGCGGCAGGGCCAGCCGGCTGCACCAACGTGAGGCGCTGGTACGGTCGCGTCGGTGAAGCGAAGGTGATCTCAGGCTCCGGTTGCTCCGGCCGCGCCGCCACCTCGTGCACCAGCTCCACCAGCCGCGTCAGGTTGTCGGCCGGGGTGTCGGCGAGCACCCCGTGGCCGAGGTTGAAGATGTGGCCGTTCTCGTTGCCCGCGAACTCAAGCACCCGGCGGGCCTCGCGTTCGATCACCGGCCACGGCGCCACCAGCACCGTGGGGTCGAGGTTGCCCTGGATGCCGCGGTCGCGGCCGATCCGGTCCCACGCCTGGTCGAGCGGCAGGCGCCAGTCGACACTGACGATGTCGCAGCCGGCCCGCGCCATCGGCTCGAGCAGGTGGGTGGCACCGGTGCCGAAATGGATCAAGGGCACGAGCAGGTCGTTGAGCCCCTGGAAGATCCTGCGGGTGTGGGGCAGGACGTAGGCCTCGTACTCCAATCGCCCCAGCGCTCCGACCCACGAGTCGAAGAGCTGGACCACCTGGACGCCGGCTTCGACCTGGGCCTTGAGGTAGCGCGTGGTCACCTCGGCCAGCGTCTCCATCAGCTCGTGCCACACGCCGGGCTGACCGTACATCAGCGCCTTGGCCTTGCCAAAGTCCTTTGTCGGGCGGCCTTCGATCATGTACGAGGCCACCGTGAAGGGCGCCCCAGCGAAGCCGATCAGGGCGGTCTTGCCCGCCAGCTGATGGCGAAGGCCGCGGATGGTCTCGAACAGGTAAGGCGTCGCCTCCTCGGCGTCGATCACGCGGAGCCGGGCGACGTCCTCGGCGGTCCGCACCGGGTTAGGGATGATGGGCCCGACGCCGGGGTCGATCTGGAAGGGCACCCCCATGCCTTCGAGGGGAAGCATGATGTCCGCGTAGAGGACGGCGGCGTCGACGCCGAACTTCTCTACCGGCATCATCGTCACCTGGGCGCACAGCTCGGGAGTGCGAGTCATGGTCAGGATGTCGTACTTCTCGCGAAGCTCGCGGTACTCGGCCAGGCAGCGTCCCGCCTGGCGCATGAACCAGACCGGGGTGGTGTCGACGTCCTGCCGCCGGCAGGCGGCAAGGAAGCGCTCCTCGCTGGTGGTCATCGCCGGCGGGCGGGGCGCCGAACTCGGCGGTCGGCCGCCTCCAGCTTCTCCACGCGTTCCTTCATCTCGATGCCCGAGCGTCGCAGCTTTTCGACCTCGTCCTTCAGGTTGTTCAACTCATCTTCCTTCGTCCTGCCCTGCATGAGAAGGAGGACGGCGACCCGGGCGGCGTATCGGATGGCGCCTTCGATGTCCCGCGCCTCCACTGCCCGCAGCGCCGGGATGGCCCGGTCGTCACCCAGTGCCTGGAGCGCCGCGCAGGCCCCGCGCCGTACGAAGTAGAGCGGGTCGTGGAGCGCGGCCTCAGCGGCCTCTCGGACCGGGGGACGGTGTTCCTCGGGTAGCTCGCGGGCCAGCCTGGCGGCGGCCTCGAGGGAGATGGCGCGAAGTCGAGACGATCGGGGTGGCATGGTCTGCTCCAGGATCGAGGCCAGGTTGGCGGCGTCGCGCAGGGCGACGAGCCCGTTGATGGCGCCGCTGGCGATGATGTCGCGATACGAGGGCGTCTCCACCGCCCGCCGCAGGATCTCAGCGGCGCCCGGCGTCTTCAGCTTGCCGAGCGAGGTCGCGGCGGCGCCGGCGGCATTGTAGGAGCTGTCCTCCACGATCGTTCGGGCGAGGGCGGCGGCCACCTCCTCGTCCTCGCGCCAGCTGCCCAGGGCGGTCGCCACCGCCGTGCGTACGCGCGAGCTTTTGGCGGCGAGCCCGCGCACCAGGGCAGCCCGGGCGGCGTCGGTGCGGGCCGCGCCCAGCGCCCTGGCGGCGGCAGCCTGCCCGGCCCAGAACGGGTCGCGATTAAGGGCGCGTTCGAGCGCCTCCACCGCGGTCGGGGTGGCCAGCTTGCCCAGGCTCTCGGCGGCCTCTATCCGCCCGGTGAGCTCGTCCTCGGCCAGCTGGGCGCGAAGCAATTCCTCGGGCCGGTCGAAGTCGAGGGTCTTGAGCACCCGGTTCTGGTGGTCGAAGCGGACCCAGGTCGGCCGCGCCGCGAGGGTGACGGTGAAGGCGTCGTCGGCCCCGTCCAGCCCGACCTCGACGTCGCGGACCACCGGCGTCTTGCGACCCGGCTGGCCGAAGGCGAGGCGCAGCGGCATCCGGAAGAGATGGGTGAGCGAATCGACCTTTTGCTTCTGCTTGACCGCGACTGTGGCGATCCTGGTCTTGTCGTCCCAGGCGTAGCGGACCTCGAACTCGGGGTGGCCGCCGCCGTAGACCCACTGGTCGAAGAACCACCCCAGGCTCTTGCCGCTGACATCCTCGAAGGCCCGGACCAGGTCCTCGGTGACGACCAAGCCCACCCGGTGGCGCCGCATGTACTCCTTGACGCAGGCCTCGAAGAGGTCGTGGCCCAGCATGTCGCGCAGCATCCAGAGGACGAGGCCGCCCTTCTCGTAGATGTGGGAATCGAACAGCTCGAAGGGCTCGATGTAGGTCCGCGCCACGATCGCGCGCCGGTATTCGGCGTCCTCGCTGAAGTAGACCTGGCGGTGAACAAGGTTGAGGCGCTGGGCCTCGTCGACGCCCCAGCGCTTCTCCGCCCAGTAGGGCCAGGCGAAGGTGGCGAAGCCCTCGTTGAGCCATGCGTGGGCCCACTCGCGACAGGTGATCAGGTCCCCGAACCACTGGTGCGCCAGCTCGTGCGATACCAGCCGGCCCCAGTCGCTGTCGGGGAGGGCACGATCGTCGGGGACGGTCTCGTCGATCAGCGTGGTCGCCGAGGTGTTCTCCATGCCGCCCCAGGTGAAGTCCTGGACCACGACCTGGGCGTACTTGGCGTAGGGATAGGGCTCACCCGAAAACCCCTCGAAGGTCTCGATCATGTGCGGCGTCTCGCGGAAGATCCGCTCCGCGTCAGCCCGCCGGCCTGGGGGGACGTAGTACTGCAGCGGCACGCCGTGGACGTCCTCCTCCCAGCTCTCGAACTTGCCCACGACCAGGCTGACGAGGTAGGCCACGTGCGGGATTTCCTGGCGCCAGTGCCAGGTGCGGGAGCCGCCTCGGCGGCGCACCTCCACAAGCCGCCCGTTGGAGACGGTGTCGTAGCCCGCCGGCGCGGTGACGACCACCTCGGTGGTCGAGCGCTGGTCCGGGAAGTCGTGGCAGGGGAACCAGTAGTGAGCGTACTCGTCCTGGCCCTGGGTCCATGCCTGGTAGGGGCGGTCGGGATAGTCCCTGTCGGGGCCGGTGAAGTTCAGGCCCACGCGGGGCGAGCCGTGATAGGTGATGGCCATCTCGGTCTCGCGGCCGGGCGGCAGGGGTCGATCGAAGGTCACGGTCAAAACGCCGCCTTCGTGGTGGAAGGCCGCCGACTTGCCGCCGCTGGTGACAGCGTCGACGGTGAGCTCGGCGAGGTCGAAGCGGGCGCTTCTCAGGGGGCGGGCGACGGGGGCGAAACGCAGGGTTGCCGTGCCGCGAAGGGTCCGCTTCTCGGGGTTGACGTTGAGGTCGAGGCGGATGTGGCGCACATCGGCTTCACGATCCGGCGGCCAGCGCACCGGCGTCCCGGGCAGGCGAAAATCGCGCCGAGCGCTGCCCGCTGTGAGCTGCCCTCCGCAACTCTCCTGTTCCGTTTCGGTCACTAATAAGCGATTTTACCGGCGTGCTTGGCTCAGAACCCGCTGGCGGGGCGGCCCTGGCTGTCGACTCCCAGCGCGGTGCAGCCGCCGCCGTCGGCGGTGACGACCGCGAAGGTGGCACCGGTGTTGACATCGCCGGAGTGGAAAGCGGCCGAATGAGTCCGTAGCTCAATCGTCAGCGAGGCGGCGTCGCCGTCCACCGCCATCGTCCAGCTGCTCCCAGTCCAGCGTCGCACCCCCTTGTGCAGCTGGGTCCCGTCCCAATACATCCAGAGCTGCAGCGAGCCCATTCGATCGACGGGCTGGGCGCCGCCGCCGGCGCTCTTGCCTGGCTCCTGGACGGCGGCCGCGATGCTGAAGGCAGGACGTGTGGCGGGCACCTCGGCGTCGATGGTGGTACGCAGCACCGGCAGGTTCTGGCCGGTGCGCGGGTCGGGCTCGGTGCCATGGATCAGGGTGGCCGGTTGCAGGTACGCCGCCACAGAGCCGGTGGGGATGCTGGCGCAGCCATGGGCCAGCGCGGTCAGGTCAAGGCTTGGGGTGGGCGCGGGGCCGGCCGGGCTGGGGGAGGCACCGCCTGCCGGCGTGCTCGACACAACGGGCGCTGTTGCCTGCGTCGCCCGGATCGCCTGGGTGCCCCCGTAGCCGAGTGCCAGCGCTCCCACGAACGTGAGCAGCAGCGCCAGCGCCGCGCGAGGGCTCACAGGCGCCGCAGCAGGAGGAGCAGCAGCAACCCGGCGGCGGCGGCCAGGCCACCGACGACGGCGAAAGCCGCATCCAGGTCCACGCGCATGCCGGCGCCGCTGTTGTTCGACTCGGGAGTAGCTACGATCGCGGGACTCGAGGTCGCGGACGGCGAGACCACCACCGCGGGGGAAGCGCTCTGCGCTGCTGCGCTTGCGCGGGGTGGAGGGGATCCGCGGCTGGGACCTGGGACCGGCGTGGCCGCCGAGCTCAGGGACCTGCAGGTTGCCGGCGCGGGATCGCTGCTGACGAGGCTGAAGCTCTCGCTGGCGACGCCCGCGCGCGCGGTCACGGCGGCGTCGATACCGTCACCGAAACGCGCGTTCCGTTGGTACAGCGCCGCGCCGTCGCTGTTCTCGATGCACACCCCGATGACGCCGCCGGCCTCTGCCACCTGGTCACAGCCCTCGTGGGTGTAGCCGCTGTCCGCGGTGTGATGACTGGTGTCGAGACTGCCGCAGGGTGGCTGCTTGATCCACTGCCAGGTGTAGCTGGCGGTGTCAACCGGCGAGTTGGCGTGGTATCGCGTGGTGTTGACGCCGTCGTAGCGGGCGTCGACGCTGGTCACCACGGGCACGGTCCCCGGTCCTGGGAGCCCACGACTTTGGGGCGAGGAGGACACCGAAGGCGACGGGCTGGTCTGGATTGCCAACGGTCCGACACCGGCGAGGCCGGCTCCCGCCCCCGCCAGCAACCCAATCCCCACCGCCAGCAGGCCGGCGGCCAGGAGTCCGCCGCGGCGGGCCGGCGATTGGCGGACGGTGGGCGCCCCCGTAGGCGCCGGAGTTGTGGCCGGGGTGGCCGGCGGCGCCTGGGTGGCCGGCGGCGCCGCGCCGGTGGAGGCCGTCACCACCGCCACGTCGGCGGCTGCTCCCGCGGAAGTCGCGATACCGGCGCCGGTGGCGTCGCTGGCGGCCGGCGTGGCGCCTGCCGCCGAGGCTCCCGCGGCAGCGCCCGCCGCCAGGCCCGACGCCGCCACCGCCGATCCCACCAGCGCTCGGATCGAGCTGGCCGCCTCCCACGCCGCGCCGTAGGCGTCATCGGCCGCCTCCTCCAGCGCCGCCAGGAACTCGGCGGCCGTCTGGTAGCGCTCGCCCGGGTCCTTGGCCAAGCCCCGTCCCATCAGCGCGCCGACGCGCTCCGATAGGTTGGGGTTGAGCTTGCGGGCGTCTGGAACGGCCTCGCTGATGTGCTTGCGCATCACCGCCAGCGCGCTCTCGCCGCTGAACGGTGGTTCGCCGGTCAGCAGCTCGTAGAGGATGGCGCTGGCGGCGTAGACGTCGCTGCGGACGTCGCCGGCCTCGCCGCGGGCCTGCTCCGGGCTCATGTACGCCGGCGTGCCGCTGCTGCCGGGTGGCGCATCCGTCTCCCCGGGGGCGAGTGCCTGGCCGAAGTCGACCAGTTTGGAGGTGCCTTCGGGGTCGGCGATGATGTTCTCCGGCTTGAGGTCGCGGTGGGTCAGGCCCAGGCCGTGGGCGTGGGCCAGCCCGGAAAGCGCGCCCCGGAGGACTCCCAACGACTGCTCCGGCGATAGGCGGCCGGCCTGCCTGATCACGGCGCGCAGCGAGGCGCCGGGCACGTACTCCATCGCCAGGTAGGCGCCGGCGTCCTCCTCGAAGAACTCCCAGACGCGGACGCAATTGGGATGGTCGAGGAGCGCCATGACCTGGGCCTCATGGCGGAACCGCTCGATGAAGCCGGGCTGCGCCCTCAGGCTCGGGCTCAGCGCCTTGAGCGCGACCTGCCGCGCCAGCTCGGTCTGCTCGGCCAGGTAGACCACCGCGGACGCGCCCTGGCCGATGGTTCCCAGGATCTCGTAGGCACCGATTCGTTCTGGCACGGCGCCATCATAGATCGCCGTTCTGGCGCCTCCGGCGCGGGTTTGCCGAACTGGTGCCGAAGTGCGTGGGGGCCTCCGGACGGCTGCTAGCCTTGCGGCGATGAACATCTGGCAGGCGCTTTTCCTGGCCTTGCTGCAGGGCTCAACCGAGCTGTTCCCGGTCAGCAGCCTGGGTCACGCCGTGCTCGTCCCACGGCTCCTGGGCTGGGATTACAACCAGGCCGACCCCACGTTCCTGCCCTACCTGACCCTCCTGCACCTGGGCACCGCCGGCGCCCTGCTGCTGGTGTTCCGCGACGACTGGGTCAAGATCATTCGCGGATTCCTCCGCGCCGTGTACAGGGGCCGCCTGGGGACGGATGCCAACGAACGCCTGGGCATCCTGATCTTCATCGGCACCATACCGACGGGGCTGGCCGGCGCCTTCTTCAAGAGCGACCTGGAGAAGTTATTTGCCAGCCCGCGCGCCGCCGCCATATTCCTGATCATCAACGCGGGGATCATGGGCACCGGCGAGGTCCTTCGTCGCCGCGACGAACGCAAGCGAGCCAGGGATGCGGTCGCCGGGCTCAAGCCGGAGCAGCGAGAGGCGGCCTACGAGACCGAGGCCGACCTGACCCTGCCCCGTGCCGCGATCGTGGGGGTATCCCAGTCACTGGCGCTGTTCCCCGGCATCTCGCGCTCCGGGAGCACGATCACCGCCGGGCTGCTGGCCGGGCTCAAGCACGAGTCGGCGGCGCGCTTCAGCTTCCTGCTGGCGACGCCGATCATCCTCGCTGCCGGCGTGCTCGAGGTGCCGACGCTGTTCACCGCGGGGGCGCCGCTGCTGACCTACCTCGCCGGCGCGGTGGTCGCGGCGGTCACCGCCTACCTGAGCGCTCGCTTCCTGCTGCGGTATTTTCGGTTCGGGCGGCTTGACCCCTTCGCCGCTTATTGCGCTGTGATCGGTATCGTCGGCCTGGTCATCACCCGGTAGGGTTCACCCAAAGAGCACCAGAGGAGAAAGCTTTGGATTCATTGCGAAAGCCCATCGTCCTGATCGGCCTGATTGCGCTGGCCGTGGTCCTGGTGCTGGTCGGCGTTTACTACCAGGTCACCTCGCACAACCCGGCGCACCCGGTCTCGTACCACGCCATCGCCTTCTGGGCCGCCGCGGTGGCGGCGCTGATCGCGGCCTCGTTCGCCCGTCCGCGCTCCGAATAGGCTTCCGCCCCGACCTGGGGCGCTACTGGACGGTGACCGACCCCTTCATGGTGGGGTGGATGGTACAGCTGAAGCCAAAGCTCCCCGCCTTGGTGAACGTGAAGGTGAAGCTCTCACCCTTGGCCTTGGTGCCGGAGTCGAAGGAGCCGTCGTCGGCGGTGGCCGTGTGCGAGGCGTTGTCGTCCTGGAAGTCCCATTTCACGGTGTCGCCCACCTTGACCGTGATGCTGTCGGGTTTGAATGCGCCAGGCGGAGGGTCACCAACCACGGCTATCGTCGTCCCGCCAGTCGAGGGTGGGGCTGACGCGGCTGCAGAGGCCGCAGCAGAGGCGGCAGGGCTGGGCGCGGCCGCCGGGCTGGGGCTGGCAACCGGTATCGGCGAGGCCTGGGCGATGATGCCGTTGCCGGCGTCGAACTCGACCTTGGCGAGGGCGCCGCTCACCGACGCGTTGGTGACCTGCTCATGGGTGTAGGGAAGGTGGTCGCTGAAGCCCAGCTCGATGTACAGGACGTGGTGGCCGGTGGTGACGTTGTGGATGGTGAAAGGCGTCACGGCGGTGTGATAGATCCCGGCCACACCCTGCGGCACAACCTCGCCGGGGGCGGTGGGGGGCACGTCGAGGAACAGGTGGTAGTGGCCCTCGCCGAACAGGTGCTTGTTGGCCGCCTCGGCCGCCGGCACCACCTTGAAGTTGGCCGACGTGAGGTTGACGGTGACGTCGCTGTTGTTGACTGCCACCGCGCCGCCCACCTTGGGGTCGGTGCTGAAGGGACCGACGGCGGCGTTGGGCAACTCGGTGGTGCACGCCGCTAGCAGGACCGTCAGAAGAACCAGCAGGGGGCGCTTGGGCAACCGCTTTCTCCCTAATTCAGCCGGGCGGCAACAGCCAAGTATTGTACCGATCGCCTGCGGGACCCCGTCCGTGGTGCTTCACCCAGTTCTTAGACTTCCCTCAGGTGTCTCTCACCACGAGGGTGCATCCTCATGCATGTGAGAGCGGCAGTCCCTGGTGTCCTGAGGTGATCCCGTTGCGCCCCGGCAGAGGCACGCCAGTTCCTAATCCGGGGCAGTTCCCGAGGCCGGGCCGCCTGGCGGTCTTCCCCTGGTGGATCCACGTTATCGAGGTCCTGATCGTCGTCGGTCTCGTGGTCCTGTTGGTTGTGCTGCTGATGGTGGCGTTTCGCGGCCCACGCCGGCTGGCACCACCACCGGGCGCGATCACGGCGGCCGTCACGCCCGCCCTCTCTGAGCTCGACCTTCGGTACGCCAGGGGTGAGATCGACCACGATGAATACCTCCAGCGCCGCGCCAACCTGCTCGGACAGGCCCAGCCCAGGCCCCCGGCGGTGGCCGAACCTCCTCCCCGGCCGGAGGAGAAGACCTAGTTTTCTCCGCTTACCCCCGACGAAAGGGCTCGAGCCGCTGCTCGGGCCCTTTCTCATTGTCCGGGCGAGTGCTGCAGTCGACCAGCTGGCTCTAGTTGACCCTCTCGACGATCATCGCGATTCCCTGGCCGCCGCCGATGCACAGCGCCGCCAGGCCGGTGCTGACGTCCTTGTCCTCCATGGCGTGGAGCAGGGTGGTGAGGATGCGGGCGCCGCTGGCGCCGATGGGGTGCCCGATGGCGATCGCGCCGCCACGGATGTTGACCCTGTCCTCGTCGAGGGCGAGGTCGCGAACCACCGCCACCGACTGCGCGGCGAAGGCTTCGTTCAGCTCGAAGAGGTCGATGTCGGAGATCTCCATCCCCGCTTTCTTCAGGGCGGCGCGGGTCGCCGGCGCGGGGCCGATGCCCATGATCCGGGGCGCCACTCCCACGGAGGCGTAGGCCCTGATCCGGGCGACGGGCTTCCAGCCCTCCTTCTCGGCGCGTGAGGCGCTGGCCACCACGGTGGCGGCGGCGCCGTCGTTGATGCCCGACGAGTTGCCCGCGGTGACGCTGCCCTCCTTGTCAAAGGCGGGGCGCAGCGCGGCCAGCTTCTCGAGCGTGGTGTCGGGCCGCGGGTGCTCGTCGGTGTCGACGACGACGTCACCCTTCTTGTTCTTGACCGTGATGGGCACGATCTCGCGCTTGAACGCGCCCGAGGAGAGGGCCTCGCCGGCCTTCTGCTGCGAGCGGACCGAGAACTCGTCCTGGTCCTGCCGCGAGACCTCGAAGTCCTTGGCCACGTTCTCGGCGGTGATGCCCATGTGGCAATGGTCGAAGGCGTCCGTGAGGCCGCCCAGGATCATCTCGTCGACCAGTTCGGCATTGCCCATCCGGTAGCCCTGGCGTGCCTTGGGGAGGATGTACGGGGCTCGCGTCATGCTCTCCAGGCCGCCGGCCACCAGCACCTCGGCGTCGCCGGCTTTGATCGCCTGCGCCGCCAGCGCCACGGTCTTGAGGCCGGAGCCACAGACCTTGTTGACGGTGGTAGCGGGGACCCCCTCGGGTACGCCTGCATAGATCGAGGCCTGCCGCGCCGGGTTCATGCCCTGGCCGGCGCTGAGGACGTTGCCCATCAGGACTTCGTCGAGCTGCTCGGCGGAGACACCGGCGCGCTTCAACGCCTCGGCGATCACGGTCTGGCCCAGCTCCACGGCTGAGACGTCGGTGAAGGCGCCGTTGAACGTACCCACCGGGGTGCGGACGGCGCTGAGGATGACTGCTTCTTCCAACTGAACTCTCCTGCTTGGTGGCCTTGACTGTGAGAACCCGAGGGGAATCGAGTTTAGTCCGGCCGTCGTGGCGCCGGGGTCACCAGCCCGGGATCAAACCGGTGCCGAGGTCCACCTCGCTACCGTCGGGCTGCACGATCACGACCGAGTCCAGGGCACTCTGGGACTGGGGACAGTTCCGACCGGTGAGGTCCTGGCAGGGGACCAGCTGGGGGCCCCGCTGCGCCAAAGCGATGGCAAACCCCTGGCCTCCCGGCTCCACGGTGCCGGCGGCGAGGTAGTCGGGGCCGCCGTACCTCCAAGTCTGCACCCGATCGCTGACACCGCGGACCTCGTAGGTGGGGATGTCCTGGGGCCCGTGGAAGATCATCAGCCGTTTGCCGTCCCCGCTGAAGGCCAGGACCTCGCCCCCGGCGAACTCGGCCACCGTCGTCCCGTCGATGGTTCGCTGGACCACGGTGGAGGAGGCCCCTCCCGCCCCCATCGCCGCGTTGGCGGCGGTGAGGGTGGCGTCAGCGGTGGTGGCAACGCTCAGGTACTCCCCCGAGGCCAGCCCCTCATGATGCAGGAGCCGGCCGTCCGACAGCCGGTACAACCACCACTGGCTGCGGGATAGACCGACGCCATACGTCACCAGCACCCGGTCGTGCCCGGGGGCGCAGGTGCTGACGTCGTAGGCCACGTTGCCGCCGGGCGCGGCGGCGAAGCGGACGACGTCCCTGGGCTGCTTCCCTGGCTCGACCAGCCAGAGGACCGGCGTCACCAGCCCGCTGGTGGCGTTGGTCTCGTAGCGGATACCGCAGAGGTGGCGGTTGTCGTCTCCCCAGGCGGCGGTGGAGCTACCGGCCCCGACCGTGCCGACCAGCCCCCCAGCCTGGTCATAGACGGTGTCATCCACGCGGACCCGCGATCCGTCGGGAGAGGCCTTGATGCCATTGAGGATGGTGCCCTGGTTGTAAATCCTGGGCCCGACTGTGTCGGGCAGCTTGACCGTGCCCACCACCCGCCCGTCCCACCCGATCGCCTGCAGCCACGACGGCCGCTCGGGGTAGGCGACGTAGACCACAGGCAACCGCGCCGGCGGGGCACCGTGGTCGCGGATCGCGCTATCGTTGCCACCGATTACGACGGACCCGGAGGGGCTTGGAGTTTGCACCCTCGCTGTTGGCGTCGAGGGAGACGGGTGCCGGACAACGTAGATCGCCACCCCTATCACGGCGGCCGCGGCGACGGCCAGGACGCCGACGAACGCCGCCACCCTGAGGCCCTGCCTCGCTGGTCGATCGCGCAGGCTGCTCATCCGGTAGGCCCGAATATAGGCCGTGCGTCGCGCCAGCGTTCTGTTTACTTAGGGCATGGCCGAGGACCGGTTCGTTGAGGTTGCCGCGGAGCTGGCGGAGAAGTTCGCCGAAACATCGGCCGACCATGACCGCAGCGGCGTGGTGCCGCACGAGAACCTCGAGCTGGCCCGCCGCCGCGGGGCGCCCGCGCTGACCGTCGCCACTGAGTTCGGCGGCATGGGAGCCAACCTGCTCGAGTTCGCCCGCTACCAGGAGCGCCTGGCGCGCGGCGATGGCGCCACCGCCCTGATCCTGGCGATGCACCACATGCTGATCGGGGGCGAGGGTGAGTCAGGCCTGTGGACCCAGGCCAGCTTCGAGGCCGTGTGCCGCGCCGCGGTGCAGCAGGGCGCCCTGGTCAACGCCGCCGCGACCGAGCCCGGCAGAGGCACCCCCTCCCAGGGCGGATTACCCGGTACCACGGCCACGCCGGCCAGGGGCGTCGACGCGGCCGACCCGGCACCCGACAGCCAGTGGACGATCAATGGCGTCAAGGCCTACACCACCGGCGCGCCGGAGCTCGGTTTCCTGCGGGTCGCCGCGCGCGTCGACCCACCCGCAGGGGAGCCGTACGGAGCCCGGTTCCTGGTCCAGCTGCCGTCACCAGGGGTCCGGCTTGTCGAGCCGGCATGGGACCCGGTCGGGCTCAAGGCCGCCGCCAACCAGGACGTCCACTTCGCGGATGCCCCGGTCCTCTTCTTGTACCGCGAGGACCGCCGCGGCTGCGAGGGCAACACCTGGTTCCAGGTCGCCATCGCGGCTACCTACCTCGGCATCGGGCAGGCCGCCTACGAGGCCGGTAGGGACTATGCCCACGGCCGCCAGGTGGGTGCGGGCGACCGCGTCGTCACCGACCTGGAGTCGGTCAGGGTGCGCCTGGGTCGCAGCCGCGGCGACCTGATGGTGGCGCGCCGCAACCTCTTCGCCACCGCCGCCGACTGGACCGAGCTGCCGCCGGCGCGCCGGGAGGAGCTGGTCAGCGCGGTGGCCCTGGCCAAGGTCGCCGCCGTCAACGCCGCCGCGTCCGCGGCCGACGCGTCCCTCCGTCTTGCCGGCGGGGCGGGCCTTGACCGCCGGCTGCCACTGGAGCGATACGTCCGCGAGACCCGAGCCGGCCTGGCACATCCACCGGTTGACGACGTCGCCTACATCGCGCTCGCGGCCGAGGACCTGGAGCACCACCCGTGAGCCTTGCCGCAACCATCGTGGCGGTGGTCCTGGGGATGCTGGTGCTCGCCGTGGTGGTCGTGATCGCCGAGAAGCGGCGCTAGTACCGGCGCAGCCGGGCGGCGCTAGACCAGGTTGAGGGGGTCGAGGAGCTTCTCGCGCTCCGCGGG
>DASZHA010000094.1:0-31008 GCA_035938265.1 Candidatus Dormiibacterota bacterium
CGGGTCGACCGCAGCCGGGCGGTGTCGGTTTTGAAGTCGCGCACCGCGACCTCCACCGCCTTGGCCAGGCCGACGATGCCGGCGACGTTCTCGGTGCCGGCGCGGCGGTTGCGCTCGTGGCCGCCACCAGTGATCAGCGGCTGGATCCGGGTGCCCATCCGCACGTAGAGACAGCCCACGCCCTTGGGCCCGTGGATCTTGTGGGCCGAGATGCTGAGCATGTCGACGCCCAGGTCGTCGACGCGCACCGGCACCTTGCCGAACGCCTGCACCGCGTCCGTGTGGAAATAGGCGTCGCTGTTGGCGTGGGTGATGTCGGCCAGCTCACGCACCGGCTCCATGGTGCCGACCTCGTTGTTGCCCAGCATCACTGACACCAGCACCGTGTCGGGGCGCAGCGCCGCGCGCAAATCGTCGGGCTTGACGAGGGCCTCAGCGTCGACGGGGAGGTACGTCACCTCGAAGCCCTGACGCTCCAGGTCCTGCATGGTGGTGAGCACGGCGTGGTGCTCGACCTGGCTGCACACCAGGTGCCGCCCGCGGTCGGCGTTGCGCATCGCCACGCCGCGCAGGGCCAGGTTGTCGGACTCGGAGCCGCCCGATGTGAAGATCAGCTCGCGCGACTGGCAGCCGAGCGCGTCCGCCACCAGGTCACGGGCGGCGTCGATGGCGGCTCGCGCCTGGCGTCCGGCGCCGTACACCGAGCTGGGGTTGCCGTAGACGTCGCCGAAGTACGGCATCATCTCGTCCAGGACCTCGGGGTCGACGGCGGTGGTGGCAGCGTGGTCGAGGTAGATCATCGGCGCCACCGGAGCGCCCGGCTCACGTTAGTTCGCGCCGGGATCTTTGGAGCGCAGTAAGTCCTTGAGGTTGCCCTTGAAATCCCGTAGCAGGTCGTGAACATCAAGCACCTCGTCCGGCGTGATGGGGCTGCCCCCCTCGCCAGACGAAACCGGCACCGGCTCGTCGGCGGTTATCTCCTCGAAGTCCTCGGGGCTGTACTGCACCGCAAGGACGACGATGAACTGGACGTGGCAACGCGCGCAGGTGACCTCGACCGTCAGGTGCGACTCGGCCTGCTTCAGCATCCGAACCTCGCAACCCTCGAGGTTGCGCGCGCAGGCCGGGCAGTTGTAATAGCGAGCCCGCTCTTTGATAAAGGCGATGATGTTCATGGCGCTTGGGCCGATTATAGGGCGATGACACGATCGGCCCTTGCGGCTGTGATGGCGTTGGCGCTGACCGCCTGCGGTGGCAGTCCAAACGGTGAAGCGCGGAGCGGCTCAGCCCACCTCGTGATCGACAGCCCCAAGGCCGGACAGGTCCTCAGCGTGCGCTCGGTGGGAGTGTCGGTGCACGTCGAGGGCGCCGACCAGTACCGCCTGCACTACTACGTCGACGGCAACGACCGCGGCGAAAGCGACACCTCAATCACGGTGACCAACATGTCGCCCGGCAACCACCACGTTGAGGTCGAGGGCCTGCACGCTGACGGCAGCGCCTACAGCCCGCCGCTCCGGGCCGCGGCGGACTTCATCATCCAGTAGCGGCTCCCCGCGGAGGCAGCGAGGCGCCCTCCAATGCCAGCAACTTGGCCTTCATGTCGAGACCTCCGCCGTAGCCTCCCAGGCCCCCGCCGGTGCGCAGCACCCGGTGGCAGGGGATGACGATGGGGATCGGGTTGGTGGCCAGGGCGTTGCCAGCGGCGCGCACCGCCAGCGGGCTGCCGGCGCGAATCGCCATCTCGCGGTACGTCGAAACGCTGCCGTAAGGGATGCGCGCGGTCTGTTGCAGGACGGCGGTGTGGAAGCCGCGAATCAGCTGCCAGTCGAGGTCCAGCTCGAACCGGTGACGCGAGCCTTCGAAGTACTCGTCCAGCTGCCGCCGCACGACGTCAAGACGGCCGGGCGCCTCAAGAATGCGCGGCGACACCCGCGCCGCCAGCTCCGCCAGGGTGAGGTCGGGATCGTGGTTGGGAAGGCTCAGGCTGACCAGCCCCTTGATGGTGGCCGCCACCAGCATGGTGCCCATTGGTGAGTCGATGGTGGCGTAGGCGATGTCGACCAGGCGGTCGGTCTCGGCCTGCTGGCGCAGACGCTCGACGGCGCGCCGGCGCGGGTCTTCCACGTCGGCTCGTCCGCTGCGACGCAGCCGGTCTTCGATGTCACGGTTGGGGTCGGTCTTCTGGGTCATGTTTTGTGCACCTCTCGTAGACGGACCAGGGCCTCGTGGACGTTGCGGCGAGCCGCCTCCTCGCTGGTGTTCATCAGACGCCCGATCTCCCGATAGGCGAGGTCGTTGATAAAGCGATGGGCCACCGCGATTCGCTGCTTGGGTGGCAGCTCGCGGACAGACTCCCAGAGGTCGCACAACGCGCTCTCGCCTGTGGTTGGCGCGAGGGCCGCGTCGGCGGTGGCAACCGGTGCGCCGGTGGGACCCGCGGCCAGCGGACCCCTGGGTCCGACTACCGCCACCTCCACCGGGCTGCCGGCGGGCACCGGCCGCCGGCTGCGGGCGCGGTGGGAGTCGATCACCTTCCGATGGGCGATGGTGAAGACCCAGGCCCGCAGGTTGCTGTCGTCTTTGACCTGTGGGTAGGCGCGCAGCGCGGCGAGGAAGGTCTCCTGGAAGCAGTCCTCCGCCTCGGGCATCCCCACGGTGCCCACCAGGAAGCGGAAGACGTCGTCGCCGGCGTCGTCGAGCAGCGCCTGGAAGGGTGGGAGGTTGACCCTGGTCACGCGTAATTAACGGGCCTGGCGCCGCAAACGTGAGGTTTGCCGAGCCGTCTGATCGCGCTACTAAGATCACAGGACATGAAAGAGATCCTGGAGCGCCTGCTGGCGGGCGAGTTCACCGTCGAGGAGGCGCTGCGCGCGATCTCCGCCGACCGGGTGGTCGAGGTCGGCGACGTCGCCCGTCTCGACCCCGACCGGCTCCGGCGCAAGGGTGTACCCGAGGTCATCTACGCGGCCGGCAAGGACCCCCAGACGACGGCCGACCTCGCCCTCAGCATGCTGGAGGCCAGTGGGGTGGCGCTGGTGTCACGCGTCACCGACGAGCACGACTCGGCGCTGGCCGCGGCCGCCGACAGCGTCGGCGCCACCATCGAGGAGTTCGGCAGCGGCCGGCGCCTGCGCACGGCAGCGCCGGTGCAGCTGGGACCCCGGCCGGCGATTGGACTGCTGGCCGCGGGCACGTCTGACGTCCCTGTCGCCGAGGAGGCACGGATGATCGCCGAGACCATGGGGGTCCGCGTCTACCACGCCTACGACGTCGGCGTCGCCGCCATGCATCGCCTGTCAGAGCCGATCGCGATGATGACCGCCGACGAGGTCGACGCGGTCATCGTGGTCGCCGGCATGGAGGGCGCCCTGCCCACCGTGGTCGGGGGACTGGTGGCGGTGCCCGTGGTCGCGGTGCCGACGTCGACCGGCTACGGCGCCGGGGGCAATGGCCTGGCGGCGCTGCTGGGAATGCTGCAGACGTGCTCGCCGGGCGTCACCGTGGTCAACATCGACAACGGCATCGGCGCCGGCGCCGCCGCCGCGCTGGTGGCGCTGCGGGCCGCAAGGAGCGGCGTCGCGACCCCCAGCCACCGAGCTGTTTGACGGCGGCCGTCGGCCTCCACATCGGCACCGAGCGCGGCTTCCCCGCCGCGGTTGAATCGGCCCAGGAGCTGGGCGCCGAGGCCGTCCAGATCTTCACCAGCGACCCCGCCGCGTGGCGCTCCAAGATGGTTGACGGTCGCGCCGCCCATGCCTTCACCGACGCGCTCCGCGAGGTCGGCGCTCGCACCGTGGTCAGCCACGCCAACTACCTGATCAACATGGCGGGCTCGGAGGAGCCGATCTACTCCAAGTCCTGCGCGGCGTTGGCCGACGAGCTGCAGCGCGGCGCCGCGTACGGGCTCGACCACGTCATCGTCCACGTCGGCAGCCACAAGGGCAGCGGCCTGGATGCAGCCTACGAGCACATCGTCAACGCCGTCGAGGGGGCACTGGCGGCGGTCCCCGCCGAGGGCTCGCCGCGTCTGCTGCTGGAGAACTCGGCCGGTACCGGGGACAACGTCGGCGGCCACTTCGAGGAGCTGGCCGAGCTGCTGCGACGGCTGGAGCCGCACCGCGGCCGGGTGGGGGTCTGCTTCGACACCGCCCATGCCCACTCCGCCGGCTACGAGATGACCGGGGCGGAGATGGCGGGCGATGCCATCGCCCAGCTCGACGACGTCCTGGGCTTGGAGAACGTGTTCGTCATCCATGCCAACGACACCCAAGTCCCCGCCGGGGGCAAGGCCGACCGCCATTGGCACATCGGCGAGGGCATGCTCGGCGAGGACACCTTCGCGCTGCTGCTGCACCACCCGATCGTCGGCGAGCTGCCTTTCATCCTGGAGACGCCCGGGGACGAGCACACCGAGGGTCGGCGCAACCTCGAGGTGCTGAAGTCGTTGCGGCGGTCATCCTGATGGCGACCAAGCGCGCAGTGCTGCTCGACTACGGTCACACCCTGGTCAACCTGGTGCGCCCGGAGACGCACATCCTCGACGCCTACCGCGCCATCAACCAGCGCCTCGAGCAGGAGCTGGAGCGCGAGGTGCCAGAAGCCGCGGAGCTGATCAAGCGCGTGTCGATCGCGGTCGACGATGCCATCGGCGACAGCTACCGGACCGGGGCCGAGCAGGAGGTCGACATCGTCGAGCTCTACCGCAACGCCCTCGCCAGCCTGGACATCGAGATTCACCCCGAGACCTTGCAGTGGGTCATCGACCAGGAGCAGACGGCGTGGTTCAACGGCATCGTCCCCAGCCGGCACGCCGCCGGCGTGCTCGCCACCCTCAGGGAACGCGGCCTCAAGCTCTGCATCGTCTCCAACGCCGCCTTCCCACCCAAGTCGATGCGGGACCAGCTGCGCCACATCGGGCTCTGGGAGTACTTCGACGCTACCGTCTACTCCTCGGAGCTGGGCGTGCGCAAGCCCAACCGCGCGATCTACGAGGAGGCCCTTCGGCTGCTGGGGGCGCAGCCCGAGGAAGCCGTCTTCGTCGGCGACCGCCTCCGCGAGGACGTGCGCGGCCCGCGCAATGTCGGCATCCAAGCGCTGCTGACGCACGAGTTCCGCCGCGAGGAGCCGACCTGGTGGGGTATCGACGTGGAGGTGCTCACGTCGCTGGCGGACCTACCGAAGGCGATCGACTAGGCCACTCAGACGGAGCTGGCCCGGCTGGATCTAGCGCTTGTCGATTGAGGCGATCTTGTCGGAGTGGCCGTCGTCGACCTCATCCCCATGCTCCACGTCGTGGACGGTGGCAACCCGGTTCCGTCCGTGCTGCTTGGCCCAGTACAGCGCCTTGTCGGCTTTGAGGATGACCTGCTCGCCGGTCTGGCCGTCCACCGGGAAGGCGGCGACGCCGGCGCTGATGCTGACCTTGAGCGTGATCCCCGGGCGCGAGGTCGACTCCATGATCGTGTCGCCGATGGTCTTGCGCAACTTGTCGGCGACGGTGGCGGCGTCGGTGGAACGGGTCTCCGGCTGGAGGATCACGAACTCCTCGCCGCCGTAGCGGATGACGAAGTCGGTGGCGCGGACGGACGAGAGCATGATGCCCGCGATCTGCTCCAGCACCTCGTCGCCGACGTTGTGGCCGTAGGTGTCGTTGACGCCCTTGAAATGGTCGATGTCGGCGATGATCAGGGACACCGGCTGGTTGCTGCGCTGGGCCCGCCGCAGCTCACGGAGCATGATCTCCTGCAGGAAACGCCGGTTGGCCAGCCCGGTGAGCGGGTCCGACAGCGACTCGCGCTCGGTGGATTCGAACAGGCGCCCCGCGAAGATCACCAGGCCGCCGATGATCAGCGCCAGGAAGGCGGCGTTGAAGAACTGGGTCCGGGAGAGGTCGCTAACCTCGGCGGTGAAGACGCCCTGGTCCTCACTGACCATGACCGTCCACCGCTGCTCGGGCACCGGCGCCCAGCCGATCACGTCGGTCTGCTTGTCGTTGACCAGGTGGGCCTGGGTGAAGCCGGAGTCGGTTGCCCCAGCGATCTTGTCGGCCAGGTTGTCCTGGCCCATCGAGGTCACGTTGTCGATGCCGTACTGCTGCTTCACCTGGGCCAGCTGGATGGGGTCGAGGTGGCCCAGCGTCCGGTAGTTGTAGTCGGAGTTTGCGCTGTTGGCGATGACCACGCCCTGGCGGCTTATGAGGTAGCCGTCGCGGTGCTGGGCAGACAGGTCTTTGCTCTTCAACGGCGCCGCCACGTGGTCAGGCGCGAGGCGGACGGCGGCCACCCCCAGCACCTTGCCGACGGCGTCGCGGATGGGCAGGGCGACGTACAGGATCTGGGAGCGCTTGTCCTCGGCGAGGGTGATGTCGGAGATGTAAGGGTCGGCGGCGGGTGCCGCCAGGCCCTTGGTGAAGAACTCCTTCTGGGCGTAGTCCTGTCCCTGGACGCCGACCTCGTTGGAGATAATGACCTTGCCATTGGGGTCGAGGATCAGCAGCAGCCGGTAGTCGGGGTCGGCGGTCAGCGCCGGGGCCAGCCGGCGCAGCAGCGCGGGCCCGTTCTGCGACTGCGTCGACGGGCTGCTCATGTAGTTGATGACCTCGGGGTCGGTGGCCACCTGGACGGCGTCGCGCCGGTACTGCAGCACCTGGCTCTCGACCTGGATCGCAACCGAGCTGGCCAGGCTGGTGAGGAGCTTGCTCTGGGCGTTGGTCAGGGTCTCGGTGGCGCGGGCCTCACTCTGGCGCGAGAAGAAGAAGATCGCGCCCATGGCCACGGCCATGAAGATGATCATGATCTTGGTCGAGAGCCGCCACTCGTTGGCGTGGCGAACCTCGTTGATGACGCGACGGATCGCGTCGCCCACGGCGACTACCCGCCAGGCGCTGGGCTAGGGTTTTTCTCGAACACGACGATGGCCTTGACCACGTCGGAATCGTCACGCAGTTCGGTGTAGTAGCGCACGTTCTGACGATTGATCTGGATCACATCCTTGGGTCCGTAGACTTCCTGGCCAAGCTTCTTGATAAAGGGCTTGAACTGGTCGGCGGTGGGGTTGGCGATCGGCTTTCCGCTCGCGTCCCGGGCTTCCAGCGTCAGGTAATAGATGCCCCTCATCGTGATGTTCTGCGTATCCGCCTTGGTGATATGTCCGACGAAGGCCTCGTTGTTGTTGATGAAGACTCCGTACCAGGACTTGTCGTTGAACGTCTCAGCGGTGGTGGCGCTGGGTGTGGCGCCTCGGCCAAGCAGCAGGACCCCAAGCAGGGCCAGGTTGGCCGCGATCGAGACCGCCAAGACGATTGCCAGGATCGGCAGGCTGCGACCTTCGGAGGTCGCCGACGTGCGCGCGGAAACAGCAGAATCGGCCATGGCGCCTACTCTACTACCACGTAATAGAACGAGAGTCCGAGGGGCGGCGGGGCGGCGAAGGTCACCGTGAACCCGGCCGTGGTGAGGCCCGTGACGGTGTAGCCGGAAGACGGCGGGACCAGGCCCCGGGGTTGGGTGATGACGGCCGACTGGGCCGAGATCCCGATCGTCAGGGGCGTGTTGAAGGTGCACGTGACGCTCAGCCCGACGGGGGCCGCGCAGGTGGCAACGCCGCGGAGCGCACCGCCTGACAGCTCGCTGGTGCCGCCCAGCAGAAGGTTGCCGCCCACGCTGGCATTGCCGGTGATCTGGGTGTTGCCGTTGACCGCCAGCTTGAAGCCAGCAACCGGCGCGGCACCGATGCCGACGTCGCCGCTCAGGGTGCTGGTGCCGGTGACAGCGAGGGTGCCGTCGAGCTGGGTGGCGCCGACGACGTGGAGGTTGGTGTTGACGGTTGACGACCCGGTGATGGTCAGCGACCCGGTGTACATGCCCGCGGTCAAGGTGTCCGCGCCAAGGGTGACGCCATTGGTGGTGACGTTGGTGGCCGTCAGGGTGCTGGTGCCGATGCCGCCGTTGGCGGTCAGCAGGCCGCCCAGGGTGAGCGCCCCCGCCTTGGTCTGAGCAATCCCCGAGGTGTCGAGGAAGAAGCCTGCGCCGTTGCCGCCCAGCGTCGCGGCGCTGTCGGCCAGGGCGGCGTGGAGGTTGGCCACCAGGGTCCCGCTGCTGACCACCAGGGGCGCGGTGCCGGGCGCGACGGTCGAGGTCAGCTGCGTGCCGCTGACCACGCTGGCCGCGGTCAGGTTGCCGCTGGCGTCGAGGACGAGGTTGTTCGACCCGGGACTGAAGGTCAGGTTGCCGGGGGTGACCGTGAGCGTCCCGGCCGGGCTGATGCCGAGGTTGGAGGTGGCATTGCTGGTCAGGGAGTTGAAGGCCCCGACGTTGCCCGTCACGGTGCCGCTGGCGGTGATGTTGTTGGCCGTGAGGTTGCCGCTGAGGCTGAGGTTGGCGGCGTTGAGCTGGTTGGTGGTCAGCGTGCCCGTGACGTCGGCATTGCCGTTCACCCGGACGCCGTTGTCATTGTTGGTGCCGGCCGTGTCGATGACGATGGCGGGCTGCGACGCGGTACCGACGGCGTGGATCCCGGGGGCACCGGCCCCGGCATTGGCGGTGAGGCCGGGCGTGGCCCCGCTGGCGTTGAAGGTGGCGCCGCCATTGAAGGTGGTGCCGGCGTCGACCTGGAGGGTGCCGGTCACGTGGCCATTGCCGTTCACCAGCAGTCCGCCGTTGAGGGTGGCCAATCCGCTGACGTCAAAGGGACCGGTGACGTGGGTGCCGGTGCCGTTGATGGCGACCGCGTTGCCGCCGCTGCCGACCAGGGAGACGTCGCCGCCCGACTGGGTCAGGCCGCCGGTGATGGTGGTGGCGGTGAGGTTGGTGGGCGCGCCGGTCACGTTGAGCCCGGCGTTGAGCGTGCTCAGGGCGCCGTTGACGGTCAGGCCCTGGTTCAGGGTGCCCAGGGCGCCGTTGACGGTGAGGCCCTGGTTGAGCGTGGCGAGTGCGCCGTTGACCGTCAGGCCATTGCCCGCGGTGATCGCCTGCGACGTGCCCAGGCTTCCGATGATCGAGACGTTGCCGCTACCGGGCGTTATGGTCAGGTCTCCCGGGGTGGTGACCGGCCCGGCGATGACCAGGTTGTGGCCGGCGCTCGGCTGAAGCGTCAGGTCCTGGCCCGTGGGCGAGGTGACCAGCGGGGTGGTGATCGAGTTGGCGGTGATGTTGCTGAAGTTGACGTTGCCCGCGGTCAGGGTGCCGCTGATGAAGGAGTCGCCGCAGACGATCAGCTTGGGCGTGCCCGACGGGACGCAGCCGGTGCCCACCGTGGTGGTGCCGTCGAGCTGGCTGATGCCGGTGACGTGAAGGCTGTCGGTGGTGCTGCCGCCGGCGACGGAGAGGCCCCCGTTGACCGTGGCGCCGCTGTTGATCGTGGCGCCGTTGTTGATGGTGGCGCCACCATTGGCGGTGAGCAGCTGGCTGACGTCAAGGATGCCGTTGAGGTTGGTGGAGCCGTTGACGGTGGTGGTGCCGTTGATCGTCGTGTTGCCGTTGATCGATGCGCCCCCAGCCTGGACCGTGAGGCCGCCGTTCTGGGCCACCAGCCCCGACCCGGCGGTGACCACGCCGCCGACGTTGAGGTTGCCGCTGATCGCGCCGTTGCCGTTTACCTGCAGGCCGCCGTTGAGGGTGGTCGGGCCGGCCACGCTGAGGCTGCTGTTCAGCGCCGTGGCGCCGCCCACCGTAAGCGGGCCGCCGATGCCGGCGGCGTTGGCGACGGTGAGGTTGATGACGTTGAGCTGGGCCAGGGTCGTGCTGCCGTTGACCTGGAGGTTGCCGCCGATGGTGGCGTTCCCGCTGGTGGTCAGGGTGCCGACGGTGGCACTGCCGGGCACGTTGAGGTTGCCGTTGAGGGTTGTCAGCCCGGCGACGGTCAGGGGACCACTCAGCGTGGTGGCGCCGCCGATGTTGACCGGGCCGGTGAGGTTGCTGGTGCCGCTGACGTTGAGGCTGCCGCTGTTGAGGCCGCCGAGGTTGAGCAGGCCGGCCTTGCTCTGGGTGTTACCCGAGGTATCGAGGTAGTAGGTCGGGCTGAACCCACCCAGGTTGTCGGTGTTGAACGAGTGGAGGTTGGGGACCAGGGTGCTGCTGGTGACCACGAAGGGCGCGTGCCCGTTGGCCACGGTGCTGATGAACTGGGTCCCGGTGATGGTCGACTCGGAGTTGAGGGGGCCGGTCAGCCGCACCGAGTTGAGGGTGCTGTTGCCGCTGGCGGTCAGCGAGGTCAGCGTGGTCGGCCCGGTGACGTCCATCGTCCCCGACACCGAGGTGTTGCGGTCGACGTGGAGGTTGCCCTCCACCCTCAGGCTGCCGGTCTGCGAGGTCGTGCCCGGTCCGCCCAAGTTGGAGGGTGGGCTGATCACGCCCAGTGCGTACAGCGCTGAGAGGATCAAGGCGACTGCCGCTACAGCGAATGCGGCGATCGCGATCTGAAGGTTGCGGTTCTGCGTCACTGACCACTAACCGCCGATAGTTCTCAAATTGGCGTCAGTATGACGGGGGGCCCCGCTGTTGCAAATACGCATCAAACTCATTGAGACCCCTCTGTGACCGGCTGTGTAACGGCCTCCGAAGGTCCCTGGAGAGCGGCTTAGACTTGGACCGACCTCGCCATGGCAACTAATGAATTCACCAGTTATCTCAAGGCGCGCTGCGCTGACCGCGGGCTGTCACTGCACCGGCTGGCGGTGCAGGCCGACCTCAACCAGATCTACTTCTACCAGTCGGTCAACAAGAACAAGGACAACCCCCCGCCCTGGGTGCTGCGCCGGATCGCGCCCCTGCTGGAGGTGCCCTACGTCGAGCTCCTGATGAAGGCGGGCTACCTCACGCCCGGCGAGATCGCCGAGTTCAAGGCGAGGGCCAGCCGCGCCTGACAACTCGGCAGCGTTCAGCCGCTGCATCCTCCACCTCGACATGGACGCCTTCTACGCGTCGGTCGAGCAGCTTCGCCGGCCGGAGCTCCGCGGCCAGCCGGTGGCGGTGGGATACGACGGGCCCCGCGGCGTGGTCGCCGCCGCCTCCTACGAAGCCCGCAAATTCGGCGTCCACTCGGCGATGCCGTCGATTACCGCCAGGCGACTCTGCCATCAGCTGGTATTCATCCCGGCGGACTTCAAGGCCTACGGCGCCGCCTCATCGCGGGTCTTCTCGGTGCTGCGACGGTACACGCCGGTGATCGAGCCGCTGGCGCTGGACGAGGCCTTCCTCGATCTCAGCGGCAGCCGCGAGGCGCGGAGCCATCCCGAGGATGTAGCGGCCCGGATCAAGACCGAGGTCCGCGAGGTCACCGGCGGGCTGACCTCCTCGGTGGGCATCGGCGCCTCCAAGGTGGTGGCCAAGATCGGCAGCGACCTGCGCAAGCCCGACGGCCTGGTCGTGGTCCGCCCCGGGGAGGAGCCCGCCTTCCTCGCCCCCCTGCCGATCCGGGTACTGCCCGGCCTTGGGCCGGCGGCACAACGGCGGCTCGACGGGCTGGGGCTGCGGACGGTCGGCGACCTCGCCGCCCTGCCCGCGGCAGTACTTACGGCCCGGCTTGGGAGCCGCGGGCCTGAGCTGCAGCGGCTGGCGGTGGGCGACGACCTCCGTGAGGTCAGCATCCCGGGAATGCCCAAGAGCATCTCCCGAGAGGTGACCTTCGAGCGCGACGTGGTCGACCGCGAGAAGCTTCGCCAGACGGTGCGGGCCCTGGCCCAAGACGTCACCCAGAGCCTGCGCCACAACCGCCTGTGGGCCCGAACGGTGCGCATCAAGCTGCGCTACGCCGGCTTCGAAACACATACCCACCAGGCCACCCTGCAAGCGCCAACCGACGTCGACAAAGAGGTCCTCGAGGCGCTGGAGCGGCTGCTCGACGAAGCCCTGCCAGAGCCGCGACCGATTCGGCTCATCGGCGTCGGCGCCTCCGGCCTGAGCGACGACACCCAGGGCGAGCTGTTCGACCCCGACCGGAATCGTCACCACGCCCTCGACACCGCCCTCGACCAGCTGCGCCAGCGGTTCGGTCCCGCGGCGGTGGTCCGCGGCCAACCCGCCGTCGCCCGCCAGCTGGACTTTCGTCGCGACGACCTCGACGCCGCGGCCCAACAGGGCGATGACGAGCAGGGCACGAGGCGGTAAATGGTGCTCAGCTGGCGCCACCAGCGCGTAAAGTAGCGCCATGTTTTTGGGTACCCAGGGACCGGGCCTTGACTGAGGCGATCCTGCTGGTCGATGACGACCCCCACTTGATGCACGTGCTGGCGATGTTCTTCGACCTCGAGGGCTACCACGTCCTCAAGGCGCGGGACGGCCAGCAGGCCCTGGACCTGCTCCGCGAGTACCAGCCGGACCTGGTCCTGCTGGACCTGATGATGCCGGGGATCAGTGGCCTCGAGGTGTGCAAGAAGATCCGCTCCGACCGCAAGCTCAAGCACGTGCCGGTCATGATCTTCACCGCGGCCGAGACGCGGGAGGACGAGCTGATCGCCGCAGGCGCCAGCAGGTTCATCCCCAAGCCGTACAGCCTCGAAGGGCTGCGGAGCGCCGTCAAAGACCTGCTCGGGTCACCTCAGGACTAGCAGCCCGCTGCCACCGAAGGCGCGCCTCAGCCACCTCAGCCCCAGGGGCCGGGCCCACATGGTCGACGTCTCGGCCAAGGCGGTGACCACCCGGGAGGCACGCGCCGGGGCCGAGGTGCGCATGTCCAAGGCAGCGTTCGCAGCCGCGGCCGCCGGCGACCTGCCCAAGGGCGACCTGCTCACCGTCGTCCGGCTGGCGGGGGTGATGGCGGCCAAGCGGACCGCGGAGCTGGTGCCCTTCTGCCACCCGCTGGCGCTCACCGACGTCGACGTTGAAGCCGTCCTCGACGCATCGATCCCCGGCGTGCGCCTCGAATCAACGGTCCGCTGCGTTGAGCGCACCGGCGCCGAGATGGAGGCGCTCACAGCCTGCGCCGTCGCCGGGCTGGCGGTGATCGACATGGTCAAGGCGGTGGATCCCTGGGCCTCGATCGAGGCGGTGCGAGTCCTGGCCAAGAAGGGCGGCCGGAGTGGCGCGCGGTCGCGGCCCGCGCGGCGGAGCTAGGCCGAGTGGTCGGCCCCCGCCAGCTGGTCGAGGGCGTGGGGGATGACCGGCAGGACCGCCTCCAGGCTCTCCACCGCGCCCTTTGGACTGCCGGGTAGGTTGACGATCAGGCAGCCGCCGCGCACGGCGGCGACGCCTCGGGACAGCACCGCCGTGGGCGTCTTGTCGCGGCCCGAGCGACGCATCTCCTCGCCGATGCCCGGCACCAGGTAGTCGGCGACCTCGAAGGTAGCCTCCGGGGTGCGGTCCCGGGGCGAGATCCCGGTCCCACCGGTGGTGACCACCAGGGGCACCAGCTCGCTGAGCCGGGCGAGCTCGTGGCTGAGGGCGCCGGCGTCGTCGGGCACGACCACCCGCGCTGTCACGTGGAAGCCGGCGGCGGCCAGGCTATCGGCCACCGCCGTGCCGCCGAGGTCCTCGCGGTCACCGGCAGCCACCCGGTCGCTGACGGTGATTACCGCGGCATCGGTCACCGCCCGATATTAGGTCCCCCCACCGGCTGGCACACAACTGTTGCCACGGGCCTATTGGCTTTGACACCCCGGTGCGGTCCAATCACATCCGCAGGCATCATCCCTCCCTAACCCAGAGAAGACCCGGCCCGTTTGGACCGGGTCTTCTCTTTTGTCCGGCCACCCGGCTGCCAGCTACCCCGTCGCGGAGCGGGCCGCCACCACAGGGGGCTTGACCCCATTGGCGCGGGGGAGGGTAACCGTGAAGATGCTGCCACCACCGCTGCGATCCTCGATCGAGATCGTGCCGCCCTGGGCCTCGGTCAGCTGGCGGACGATGTAGAGCCCCAGGCCGGTGCCGCCGATCGCCCCCTGGTCGCGGTGCTGGACCCGGTAGAACTGCTCGAAGACGTGCGCTTTGTCGCCGGCGCGAATCCCGGGACCGCGGTCGGCGACCCAGATCCTGACCTCGCCATCGACCTCCTGGTGACCGATGTCAATGGTGCTGCCGGCGGGCGAGTACTTGACGGCGTTCTCCACCAGGTTGCGCAGAACGACCAGGATCTTGTCGCGGTCGAACCTTGCCATCGCCGGTCCCGGGGGGGCGTCGAACTGGAGATAGGCGCCGGCGCGGTCTGCGTCGGCTTCCTGGGCGGCGATGGCCAGCTCGAGGACCGGACCGATGTCGGTTTCCTCGAGGTCGAGCTTGAGGTCGGCCGACTCGCTGCGCGATGCGTCCAGCATCATCTGCACCAGCCGGTTGAGCTCGATCACCTTGAGCTTGACCTGGGAGATCGGCTTGGCCCAGCC
Organism: Candidatus Dormiibacterota bacterium; assembly: GCA_035938265.1. Taxonomy (GTDB): domain Bacteria; phylum Chloroflexota; class Dormibacteria; order DASZGP01; family DASZGP01; genus DASZHA01. The sequence continues at coordinate 14,315 of DASZHA010000094.1, forward strand.
GTTGGGCACCCTCCCCAGGGACCCGTCGGACATCATGTCCATGTAGCCGCTGAGCACCGTCATCGGCGTGCGCAGCTCGTGCGACGCCGTCTTCATGAAGTCCGACTTCAGCTGGTTGACCTCCTCGAGCCGGACCATGGCCTCGATCGCGGCACGATAGGCGCTGGCGTTCTCCATCGCCAGGCCGAGCTGGTTCACCAGGGCGATGGCGATGCCCCGCTCCTCGCTGGTCCACGCCCTTTGCCTGCGCGTGGCCAGTACCACCGTGCCCCAGCTGCGGCCCTTGACCCTGACCGGCAGCTCCAGCCAGGACGCCATGCCGGCGCGCTCCAGAGCATGGATAGGCTCGCCAGTGGCCGCCGGCAGGACGCCGCTGCAGGCCAGCATCTTGAGGCCGCCGTCGGGGGCGCGCTGGTAGGCCCAGGCGGCGTCCAGCTCCAGACCGCCGACCAGGCTGTCCATCACCAGCCCGGCGATGACCTCGATCCGCTTGCCCGTTACCAGCTCCTGCCCCACCCTGGTCAGGGTGTCGAGCAGCTGGCGGTGGCGACGGTCGCCACGGTTGAGCTCGTCGACAAGCTCGTCCGACCGGCGCGCCCACTGACTGCCGACGATGGAGACGATTCCCACCAGGACAAGGCCGGTGACGAAGATCGGCAGGGCCCCCAGGTAGTGGTGGCCGAAAAGCGCGATCGAGGTCGTGGCGACGATGGAGAAAGCGGTGACGCCGGCTCCGATCCAGCGACCGAAGAGCCAGGCGGCAAGGGCAATCGGGAGGGCGTAGAAGATCGCCACCGAGAATTGCAGGTCGACCACGGCGGCGACCGACAGGAGCAGCAGGCAGGAGATCAGCCCGAACACGACGGTGGCCCCGTCGTCGATCGGAGGAGCAATAAGGCTTCGGTGTTTGATTAGCATGGCAGTATCAGGATTACTTAGGGCAGGCCTAGCATTAGTCTAGCAATCGGGACTGTGCTTGGCGCGTATTTCAGCGCAATCTGCCGCCAATCCGACCGGGCCTGGTCGACAGCCATATAATGCAACCTTGCTCGCCCAGGGAGACCTCATCACGATTCCCTGAAGAGCCGTGGAGAAGGATGGAAGAGAGCGTCCGACGCGAGAAGCTCCGTGACCTCGACGACATCTTGGACGCGCTTGAGCAGCTCAATCTCCGCGACACCACCTCGCTCCCTCAGGCCCTCCGCGACCGTCTCCGAGACTTCGGCGTGGATGCTCCCCCCAAGGCCAATGTGACCTCCTTGATCGAGCAGGTCTGGGAGCTCCAGGAGCAGTTCCTGAGCTCGCCGCTGCAGGGGTCCGACAGCCCCCGCTCGACCTCCTGGAGGCAGCGCGGGGACTACTAGAGGTCAGCCGCCCTTCCCGTGGGAGGGTCGAGTAGCGGGCTGGTATCGTGCTGGGAGATGGTCCGAGCTATCGCCGCGGCCGGTCGCCGGGGCCGGCTGGCCGGTGCGCTGGTACTGGCGACGTGCGTGGTCTCGTGCTCATTCCCGCCCAGCGTCGCCGGCAAGCCGTCGCCGTCGGCCACCTCCGGGAGCGGCGGGGGCGGCCCCGCCCTGGACACGGCCAAGAGCGCCTTCTTCGCCAACAAGTACGCCGATGCCGAGGCCGCCTTCCAGTCGCTGCTCTCGTCCAATCCGAGGTCGGTCGACGGGCACGCCTTCTACGCGCTCTTCCTCAACTACAACCACCGGTTCCCCGAGGCCCAGGACCAGGTCAACCAGGCGCTCAACGCTGACCCCAACTCCGTCATCGCCCTGGCGATCAACACGCGGGTCCACGACTGGGCCGCGGGGACCGACCACGCCGGCCTCAAGACGGCCGCCGACATCGGGGCCCAGGCGGTCAAGGCGGGGCCCAGGTCGTCCCTTGCCCATGCCTTCTACAGCGAGGCACTGGCCGACAGCGGTGACCCCGCCTCGGCTCAGTCTCAGATCGATGCCGCCGCACCCCTCGCCGCCGACGAGTACGAGAAGGCCGAGGTCGAGCGTGAGCGGGCCAACCTCGCCGGCGACACCGGCGACAAGTCCGCGCAGCTCGCCCATTTCAAGGCCGCCCGGGACATCCAGCCCAAGTGGGCCGAGCGCACCCGGGAGCTGGCCGGCTACTTCTTCACCAACGGCGATCCCCAGCAGGGGGTGACGCTGCTGAAGACGGCCATCGACATGAACCCCAATGACGCCGGCCTCCGCCTCTACCTGGGTGGCATCGCCCTGGAGCAGCAGGACATTACCGTGGCCGCCGACGCCCTCGGCGCCGCCAACAGCCTCAAACCCCACGACGCCGCCGTCGAGTCGAGCCTGGCAATGTCGGTCTTCACCCTGCATCACAACGTTGCCGAGGCGGAGACCCTTCTCCGCCGGGCCAACGCCGACGCCCCCACCAGCGCGCCGATCGCCAACCTCCTCTACGGCTTCCTTCGCTACATCAAGGGCGACGAGGCGGCCGCCAACCAGGTCAGGGTCTCCCTGCTCCCGGTCGATACCTCGAACCCACTGTCGGGAATCCAGGTGAGCGTCAACGCCAACCGCCAGGTCGTGAACGCCGCCGCGCTGAACACGCTCAACGACTACCGCGCCAAGGCCGGCCTCAAACCGGTCCACCTCGATGACCGCATCAGCGCCGGGGCGGAGTCCCACTCCTACTGGTGGCTCTTCAACCTCTCCAACCCGGGGGTCAAGGGCCTTGGCATCCACAAGGAGGTCGCCGGGACGCCGGGGTACACCGGGTTCACGATGCGCGACCGCGCCGTCCACTTCGGCTTCCCCGCCAATCTCAGCATGGCCGAGGTCATCGACCACGAGGGCACTCCCAAGGCGTCGGTGCAGGTCTGGATCGACAGCGTCTACCACAGGTTCCCGCTGATGAGCCCGCTGCTCGACGCGGTCGGCTTCGGCGAGTCGTTCGGCGGCGGCCTGCCGATGGAGACCATGGACATGAGCTTCCAGACGGGTCGAGGGGAGGTCGCCTCGATGGTCGCCTACCCCGCCGACAACCAGGTGGACATCCCGCGCCAGTTCACCGGCAACGAGCTGCCTGACCCGGTACCCGGCGGCTACAAGTCTCCCACCGGGTACCCCATCACGGTGAACTTCAACCCGTTCGTCAACATCTTGGTAGGACCCGTCAGCGTCAAGGACCAGGACGGCAACGACGTGCTCTTCTACACCCTCCCGCCGGTTCAATCGGACGAGAACGTGCTCACCATCCTGCCGAAGCAACCGCTGAAGTCGAAGACGACGTACAAGGTCCACATCCAAGCGTCGGTCGCCGGCGCGCCGCTGAGCAAAGACTGGAGCTTCACGACCGAGAGCTAGCCATCGCCTAAGAGCCGGCTAAGGCAGTCGCGCGCGCGGGCCACCGCCTCTGATCCGGGCGACACCCCCCGGCGTAACTACCATTACAAGCGTGAACAAGCCCGCGACGGTTCCCCCACTCGACACACCGGCGCCACGGGTCGACGAGCTGGCGGACGCAGTCCGCGGCCAGCGGCCTCTGCCTCCGGCCGATGCCGCTGTGCTGCAGGGGTATGCGGCCGTCGCCGACGAAGCCGCCGGTGGCGGCGACTGGGCCGAGGTAGCCGAGATCGTGGTGGCCGCCGAGCTGGTAGACCGCGGCTTTAAGTTCCACCGCCTCACCGAGGACGCGATCTGTCGCCGGGACGAGCTCCTGCTGGGGGACTACTGCCTCGTCTGCGCCGCCGAGCTGGCAACCCGCCTCGGACGTGCCGACGTGGAGATCGAGTTCTCCCGTGCCGCCATGACCGCGGCCATCGGCGAGCCCTACGAAGAAAGCCTGCGCAGCGCGGTCACCAAGGCGGCGAGTGGACCGGGCAGTCTGGCCGAAGTGCTCCGACCAGTGCCCCCCGGGGCGGACGGGGCCGAGACCAAGGGTCGCGAGGTCGAGGTCGTCGAAGCGCAGATCCACCAGCTGCTGGCGGAAGACCCCGGCGCCGTGGGCCGGCCGATGGGAGACCTGCTCGATGCCGGCGGCAAGCGCATCCGGCCCCAGCTGGCCTACCTCGCCTCGCGACTAGGCGAGGCCCACGACCCGGCCCGAGCCGCGACCCTGGCCTCGGTGGTGGAGTTCATCCACAACGCCACCCTGGTCCACGACGACATCGTCGACGAGAGCCCGATGCGCCGCGGCCGGCCCGCGGTCCACGTCGCATACGGCCCGGGGGCCGCCGTCCGGGTGGGCGACTTCTACTTCGGCCGGGCGGCGGCGCTGCTGGCCGAGCTGGACAACACCCGCACCACCCGACTGATCGTGGAGGCGGTGTCGCGCGTCTGCGAGGCCCAGATCGAGGAGTTCTCCTACCGCGGCATGGACAACCTCGACGAGAGCGGCTACCTGCGCATCGTCGAGGGCAAGACCGCGGCCCTCTTCTCCGGCGCCTGCGCCGCGGGCGCCGCCCTGGGGTGCGCCTCCGACGAGGTCGTCGAGGCCATGGCCGCCTACGGCCACAACCTCGGGGTCGCCTTCCAGATGGTCGATGACGTCCTCGACTTCTCCCCCGACTCCGGCAAGGCCCTGGTCCAGGACCTGCGGCAGTCGGTGGGGCTGCCGCTGGTGTACGCCGCCCAGGACCACAACGTGCGGGCCCAGCTGACGGCGCTGCTCGACCGCGAGGACGGCTTTGACGCCGAGGCGGCGATCGCCATCGTCCGCGAGGCCGGCGCCCTCGACCGCTCGCTGGCGCGCGCCTCCAACTACCGCGACAAGGCGGTGGCCGCCCTCGACGCGGTGCCCGACGGCGACGTGCGCAACCGGCTGGGCGCCATAGCCGCCTTCGCCATCGAGCGCCGCAACTAGCCGACAGCGAGCGATGGCATGAGCACGCCAACGGTCGTCGCCGAGCCCAGTTCCCTCTCCCCAGTCCGGCTGCTCAACAACTGGCGCTACGCGCTGCGGACGTGCAACTGCCCCGACAACCCTGTCGACGGCATCAGCCGCTGGCTGGTCCTGACGCGAGCATGCGTCCAGCCGATGACCCTGATCGCGGTCTCGGTAGCGGGACTGCTGGCGGTGCGCGCGCCCGGGTTCAACCCCCTCTGGTTCGCCCTGGCAGCGGTGGGCGCGGTCATCGCCCACGCCAACAACAACCTGATGAACGACCTCTTCGACCTCGACACCGGGGCCGACACCAAGGACTACCCGCGGGCCCTTTACGCCCCCCACCCTGTGCTCTCGGGGATGATCAGTCGCGGCGGCCTGGCTCGGGCCGCGGTGGTCCTCAACTTTGTCGGGCTGGCGATCATGCTGGTGCTGACCTGGGCCCGGGGGCCCCTGATCGTGGCGTTTGCCCTGGCCGGGCTCTTCATCTCGGTGGCCTACGCAGCGCCGCCGCTGCGGCTGAAGAAGCGCGGCATGGGCGAACCCGGCGTCTTCCTGATCTGGGGCCCGATCATGGTCGGTGGCACCTATTTCGCCGCCACCGGCCGTATCCCCTGGCAGGTTTTGGTGGCCTCGATCCCCTATGGGCTGCTGGTGATGTCGGTGCTGATGGGCAAGCACATCGACAAGATGCCGTGGGACGAGCCGCTCAAAATCGGGACGCTGCCGCAGCTGCTGGGTGAGAGGCTGGCCCGCCAGGCGAACGCGGTGCTGATGGTGGCCTTCTACGTGACCGCCATCGCCCTGGTGGTGTTGCGCGCCCTGCCGCTGCCCGCCTTGCTGGTGGTGCTGGCGACCCCGCGGCTGCTGCAGGTGCTGGGGACGTACAGGGAGCCCCGGCCGACGGAGCCGCCGCCGCGCTACCCGGTGTGGCCGCTGTGGTATGTCGCCGCCGCCTTCGTCCACTCCCGACGGGCGGGCGCACTGCTGGTGCTGGGACTGCTGGTCGCGGCGGTGCTGCCGGTCACCTGCGCTGTGGGGCCGATCGGGGGATGCGCCACCGGCTGGTGACCCCGCGCGCTGTTACGCTCGCGGAATGAAGCTCCTGGTCGAGATCCTGCTGTCGGTCTTCCTGCACCCGATCGCGTTCGTCCTGGCGCTGATCAACATCCTGGGACGGGACGACCTCGGGGGTGGGCAGAAGCTGATCTGGGTCGTCGTGTGCTTCTTCTGGGGCATCGGCCCCATCCTGTATGTCCTGGTCGGCGGCGGGGGGCTCTGGTAGGAGCTCAGCCCTCCCCCGGCCAGGCGCTGGGGCTCGGCTCGTGATCGGGTAGCGCCTCCCAGTCCGCCCGGGTGGGGGCGAAGATGTCGCAGACGACTGCTCCATTGGCGCCGGCGACGGCCGCGTGGTGGACGTTGCTGGGAATCGTGTACGTATCGCCGGCGCGGAGGTTCCTGGTCTCGCCGTCGATCGTCATCTCCATTTCCCCCTGGATGACGAACCCCATCTGCTCGTTCTCATGCTGGTGGGGAAGGGCAGCCGCATTGGGCCCGAGGTCGACCAGGGCCACGGTCATCCGCTCGCCGTTGACCGAACGGGCTTCGATGCCCTGCCAGACCTTCTTTACTGAGGCGTCGTTGAAGTGCTGGAAGGATCTGCTCATCACCTTGACCGCCCCGAGACCACCAAGCCAATCGCGGCCAGGCCGAGGGACGCGCCCAGCAGCGGCCGCACCCCGCCAACCTTCGCCGCCCAATGGATCAGGGCGAGGCCGACGCCGTCCACAGCGGCCAGCCCCGCGAGCCCGATCGTCGCGGTGCTGAGCCGGGCACTGTCATGGCGGCGCAGCCGGGTGCCGGCGACCAGCGTCAGCGCCACCCAGATGCCAAGGCCGAAGAGGGTGCCACCGGCTCGGCCACCGGTCTTGAACGCCACCGAAGGCTCGGTGACGGCGAACGCCGCCACGTCGGCGGCACCGATGGCGGCAACCGCGGTGAGCAGTGCCAGCCTGGTCCGGGAGACGCGCAGGACATCGGTGGTCATCCTCCCAATCGTAGGAGCCGGGTCAGGTGCGGGCTCCGCGTGCGGCTACGGATTGACCACGATCGGTTGGGTCCAGGCCCGGCCGCCCTTGCCATTGGTGGCAAAAACCCGAATGTAGCCCTCGCTCCAGTCGACCTTGTAGTCCGCTCGCGCACCGCTGACGTGCTTACGGACGCTGCCGCCGCTGCCAATGAACTGGATGGTATCGGCGTCCTTGGTCACGACCGTGATGGTGTCCCCGCTGGCAGTGACGCTCTCCACCCGCACCCCGGCGCTGTCCACAAAGGCGCCCCGTCGGAGGGCATCAGCGATTGCCGACGGCGTCACCTGGTCGACCTGCACGTCGACCAGGGTCTGGCCGACAACGGAGTCGGCGCCCTTGTCGTCGACGGTGTCGTCGCCCACGATCCCCCAGACGATATGGTGGTCGGTCAGCAGCCGGTCCCACAGCGCGGTGGCGTCCGCCCGGGGTGGCTCCTGCTTGGCCAGGCGGGCGTCGAACACCTGGATCCCGTCCAGCCCGTCCAGCGAGGCGATCGTTTCGTAGCTCATCGCCGGGGTCTGGAGGGGACGGGCGATGAAGCCGGCGCCGCCGGCGCGGCGGATCCAGTCGACCGCCACCTGCGGGGTGCTGGCCTGCTCGAGACTCTCAACGCCAATGGCCATGAAGTGACCGAAGGGGTAGGCGGCGTCCACGCCCGGGACCGCGACCAGGCCCGCCGTCTTGAAGGTTCCGACCGGGGTCAGGGAGTTGGCGTCGGTGACGGCGAGCCACTGGTAACCCGCGGCGCGATAGGAGCGGCCCAGGCTGCCTGGCTGAGCCCGGCCCAGCGCGATGCTGGTCTGCCCCTGCGGCTGGCCGGGAACGAAGGGCTGACTGGTGTAGGGCGAGTCGAGGACATGGTGGCGGGCGGTGGGCGACAGCGCCGGCTTGGGGCCAAACAGCTCCGGGCGGTTGATCACCACGAACGCCACCGCCGCCCCCAGTGCGGCCATGCCCAGGACAAAGATGCCGCGGGCCAGCAGGTCATCCCGGGTCAGGGGCCCGAGCCAGCGCTTCAGGGGCCGCTCCGCCGAGTCAGGTTACCGGGTAGGGCCCGATCTCCCAGCCGAGCTCCTCGATTACCGCGGGAAGGGCGGCGAGGAGCTCGGCGGCAGCGGGGTTGTCGCTGTGAACACACAAGGTGTCGAACTCTAGCCCGGAGAGGTTGGAGAGCTGGCCCTTGAGCTCGGCTGCGTCGGTGATCACCGCATCCGGCTCCGACCGCGGCACCAGCGTGCCATCGGCGGCGTAGCGACGGTCGGCGAACGCCTCACGGATGACAGGGACGTCGAGCCGGTTGGCGGCCGCCTCCTGTGCCGACCCAGGCGGACCGAAGATCGCCACCCCCGGGCTCCAGGCCAGGACGGCGCGAGCCACCGCGGTGGCGGCCTCATCGTCGCGCCACGCCTTGTCGTACAGGGCGCCGTGGGTCTTGACGTGGGTGAGGTGCACCTGCACCTTGTGTGCGGCGAGGCTCAGCGCGTCCAACTGCGAAGCAAGACTGAGGTAGAGATCGGCGGTCACGATGCTCCACTCGCGACGGCCGAAGCCCGCCCGGTCGGGATAGCCGGGGTGGGCGCCCATCAGCACGCCGTGGTCCCGGCCCAGCCTGAGGGCCATGAGCATCGACTCGGTGTCGCCGGTGTGGCCCCCGCAGGCGATGCTGCACGAGGTCAGAAACGGCATCAGCTTCTCGTCGTCGGCGCCCTCGCCGACGTCGACGTTGATATCCACGACCCGGCTCATCTGGCCGCCGCGCTCCGCAGGCGTCCGAGCGCCTCGTCCGGCGTCGTGGCCACGAATCGCACCTCCTGTCCGGGCCGCAGCCAGGCCGCCCGGTCGAGGTCGGCCTGGGCCAGCACCGCAACCACGGGATAGCCGCCGACCGTGGGATGGTCGCGCAAGAGCACGATGGGGCGGCCGTCGCCGCTGACCTGGATGGCGCCGGGGCAGGTCGGCTGACTCAGGCCCAGGGCCGGCAGTCGCAGCTTGGCCCCGGTCAGGCTGATGCCGACGCGGTCGCCGGTCTCCACGCGCCAGGCGGCCCGTGTCAGCCCTCGGAAGGCGCGGGCGGCAACGTCTGAGTCGCCAAATGGCAGCGCCGCAAGACGCAGCGGCGCCGGCACCTCATCGGGCACCGACAGCCCGGTCTTGGCGCGACCGCCGGGCTCGGCGCCGACGATGGCGAGAACGTCGCCGGCGACCAGGGCTCGACCCAGGTGGCCACCGAAGCCCCCGCTGAGACAGGTGCCACGGCCGCCGAGGACGCGCTCCGCGGAGATGCCACCGGGCACCGCCATGTAGCCATGGGCCCGCCCGGCGAGAAAGCCGGCGTACATCTCCTCGTCCGCCCGCACCAGCCGGACGCTCTCCTCGTCGCCGACGACGGCGCAGGCCACCGGCCGGCGGCCCCGCCAGCGGACGGTGGGGCCGCGGTAGCTGAACTCCAGCGCAGGCGCGCCCGGCGGGTTGCCAACCAGGGCGTTGGCGCGGCGAAAGCTCTCGCGGTCCAGGGCGCCACCCTCGGGGACGCCGTACGCGCCCCAGCCCGGGCGTCCCGAGTCCTGGACGGTGGTCAATGGGCCGGGTTGGAGGACGATGAACTCGTTGGCAACGCTGGCGGCGTCCATTACATGCCAATATGGTCGGCGGGCTGAAACGAGACCTGGTCGCCGATGGCGAAGCGGGTCGGCGGGTTCGCCCGGGGGTCGAAGAGGCGAGCCTCGACGCGGCCGATCAGCCACCAGCCGCCCGCGCTCTGCACGCCATAGACGCCGGTCTGCGCCTCCGCGATGGCGACCGAGCCAGCCGGCACCACTCGTCGGGGATACTCGCGCCGTGGCAGCCGCAGCGACGGCGCCAGCGGCCCCAGGTACACGAAGCCGGGCATGAAACCGGTGACCAGCACCGAGTAATGAGCCTGCTGATGCGCCCGGATGACCGCTTCCGGCCGCATCCCCAGCCGGCCCGCCACTTCGTCGAGGTCGGGCCCATCGGTGCCGCCATATCGAACCGCCAGCGTGTGCGTCCGGCCCGGCGCGGGGTCTGCGTCTGCGGGCAGGAGGGCTTCGACCGCCAGGCGAACCGCCTCCGCGGTGGTACGAAGGGGGTCGAAGCGGACCAGCAGGCTGGCCGGCCCAGGGACAGTGTCGACCACCCCGCCGAGGCGACCGGCGCGCACCGCCCGCCAGGCGGCACCGACGGTCGCCGACATTCGTGGCGACGGCACCCTGGCCGGCCATCGCCACAGGAGCGCCGCTTCCCCCATCGGCAGCAAGTCGGGGCGCCGCGCCAGCGCCAGTTCTTCGCCGTCCGCTGGCGGGACCTTCGCCACCGTCATCGGCCCAGGGCGGTCCGGGCCTCGCCGGCGAGGTACAGCGAGCCGGCCACCAGTACCAGGCCCTCGGGGCCGGCCGCGCGCTTGGCCGCCGCCAGGGCGGCAGGGACGCCGCCGACGGCCTGGTCTTGCGCCCGACCGATCGCCTCGGCGGCCTGCAGCACATCGGCGGCCGGCATCGCCCGCTCGTCGATCACGGCCGTGTAGACCGCGGGCCAGTCCTCGGGCAAAGCGGCCAGCATCCCGCGGACATCCTTGTCGGACATGGCGCCGAAGAGCACCACCGGGCGGACGCCGCCCCCCACCAGCAGCGCCTGGACGGCGGCGACTATGCGGGCCAGCGCGGCGGGGTTGTGGCCACCGTCGATGAGCACCAGGGGGCGCCCCCGCACCAGCTCCAGGCGACCCGGCCAGCTGGCCTTGAGGAGGCCCTTGCGAATGAGCCCGCGACCCAGGCGCGCGCCCCAGCGCAAGCAGACCGCATAGGCCGCTGCCACAGCCAGCGCCGCATTCTCGGCCTGGTGCGCGCCCAGCATTCGCGTCTCCAGGTTCCACATCGCCCTCGGGTCGGGTGGTGCCTGCACGTGGAAGCGGCTGCCCTTCCAGCTCGTCTCGTCGACGGTCAGCTTCAGGTTCTGGCCGAGCTCCCAGAGCTCGGCGCCGGCATCGCCCGCCCGGCGCCTGGCGACCTTCTCCGCGGCGGGGTCGAGCTGGCCCGTGATCACCAGGTCACCATCGCGGATGATCCCTGCCTTCTGCTCGGCGATCGACGCGATGTCGCCGCCGAGGTATTGCATGTGGTCGAGGTCGACGTTGGTGATCACCTTGACGCCGAGGTCGAGCACGTTGGTGGCATCCAGGGTGCCACCCAGCCCCACCTCGCAGACCAGCCAGTCAACGCCGGCCTCACGCATGTACTTGACCGCCCCCGCGGTCAGCATCTCGAACTCGGTGGGTTGGCCCAGCTCATGGGCGACCTCGTCGATGGCAGGTCGTATCGAGGTGACCATGCGGGCGAATTCGGCCTCGCTGATCGGCTTGCCGTCGATGCAGACCCGCTCGGTGTAGGACTGCAGGTGGGGCTTGGGCATACTGCCAACCTTGTAGCCAGCGCCGGCCAGGATCGAGACCAGGTAGGCGCAGGTCGAGCCCTTGCCGTTGGTGCCACCGACCAGGACCCCGCGCATGCCCTCGTCGGGGGAGCCCAGGACGTCGAGCAGCGCACGAACCCGCTCCAGGCCGAGCTTGATCCCGAAGCGGCCGCTCGACTCCAGGTAGCTGACGGCTGAGGCGTAGTCCATGGCGCAACCTAGGTTATGCGCCTGCGATTGATTGGGCACGTCGTGGTCGCGATGCGGCGCTGGGGGCGTCTTTGTCCAACGAGCGGCAATTGGGCGCGCCTTGGCGCTCCCGGCCGACGGGTTAGGGCGGGATCGCCCTCAGGTCGGACCCGCCTTTGCCCTCCAAGCGCCAGCCGCCTTCGTGGACCAGCATGTGGTGCCGTGAGCAGAGCAGCGTGAGATTGTCCTTGCTGGTCCGACCACCCTCGACCCAGCTCTTGATGTGGTGCGTCGCGCACCAGTTCGGTGGCCGGTCGCACCCCGGGAACTGGCATTGCTTGTCCCGAGCCACGACGGTGGCTCGAAGAGCCGCGGACGGCAAACGCATGGCCCGTCCGGCATCGAGAACCTCGCCAGTGTCGGCATGGATCTCCACCCTGATCGACGAATCGCAGACGACCCGCTGCGCGGTTTCCTGGGATATCGGGGTCATTCCATTGAGCTTTGGCGGTTGGTCCGTGTGGCTGCGCAGAGCCTCGAGCGTTGTGACCAACGTGACCTCGGGCCGGCCTGCCCGGCCCGACACGGCTTTGTCGATTGCTCCAGACCCGTTGAGCCGGTGGCGTGCTAGCTCGACCAGCGCGTCGGCTCGGCGTTGAGTGGCGCTCCTTTGATCATCAGCAGCCGGAGGCCCGAGAAACAGCTCCAGCGCGTTCCGGACCACCGATCCGCCCTCTGGGTCGAGCAAGCCATCTAGGACGAACATGCCGTCGCGGTCCTCGCTCAGGCTGAATCGACGCCGGGCGTGGGCCCGCCTGAAGCTGGTCAGCACGCCAGCGGGGTCGATGACGGCACGGGCGTTTGCCGTGAAAAGGCGTAGCTCACTGGGGTTCTTGGTCGCGGCCACCTCAAGCGCCAATTCCTCGACTTGTCGCATCGCCTCGGGTGCAACATCGTCCACAGCGCGGGCGATGACGATGGCATGACCAAACCCGATTGCTCCCGAAGACAGCGCCTGCCGGGTCGCATCGAGGCTGTGCAGACCCCGGGCGAGGTGCACTCGTTCCGCCGCTGCGCCGCCGCTCAGCCGGCCATGGACCTTGAGCCATTGGACGCTGTCCACGGATCCATCGATTTGATATCCCTTGATCTCATCGAAACGAGCCATGGCCCGAGCACTGTCGGCCTCAACAAGGTCGATCCACCGACGGTTGCGCTTGAGACGCTCCCCCAGCTCTCTGGCCGAAAGCGACCCCAGGTCGTCGGCGAGCGCAGCCTGGATTCCAGCTCCCACCCCCTGCGCGTTCCCCCCGCACATATGTTCGAGTATACTACAAATCTGTGTATATCCAGCAGCCGTCCAGCCCGTTGGAAACTCGGATGGTCCGGCCACGGCCGGGATGCCGCCTGCCGGAGGAGGTACTCGGGGCTAGACCGGCGCCGAGGTCACAGCCGCGGCGCGGGCCGCCTGGAGCGTGTTCTTCAGCAGCATGGCGATGGTCATCGGGCCCACGCCCCCGGGGACCGGGGTCAGCCGGCCCGCGACCTGCGAGACGCTCTCCACATCGACGTCGCCGACGATCCTGCCCTTCCCTCCCGGCTCCTTCGCCGGCAGGCGGTTCATGCCGACATCGATGACCGTGGCGCCCGGCTTGACCATCTCGCCGGTGACCAGCCCCGGGTGTCCCGCCGCCAGCACCAGGATGTCGGCGCGGCGGGTCACGGCGCCGAGGTCATGGGTTCGGCTGTGGGCCACGGTCACGGTGGCGTTGGCAAGCTCGAGCAGCCGCAGAGTCGGGCGGCCGACGATGTTGCTCCGCCCGACCACCACTGCCTCGGCGCCCTCGACCTCCACGCCCTCGTCGCGCAGGATCTCCATGATCCCCGCCGGCGTGCACGGCAGCACCCGTGGCCGCCCCACCGCCAGCCGCGCGACGTTTTCGGGGTGGATGCCGTCTGCGTCTTTGGCAGCGTCAATAGCGCTGAGCACCGCCAGCTCATCGACGTCGGGGGGCAGCGGCAGCTGCACCAGGATCCCGTGGATGCGCGAGTCCTGGTTGAACGCCGCCACCGCCTCTAGGACCTGCGCCTGGCCGGCATCGCCGGGCAGGTTCACCTGCTCGGAGTAGAAGCCGGCCTCGTCGGACGCCCTGGTCTTGTTGCGGACGTAGATCGCGGAGGCGGGGTCATCGCCGACCAGAAGCACGCCCAACCCGGGCGGACCGGAGCCGGCCGCCACCATCTCGTCGACCTCGGAGCCGATCCCCTCGCGGATGCGGCGCGCCAGGGCCCTGCCATCGACGATGATGGCGCTCATTCCGCTCCCCCGCGCAATGCGCCCACAAACTCGCGCCGCGCCTCCTCGCTCAGAACCCGGTGGGCTTCGGCGACCGGCATGGCGGCACGGTCGGCGGCGACGCGCACGTCGTCATACTCCGGCATCGCGTCGACCACCTTGCCGTCGATCAGCTTCAGCTTGACCGCCACCTCTCCCAGGCTGCTGGAGAATTTCTCGACCCGCCGCTTGAGCACCAGCCGGTGCTCCTCGCGGATGCGAACCCCCAGCGTCGACGTCTCACGCAGCAGCTTGGCTGCCAGGGAGTCGGCCTGCCCCGGCGCGCAGACCACGGTGACAAGGTGACCAGGGCGGCCCTTCTTCATCACCACCGCGGTCACGAACGCCTCCAAAGCCCCGGCCTCGAGCATCGCGCGCGGGATCTCCGCCAGCAGGTTGGGCGCCATGTCGTCGATGTTGGTCTCGATCACCATGACCGTCTCCCGCCGCGCCCCGATTGCCTGGCTCTCGCTCCAATCCGCGTCCAGCTGGACCTGCCCCTGCTGCTCGACGACCCCGGAATAATGCTGCCCCGATCCCTCGTCGAGCTCGCCGATGGCCACGCGCATGACGTTGGGCCAGTCGAGGTCGGCGCTGCCGGCGCCGTAGCCCTCGTGCTCGGTGCTGACCAGGTGGGCCGGCTCGAAGCTGGCGCACGCGGCCACGATGGCGGCGCCGGTTGGCGTCACCAGCTCGGCGTCGCCGTCCTTGAAGAACGTCGGCGCGCCGACCGCCTCCAGGATGTTGACCGTCGCCGGCGCGGGCAGAGGCAGGGTTCCGTGGTCGGTCTCCACCCTCCCCCGGCACAGCGGCAGGGCCGACGAGTAGAAGGCCTCGGCGCCCAGCTCGTCGGCCAGGACGAAGCTCCCCACCACGTCGATGATGGCGTCGATCGCGCCCGCCTCGTGCAGCCGCACCTGGTCCTCGGGCACACCGTGGGCCTTGGCCTCGGCCGCGCCCAGGAGCCGGAAGGCCAACCGGCTTCGCTCCCGCACGCCGTCGTCGAGTGGTGCCCGGGCGATCACGTCATCGATCTCAGCAACGGTGCGCCACGGCCCTGGCTCGAGGACGTCGATGTCGACGTACGCGGCGTCGATCTCGCCCTTGAGCCGCCGCTCGACGTTGACCCTGGCGGCGTCGCCCAGCCCCAGGGCGGCAACCGTAGCGTCGAGCGTCTCGCGACGGGCACCGGCGTCGAGGAAGGCTCCGAGGAGCATGTTTCCCGACGCGCCCGACAGACAGTCGAAGTAGGCGACCCTCACCGAGGCCCGGAAGGCCCGGTGCCGTTGGGGCTGGGGCGAACGATCTCGACCGCGAACTCCCCAAAGCTGCCTCGCACCGGCGGCGTCTTGGCCACCCGCACCCGGACCTGTTCCACGCGCGGCAGCCCCAGGACCTGCGCCGCGATCGTCTCCGCCGCCGACTCCAACAGGCGGTGCTGCTGCTCCTCCATCACCTCGCGGACCATCTGGTAGACGTGGACGTAGTCGACGCTCTCGGAGAGGTCGTCGGCGCCGGCCGCGCGGGCCAGGTCCAGCCCGATCTCGAGGTCGACGCGGTAGCGGCCGCCGAGCTCACGCTCGGCCTCGAGGTTGCCGTGGTAGCCGTAGAAGCTCATGTCGTTGAGCTGGAGCCGATCCATGGTCAAAGTCTAGGACCGGCAATCGCCAGCAGCCGTGTGATTCTGCTTTGACAATCACACACCACAGTGAGATGATTCAGGCATGAGAGTTGAAGTCAGGGCAACCGGCCTCCGCGCCCAGCGGGAGGCGATGGGCTGGACCCAGCGGGAGCTGGCCAAGCGGCTGGGCGTGACGCAGAACTATATCCCCGCACTGGAGCTGGGCAACCGGAACCCCGGCCCGGACCTCCGGCAATCGTTGATGAAGCTGTTCAAGGTCGACTTCGAGGACCTCTTCACGGTGGTGATGGTGAACCCTACGAACCACAAGGAGGACGTCATGATCCGGGAGTCCCACACCGCCTAGACCTAAGCTCCGTGGGCGCTCGCCCGGTGCCGTACTAGCATTGGCTCTCCAATGACCACCGAGACCAGGCTGGAGATAGTGCCGATGACCGCCGAGGACTGGCCGCGCGTGGCGGAGATCTACGGCGCCGGCATGGAAACCGGCAACTCGACCTTCGAGACCGAGGTCCCCTCGTGGGACGAATGGGACCGCGACCACGTGGCCGCGCCCCGGCTGGTGGCCAAGCGCTTCGATCGTGTGATCGCCTGGGCCTGTCTGAGCCGCGTCTCCTCCCGCTGTGTGTACGAGGGCGTCGCCGAGATCAGCCTCTACGTCGACGCCGCGGCGCGCGGCCAGGGCGTGGGTGGCGGGCTCCTCGACGCCATGATCACGGCGTCGGAGGACGCCGGCTTCTGGACCCTGTACGCCGGTGTTTTCCCGGAAAACGCCGCCAGCCTGGCGCTCTTCCGGCGCCGCGACTTCCGGGACTACGGCGTGCAGGAGCGCATCGGCAAGATGGGCGATGCATGGCGTGACGTGCTCCAGCTCGAGCGTCGCAGCCCGCGCGTCGGCGTCGACTGAAGCCTCCGGAATAACCCCAACCGCGGCCACGTTCCGGAGATCGAGATGAAGGCCGCATACACCGAGGCCGCGGGCGGCCCCGAGCTGGTCAAGGTGGGCGAGCAGCCCACCCCTGACCCTGGCGACGACCAGGTCCTGGTGCGCAACCGCGCCGCCGGGGTTGGGCCCTGGGACTGGAAGATGCTGGCGGGCCGGTGGGGGCAGCTTTCGTTTCCCAACATTCCGGGCTTCGAGTTCGCCGGCGTGGTG
>DASZHA010000095.1:0-3437 GCA_035938265.1 Candidatus Dormiibacterota bacterium
GCATCAGCGCTGGCAGGTGCGGCAGAAGACGGTGGTGCGTCCGGCGACCACCGTTCTGGCGAGGGGGCGGCCGCAGTTGACGCACGGCTGGCCGGCGCGCCCGTAGGCCAGCAGCTGGTCCTGCATCTCCCCCCTTCCGCCGTAGGCGTCGCGGTAGTCGTCGATGCTGCTGCCGCGCAGGTCGACGGCGGAGGCGAGGGCGGCGCCAATACCGTCGTACAGCCGGCGGCGCCGGGCCGAGCCCAGGGTCGCGGCGATCGCGGTGGGGCGCACGCCGGCGCGGAAGCAGGCCTCGTCGCAGTAGATGTTTCCCAACCCCGCGATCTTGCCCTGGTCCAGCATGAGAGCTTTCACCGGGCGCCGGCTGCGGCGCAGGATTCGTGAGAACTCGGGCAGCGACAGACCACCGCGGAATGCTCGCCAAGACTCCGGGTTGGGCTGCGCCTCGGTCGCCGGCTCGGGGCCCAGCCGGGGCAGCGCCCCGGCCGCGGTCAGCTCGGTGGGCGAGCCCAGGAGCACCCGCCCGAAGCGGCGGTAGTCCTGCATTCGCAACTCCACCCCGGATGACAGCAGGAGTCGCAGGTGGGTATGCAGCGGAGGCGGCGTCTCGGGCTCAGCCAGGCCCAGCCGGCCGGTCATGCCGAGGTGGACGACGAGCATCTCGAGCTCGCCGGCGGCGCCAGGGGCAGTCGCTGGGGGCGGGTCGAGTTCGACCAGCATGAACTTGCCGTGGCGGCCGACGTGGAGCATCCGCCGCCCCGTGATCCGCGCCTCGAACTCCTCCGGCGATGGATATCGGAGCACACCCGGCTGGCCGACCCAGGCGCGCTCGACGGCGCGGCCCTCGAGCTGGGGCCGGAGGTCGCGGACGATCGTCTCGACCTCAGGAAGCTCCGGCAGCGGCGGCCTCCACCTCGACCGGCTCGACCCGGCTCCAGTCGGGCCCCACCTTGACCTCCACGGCCAGCGGCACGCTCAGCTCGTAGGCTCCCGTCATCTCCTCCTTGACCAGGCGCCCGAGGTGGTCGAGCTCGGCCTTGTCGGCGTCGAAGACGAGCTCGTCGTGGACCTGGAGGATCATCTGCGAGCGCATGTCATCGGCGCCCATTCGTCGGCGGATGGCGACCATGGCGAGCTTCATGATGTCGGCGTTCGACCCCTGGAAAGGCATGTTGATGGCCATCCGCTCCGCCGCCGAGCGCAGCACCGGGTTGGCGGCGCGAAGATCCTGGAGGTACCGGCGGCGGCCGAGCAAGGTCTCGACGTAGCCGTTGAGGTAGGCGGCACTCTTGATCTCCTCCAGGTACTGCGTGACCCGGGCGAAGCGGGTGAAGTAGCGCTTGATGAAGTCCTTGGCCTCGTCTAGCGGCATTCCCAGGTCGCGCTGCAGGCCACCAGCGGAGAGCCCATAGAGGACGCCGAAGTTGGCCACCTTGGCCGCCCGGCGCTGGTCCGCGGTGACCTCCGCCATGGGGGTGTTGAAGACCACCGAGGCGGTCACCGTGTGGATGTCCTGGCTTTCGGTGAACGCCTCCAGCAGGGCCTCGTCCCCCGACAGGTGAGCCAGGATGCGCAGCTCGATCTGGCTGTAGTCGGCGCCCAGCAGCAGGTTGCCCTTGCGCGGCACGAAGGCCTGCCGGATGCGGCGCCCCAATTCGCTACGGATGGGGATGTTCTGCAAGTTGGGGTCACTGCTGCTCAGCCGGCCGGTGGCGGCGACGGTCTGGTTAAAACTGGTGTGGACCCGGCCATCGGTGGGGTCGACCAGGGTCGGCAGGGCGTCGATGTAGGTGGATCGCAGCTTGGTCAGCTGACGGTACTCCAGCACCAGCTCGATGATCGGGTGGGCGTCGCGGAGCTTCTCCAACACCGTGCTGTCGGTGGACACCTTGCCGGTGGTGGTGCGCCGGCCGGGCGAGAGGCCAAGCTCCTCGAACAGCAGCTTCTGCAGCTGGATCGGCGAGTTGATGTTGACCTCGTGGCCGGCGATCCCCTGGATCTCGTCCTCCAGGGCGGTGATCCGCGCCGTCAGCTCGGTGGAGAGGTTCTCAAGCACCTTCACGTCGAGGCCCACCCCGGCCAGCTCCATCTCGGCCAGGATCGGTGCCAGCGGCACCTCGACGTCGCGGTAGAGGCCGGCCACGTTCTGCCGCTCCAGCTCGGGCTCGAGGTGGGCTTTGAGCAGCGCCAGCGCCGCGGGCTCGGGACCGAACAGGCGCGCTGCGGTCTCGGCCTCGACGTCGCCGGGCAGGATCGCCTTCTTGCCGCTGCCCAGCACGTCACTGAGGGGCTGCAGGGTGCGGCCCAGCCACTGATAGGACAGCTCGGCGACCGGCGGCGTTTTGGCCCGCGAGTCCGACAGGTACGACGCCAGCGATACGTCGAAGCCATGTGGCGGCGGGAAGCCCCGCGGTCCCAGGGCGAGCTCGGCCTGCTTGAGGGAGTACGCGGTCACGTCGAGGTCGGCCCATGCATCACGCAAGACGGCCAGCAGATCGTCGGCGCCCGCGATCTCCGCCCCCTCGCTGCGCAGGGCGACGTAGGCCGCCGCATCCCCCGACGCCGGTGCCAGAGCGATGCCGGCGATGGCCGAGCGCCGGGGCTGGGGATCGTCGAGGACCAGCGAAACCGCAGGCTGGGGGGACCACTGGCCGAGCACCTGGCGGAGGCGGTCGGAGTTGGTGATTATCTCGACGGGCACCTCCAGCGGCTGGGCCTTCCCCGCCGCGGTGGCCGGGGTGGCGAAGGCGAACTCGACCTGGCGTCCGCGGGCCGGCCCGGCCAGCGAGGCGCCGGCGGCGGCCTCCCCATCGACGGTCTCATCAGCGGCGCCTGGCAGCACGCCGGTTCCCTCGATGTCCTCCGGCTTCTTCTTGTTGGTCCCCACGGGCCGGGGCAGCCGCGGCATTAACGTGCGGAAGTCGTACTCCTCGAAGAGCTCGCGGACAGCCCTGTCGTCGTAGTCCTTGAGCGAGATGGCGGCCGGGTCGAGGGTCACAGGCACGTCACGGACGATGGTCGCCAGTCGCTTGCTCAGCGGCAGCTGCTCGGCGTGCTCCCTGAGGGCGTCGGTGGTGCGGTTGGCGGGCATCTCATGGAGGTGCTCGAGGATGCCCTCGATTGAGCCGTACTCCTGGAGCAGCTTGCTGGCGGTCTTGTCGCCGATGCCGGGGACCCCGGGGATGTTGTCGGTGTTGTCGCCTTTGAGGGCCTTGAGGTCGGGGACCTGCGCTGGCTCCAGGCCGTACCTAGCGCGCACCTCGTCGACGCCATAGCGGATCAGGTCGGAGATGCCACGGCGGGTGGTCAGGGCCTCGACGTTGGGGGTCACCAGCTGGAGGACGTCGAGGTCGCCGGTGAGGATCGAGGTCTTCAGCCCCAGGGCGTCGGCCTGGGTGGCGAGGGTGCCGATGATGTCGTCGGCCTCGTATCCCTCC
>DASZHA010000096.1:0-15758 GCA_035938265.1 Candidatus Dormiibacterota bacterium
AGTCAACTGCCCTTACCTCACCACCCCGGACACACGTCCCCGTTAGAGGGAGAGCAGTAGCTCCCGCCTGTTTCCGCGATCAGCCGGTCAGCTGAAGGTCGCCATGCTGCCGGCCTCGCCGTTCATCGGCTAGGAGATCAAACGCTCTCCCCTCAGGGATGAGAGAGTGTCCAAGGTGGCGAGGTAAGGGCGGTTTAGTTTCTAGTGCGATGACAAGGAGGCCCGGCGAGCCGCCTTGGACACTCTCTCAGCACTCCTCGCAATGTTTGCCGGTGGCAGCCGCCTCTAGAGCCTCGTTGGCCTCGTTGCGGATCCACCAGATCATGGCCAGGCCGGCGACCGGGTCGGCCCACCACCAGCCGAACAGCCGGTTCAGGACCAGTCCGACGAGAAGGGTCGCCGCCATGTAAAGGCAGACCGCGGAGCAGGCGGCGTCGGCGCGGAGGGCGGCGCTGTGGATGCGGCGTGAGAGCGCCAGGCGCCACCGCCAGAGCACGGGCATGATCACCAGCGATGCCACCGCCAGGGTCAGGCCGAGCGGCGATGGGTCCGGGTGGATGCCGCGGAGCAGGGTGTACGCGGAGCTCAGCACGATATACACCGCGACTCCGTAGAGGCCGATTCCCACCAGACGCGACGCGCGCCGCTCCCCCTGCCTCAGCTCGTCGCTGGGTTCGGTGCGCGAGCGCACCAGCTGGCGCAGGACCACGGTCGCGCTGAAGATCTCGATGACACTGTCGAAACCGAACGCGGTGAGGGCCACCGAGGAGGCGAGGATGCCGGCGCCAATGGCCACCACCCCCTCAATCACCATCCAGGCGACGGTCAGGACCTGGGCCAGGCGCGCCTGCTGATAGGCAGAATCGGGGACCGAGATGACCGTGCTCATACCTTATTTAACCCCCGCAATAGGGGCGGCATGCCCGGGCGGTGTAGAACTAATGTGGAGAAGCACATGAGTTGGGTTCGCCAGATGTTCTCCAATGGCGCGTCGCCGGGGACGCCCCGCGAGCAGCTGATCCGGCGCCTGGGAAACGACGGCACCCTGAGCCCCGATGCCGTCCGCGCCATCGCTGCGGTCCCCCGCGAGAAGTTCGTTCCTCCTCAGCACGCCGGCCTGGCGTACGAGGACGCCGCCCTCGAGATCGGTCCGGCCGCCACCATCTCGGCGCCGTCGATGGTGGCGGCGATGCTGTCGGTCCTGGAGCTGAAGCCGGGGATGAAGGTGCTGGAGATCGGCGCCGGCAGCGGCTACGCCGCGGCGGCGTCGGCCGTGCTGGGCGCTTCGGTGGTGGGGATCGAGCTGCAGCCCGAGCTGGCAGAGCAGGGCCGGCGCAACCTGGAGGCGGCGGGGATGGCCGACAGGGTGGTTATGATCGCCGCCGACGGAACCCGCGGCTGGCCAGACGCCGCGCCTTACGAGCGCATCCTGGTGTCGGCGGCGGTGGAGGCCGTGCCCCAGGAATGGCTGCAGCAGCTCTCCCAGGGCGGCATGCTGGTGTACCCCGAGGCCGGCGAGGGCATCGACCTCCTGGTCCGCCTGACCAAGACCGGCGACGGCTTCCGCCGCCAGGAGATGGGCCACTGCCGCTTCGTACGCCTCCAGGTGGAGGGCGGCACGCCCCCGTCAGGCCCCTTCGGCTGGTAGCCCTGCTTAGTCGCTACTCCTCCGCCATGTAGGGGTAGCGGTAGTCGGTGGGAGGCACGTATGTCTCCTTCACGGTGCGCATGCTGGTCCAGCGCAGCAGGTTCATGAACGATCCCGCCTTGTCGTTGGTGCCGGACGCCCTGGCGCCGCCGAAGGGCTGCTGCCCCACCACGGCGCCGGTGGGCTTGTCGTTGACATAGAAGTTGCCGGCGGCGTTTACCAGCCGGTTGGTTGCCGTCCGCACCGCCTCGCGGTCGGTGGCGAATATCGCGCCGGTGAGCCCGTAAGGGGTGCTGGTGTCGACGATGTCGAGGGTCTTCTCAAACTCCCGGTCGGGGTACGGATAGACGGTGAGGATGGGGCCGAAGAGCTCCTCCCGCATGGTCTTGAAGTTGGGGTCGTCGGTCTCGATCACGGTGGGGCGGACAAACCAGCCCTCGCGGCCGTCGGTGACGCCGCCCGCGACCACCCGGGCGTTGGTGGCCGCCTTCGCCGCGGCGATCGCGGCCTTGTGCTTCTTGAAGGCGCCCTCGTTGATGACCGCGCCCATGAAGTTGTGGAAGTCGGCGACGTCGCCCACCTTGATGTCCTCGACGGTGTCGACCATGTCGTCGCGGAGCCGCTTCCACATCGACGCTGGCACGTAGGCTCGCGATGCCGCCGAGCACTTCTGACCCTGGTACTCAAAGGCACCGCGGACCAGCGCGGTCTTGAGCGCCTCGACGTCGGCCGAGGGGTGTGCCACCACGAAGTCCTTGCCGCCGGTCTCGCCCACCAACCGCGGGTAGGTCCGGTACTTGGCGACGTTGGCGCCGACCCGCTGCCACATCCATTGGAAGACAGAGGTGGAGCCGGTGAAGTGGATGCCGGCGAGGTCCGGGTGGTCGAGGACCTGGGTGCCGATCGCCGCCGAGTCGCCGCTGATCATGTTGATCACGCCGGGCGGCAGGCCCGCGGCCTCCAGCAGGTCGAGGAGGACGTGGCAGACCAGCATCGTCTCGCGAGACGGCTTGAACACCACCGTGTTGCCCATCAGGGCTGGGGCGGTGGGGAGGTTGCCGGCGATCGAGGTGAAGTTGAAGGGCGAGACGGCAAAGACGAAGCCCTCGAGCGGCCGGTACTCGAGCCGGTTCCAGGCGGTGGGGTCGCTGATGGGCTGCTGGTCGAGGATGAAGTCGCCGAAGTGGGCGTTGAAGCGCCAGAAGTCGATCAGCTCGGCGGCGGCGTCGATCTCAGCCTGGTGCACCGTCTTGCTCTGGCCCAGCATGGTGGCCCCGTTGACCACGTCGCGCCAGGGGCCGGCCAGCAGGTTGGCGGCGCGGAGCAGTACGGCGGCACGGTCGGCGTAGGGGGCAGCCGCCCAGTCGGCCCGGGCGCGGAGCGCCGCCTCGATGGCGATGCCGACGTGGGACGGCTTCGCCACCGCGGCCTCGGCGATGACCAGCTCGTGGCGGTGGGGCGCGCGCAGCGACACGCGCTCGCGGGTGTCCACCCGCCCACCGTCGATTCGCAGCGGAACCTGGGTGCGCGCATCTGTGAGCTCGGCCAAGCGCGCCTTCACGCTCTCCCGTTCTGCCGTGTGCGGCGCATAGGCGCGAACCGGCTCGTTGTGGGGACTGGGGATCCGGACGTGCGAATCAGCCATGGGCTGAGGGTACTCTCTACGCCATGCCCGAAGCCGTGATCGTCGCCGCCGGCCGCAGCCCCATCGGTCGCGCCGGCAAGGGCGCCCTGGTCGACGTCCGGCCGGACGACATGGTGGGGTATGTCGTCGGCAAGGTGCTGGAGAAGGTGCCCGAGCTGGCGGGCGACCAGCTAGACGACCTGATCTGCGGCTGTGGCTACCCGGCGGGTGAGCAGGGGATGAACATCGGCCGCCAAGCGGTCTTCCTCAGCGGGCTGCCGGCCTCGGTGCCCGGCACCACCGTCAACCGGTTCTGCGCCTCGAGCCTGCAGGCGATCCGGATGGCGTACCACGCCGTCAAATCGGGTGAGGGCGACGCCTTCGTCTGCGCCGGGGTCGAGTCATACTCGCGGGTCGGCCGCGGCGGTATGAGCGACGAGGACAAGAACCCCCGGCTGATGGGCGCCGACGCCTGCGCACAGGGGTACATGCTGATGGGCATCACCGCCGAGAACGTCGCCGACCAGTTCGGCGTATCGCGCCAGGACATGGACGTCTTCGCCCTGGGCAGCCAGAAAAAGGCCGCCGCCGCCCGGGACAGCGGCGTCTTCGACCGCGAGATCATCCCCATCACCACCCCCGCAGGCGACGCGGTCTTTCGCGATGACGGCATCCGACCCGACACCACCCTGGAGAAGCTGGCCTCGCTGGAGCCCGTCTTCAGGGAGGGCGGCCGCGTCACCGCCGGCAACGCCTGCCCGCTCAACGATGGCGCCGCCGCCGTCGTCGTGCTGTCGGGGGACCGCGCGGCCCAGCTCGGGCTCAAGCCGCTGGCGCGGATCGTGGCGTCGTCGGTCAGCGGCGTCGACCCCACCATCATGGGCGTGGGCCCCATCGAGGCGGTGCGCAAAGTCCTCAAGGCGACGGGCATGACGGTGAACGACATCGACGTCGTCGAGCTCAATGAGGCCTTCGCCTCGCAGGTGCTGGCCGTTTCGCGAGAGCTGGAGTGGGACATGGACCGCCTCAACCCCCACGGTGGCGCAATTGCCCTGGGCCACCCCTTCGGGATGACCGGGGCGCGGATCATGACTGCGCTGCTCAACGACCTCGCCACCCTGGATGCGACCTACGGTTTGGAGACCATGTGCGTCGGGGGCGGCCAGGGAATGGCGATGATCGTGGAGCGGCTCAACTAAGAGGGAAGCGGATGGAAGGGAGGGAACCAAGCCGCACCGCGGTGGGCGCCGCCATTGCCCGCGCCATGCACCTGGACGACCCGGGCCCCAAGGTGCTCGAAGACCGACTCGCGCGCAGCCTGGTCGGCGACGCGGTCCCCGAGCAGGTGGAGGAGCTGATGGCGATGGAACCGAGCGTTCAGCACAGCTACGCACTGCAGTTCGTGGTCCGAGCGCGATACGTCGAGGACATGGTTGAGCGCGCCGTCGGCGAGGGCGTTGGCCAGTACGTCATCCTCGGCGCCGGCCTGGATTCGTTCGCCTACCGGCGCATCGACCTGCTGGATCGGCTACGGGTTTACGAGGTCGACCACCCAGCCTCGCAGGCGTGGAAGCGGGCGCGGCTGCATGAGGTCGGTGTCGAAATCCCCGACGGCGTCGTCTTCGTCCCGATCGACTTTGAGCGCGAGACTCTGATCGACGTACTTGGCGCGGCGGGGTTCGACCTGACCGCTCCGGCGGCGTTGTCGTGGGTGGCGGTGGCCCCGTACCTGACACGACCAGCAATCGAGGCGACGCTCAAGGCGGTTGCGTCGTTGCCTGCCGGCACCAGGATGGTCATGACGTACGTTGTGCCGCCCGACATCCTCGACGAGGTCGCCCAGCGCGGCTTTCACTGGACCGCCAAGCGGACCGCCGATATGGGTGAGCCGCTGGTGTCTTTGTTCACGCCCGCAGAGCTTGAGGAGCTGGTGCTGGGGCTGGGCTTCAGCCACGTCGACCACTTCGAAGCAGCCGACGCCAAGCGCACCTACCTGAGCGGCCGTCCAGACGCCATGCTGGCCAACATCGAGCGCTTCGTGACCGCAACGGTCTAGGCGCGCTCCAGGTGCCGCAGGGCCAGCCGCGGCCCGCGCCGCGGGGCGCTCATCCCCGCCGCCTCCAGCAGTCGCACCACCCGGCCGCGATGGCCGCGGTAGGGCTCCAGCAGCTCCAGCATCCGCGCGTCGTCACCCCGGGGCTCGCCGGCCAGGGCCCAGGACACCAGGTTGGGGACGTGGTAGTCGCCCACCGAGACCGCGTCGGCGTCACCCAGGGCGACGATCGCGACCTCGGCCGCGGTCCAGGGCCCGATCCCGGGAATCGCCTGCAGCCTTGCTCGGGCCACGGCGAGCTCCATCCCCGCGCCCGCCTCCAGCCAGCGCGCCCGCTGGGCCACGCGCATCACGGTCTCGGCTCGGCGTCGCTCCAGGGCGAAGGGGTGGAAGGCCCAGTAGGGCATGGCCGCCAGTCGCTCGGGTGCCGGTGGCAGCAACAGTGACCCTGGTCCTGGTCCCGGCGCCGGGTTGCTCACGGCGCGCAGCAGCCGGCTGTAGCCCGCCCTGGCCTCCGCCCCGATGACCTTCTGCTCCATGATGACCGGCACCAGCGCCTCGAGGACGGCGCCGCTGCGGGTGATTCGCAGGCCAGGCATGCGCCGGTCAAGCTCGCGCAGCAGGGGGTGGGCCGGGGCGAAGCCGCCTCGATCGTCGTCCTCGCCGAGGACCTGGGGGGCGCGCTCCAGCTCGATCGCGGCCCCAGGTCCCCATGCGTGCACCAACACCTCGTCATCGCGGAGCAGGAACCGCGTGGTGGCCGGCCCGTCAGCGGTGCGCGATGCCCGCCAGGCCTCGTCGCGGCCAACCGTCGCGGTGCGGGCGAAGCCGGCGCCGTGGACCATCGGGCCCAGTGTCAGTCGCAGGTCCAGCGGGGTCGAGAGGCGGACGCGGCGCTCGAGCGGTCCGGCCGGGCGCGGGGTTGGGCCCCCCGCCGTCACCCGACTTCCAGGGCGGGCCGGTCCCTGATACGGATGACCAGGCGCATCGCCGCCTGGGTGTCGGAGAAACTGGCGATCTTGTTGTCGACCATATGCGCGTCGAGGCCGGCGTTGATGACATCGGTGTCCTTGATCGTCGCCTCGGCGCCCTTGCGCCGCACCACCCAGATGGCGCCGTCAGGCTTGATGTAGCCGCGCAGGTCCTGCAGCCGCTTCAGGTCCTTGAAATTGTCGGCGCCGTAGAAGATCAGGTCGGACTCCGCTCGCAGCCGGGAGCGCACGTCGGCCTTGCGCGATTGGAGCTCATCGACGAAGGCCTCGTCGTCAATCCCCAGGACCGTGATCTTGTGACCCGCCTTGACGCCCAGCTTCTCCGCCAGTGGGCGATCGTAGATCTTGTTCTGCATCGGGCACCGATCGTACCTCGTGCCGGTTGCAGTCGTATCACAAGGAATACCAACGGCATAGCCTGGCCCGGCCCGTGGTTACAATCCCTTGCCCATTTTCAAGCGAGGTTTACCAATGCCTGAAGCCGTAATCGTTGCCGCCGGCAGGTCGCCAATCGGCCGCGCCCACAAGGGGTCGCTGATCTCCTACCGGCCCGATGACATGCTCGGGTACGTCGTCCAGAAGGTGCTCGAGAAGGTGCCCGAGCTGCCCCACGACGACGTCCAGGACCTGATCACCGGCTGCGGCTTCCCCCAGGGCGAGACCGGCATGAACGTCGGCCGCCTCGCGGTCTTTCTCAGTGGCCTGCCGATGACCGTCCCCGGGACCACCGTGAACCGCTTCTGCGCCTCCAGCCTGCAGGCAATCCGCATGGGCTTCCACGCCATCAAGAGCGGCGAGGGCCGCGCCTTCGTCTGCGCCGGCGTTGAGTCGGTCTCCCGCGTCAAGACCATGCCGGAGATGGAGGACATCAACACGCGCCTCTTCGGCCCGGATGCCATCGCCGACGCCTACATCACGATGGGCATGACCGCCGAGAACGTCGCGGACAAGTACGGCGTCACCCGCGAGGAGATGGACGAGTACGCCTACGGCAGCCAGATGCGGGCGACCAAGGCCCGGGACACCGGCATCTTCGACCGCGAGATCATCACGGTGGCGACGCCCGACGGCACCGAGGTCAGCCAGGATGACGGCATCCGCCCCGATACCACGCTCGAGGGCCTGGCCGGGCTGAAGCCGGTGTTCAAGGAGGACGGGCGGGTGACCGCGGGCAACTCCTGTCCTCTTAATGACGGCGCCGCCGCGGTGGTCGTCCTCGAGGCCGAGTACGCCAAGCAGCTGGGCATCAAGCCACTGGCCCGCATCGTCGGCTCGGCGGTCAGCGGGCTCGACCCTGCGATCATGGGCGTCGGTCCGATCGAGGCCTGCAAGCGCGTCTTCGCCCAGACCGGCATGACCGTCGACGACATCGACGTGGTCGAGCTCAACGAGGCGTTCGCGGCCCAGGTGCTGCCCGTTTCACGCGAGGTGGGCTGGGACATGAGCAAGCTCAACCCTCATGGCGGTGCCATCGCCCTGGGCCACCCATTCGGCATGACCGGCGCCCGCATCATGACCACGCTGCTCAATGACCTGGCGACGCTGGACAAGACCTATGGGCTGGAGACGATGTGCGTGGGCGGCGGCCAGGGGATGGCGATGATCGTGGAGCGGCTGAACTAGCCGCTCGGCCGGCTCTAACCCGGGCCGGCCGCCGCGGAGGCCGCGACCCGCACCAGCATCATCGCGCCCCAGGTGGCGCCATAACCGGCGATTGCCCCCAGGAGCGCCAGTCCGCCGACGAGGGGAGCTGGCGTGGGCCCGGGCGGTGGCGGCGCCTGCGCCAGCGTGGCTCCGGGAGCCACGTCAGGGCTGTTGTTGGGGACCACGTTGAAGAGCGTGCTGGGCGAAACACTGGGCGCGGGTGCGGGGCTGGGTGAGGGTGGCGCCGCTGCGACGGCCGCGGCCACCGGCCGGAGCGTCTTGAGCTTGAGCCCGCCCGAGCTCGAGGCCGAGGCGGGGCTGCCCACGGCGGGAGTTCCGGGGCAGCCCGCGGAGCTGCCCAGAGCCCCGGCCGCGTCGAGCTCGGGGAGGCCGTTGCGGTTGACGGCGGTGTCGATGATGCGCTGCCGCGCGGCGGCAGGGCTGTAGCCCTTGGCGACCAGCAGCGCCAGGGTCCCCGCCGCCTGTGGCGCTGCGAACGAGGTCCCCGTGCCGATGGCGTAGGCGCTGCCCGTGGTGGTGGACAGGATCCAGTTGTTGGCGTCCTGGTTGCCGTCGCCTCCGGGCGCGTAGATGTTGCCAGTCGTGGAGTAGCCGGCCTTGGTGCCGTCGCGCCGCAGCGCCCCCACCACCAGCGCGTACTGAGCCACTGTGTTGTAGTCGCTGGAGGCGTACGAGGTGTTGCCCGCCGCCGCCGCCACGATTGCACCCTTGTCGAAGGCGTACTTGATCGCGCCCGGGACCGGGCTGCCGCCCAGGAGCTGATTTAGGACCGGCAGGTCGCTGCCGATGCTGAGGTTGATAACCTTGGCGCCCTGGTCGGCCGCGTACCTCACGCCCGCCGCAACGTCGCTGGCGTAGCCCTGGCCGCTGTCGTCGAGGACTTTGACGATCAGCGCGTGACTGTTGGGCGCCACAGCCGCGATGCCAATACCGTTATTGGTGTCGGCGGTAATGATCCCGGTGGTCATGGTGCCGTGGCCGTACCCGTCCTGGACCGCGGTGCCGCTCTGGGAGCCGTTTCCGCTGAGGAAGGCGGCGCCTGGGGTGAGCTTGCCGGCGAGGTCGGGGTGGCCGAAGTCGGCCCCGGTGTCGACGTCGGCAACCAGCACCCCGGCGCCGGTGCTGGCGCACCAGGCCTGGGGGGCGTTGATGCTCGACGTAGCGCCGCTGAGGGCCCACTGCTGGCCGAAGCCGGGGTCGTTGCTGGCAAGGGCGGTCACTGGCGTTATCGCCACCCACGCCAGGACCGCGGCCACCAGACCTAATCCCGCTTTTCTGCTCTTGACCCAACCCGCCCGAGTGGTCATCTCAGCCAGTGTATTTTCCCCCGCCTGTAAATGAATCCACTTGTTGGAACGGGATCTGGAGCGATTCCATGCGGCGTGCCGTCACCGCGACCGCCTCGGGCGAGCTGTCAACCAGGAGAAACGACCGCCCCGCGCGGTGCGCGGCGACGCCGGTCGTGCCGGAGCCGGCGAAGAAATCCAGCACCGTGTCCCCCGGTTTTGACGATGCCCTGACGATGCGCTCCAGGATCGCCAGCGGCTTCTGCGTCGGGTAGCCGGTCCTCTCGCTGCCCGAGGTCGGCACGATCGTCTGCCACCAGGTGTCGGTGGGGGTCTTGCCGCGCGCCGCCTTCTCCGGCGTGACCAACCCCGGCGCCATATAGGGGATTCGATCGAGGTCGTCGTAGTTGAACACGTAGCGGTCCAGGTCTTTGACGTAGACAAGGATGTTGTCGTGCTTGGCCGGCCAGCGCCGGCGACTGCGGCCGCCGTAGTCGTAGGCCCAGATCACTTCGTTGATGAAGTTGTCGCGGCCGAAGATGCCGTCGAGCAGCACCTTGCAGTAGTGGACCTCGCGGTAGTCGACGTGGAAGTAGAGCGTCCCGTGGGCGGCCAGGACGCGGTGGGCCTGCCGCAGGCGCGGCTCCAGCCAGGCGGTGTAGTCATCGAAACTGTCGGGGTAGGCACGCTCCGGGCCCACGGTCATGCTGTACCGCCGGCCCTTGAAGCCGGCGCGGTCGCCATTCTCGGACTGCGTCGCCGTCATCCGCGCGTGCCGTCGCGGCTTGCCGGTGTTGAACGGCGGGTCGAGGTAGATCAGCCCGAACGCGGCGTCGCCGAGGGTGGGGAGAACGTCCAGGCAATCGCCCAGCACCAGTCGGTTGCCCGTCTCGCCCGGGGTCACCGGGTGCGGTAGCGACGGCGCTGCCGGCGCGTCATGTTGTCGCGGAGGAGAAAGGCCGCCAGCAGTGGGATCGCCAGCCCGATCAGACCGGCGATGAAGGTCGAAATGTTGGGCAGCTTGCCAGGGTCGCTGAGTCCCTGGTATGTGAGCACCCCTGCCAGGGTGGCGCCGAAGACCAGGCCGAAGACAAACACCGCCAGCAGCCCGTTGCGCCGGTACTCGGCGAAGAACCAGTGGTCGGGCCAGCGGGCCTGGCCCAGGCGATAGGCGGTGACGGCGGTCAGGCCGTTGAGCACGACGGTGCTGAGCACCGCGCTCACCGTGATGCCGACGCGGAACACGCCGAGGTGCCCCATCACGAACGCGGCCACGTTGACGAGCACCAGGCCGGCAGGCGTGATGATCGCCAAGATGGCGAGGACCAGGCCCCGTGTCGAACTCGACAGCCCTCTTACCTGCTGCTGGATGTCGCGCGTTGCCTCGGCGTCCCGCATCTCGCTGATTATCCCGGCCCGGCGGGCCCAGCGGACCGCCGGGCGGCGACCGTCCAGCCGCTATTCTTGACCGGCTATGGCAGCAGCCGAGATATCCCACCTCGACAACGGACTGACGGTTTTGACCGTCCCCGGTGGGACCGGGTCGATGTCGGCGATGCTCTTCGTCGGCGCTGGTTCCCGTTACGAGGCGCGTGAGGAGGCGGGCACCGCCCATTTCCTGGAGCACCTGTTCTTCAAGGGCACCCCAAAGCGCCCGACCACCCTCCAGATCGCCACCGAGATCGACTCGCTGGGCGCGCGTTTCAACGCCTTCACCTCGGAGGAGTACACCGCCTACTTCGTCAAGGGCGCCGCCGACTACACCCAGAACAGCGTCGACGTCATCGCCGACATGCTCAAGAACGCTCTGATCCCAGCCGAGGAGGTGGAGCGCGAGCGGGGCGTGGTCCTCGAAGAGATGAAGATGTACGAGGACAACCCCCAGGCCAAGGTCCACCAGCTGATCGGCCGGGCTATCTATGGTGACACCCCCCTTGGCTGGGGCGTGATCGGCTTCCCCGAGGTGATCAGCAGCGTCAGCCGCGACCAGGTTGCCGCCTACCGGGAGCGCTTCTACGCTCCCAGCCGCATGACCCTGGTGCTGGCCGGCAACGTCACCCACGAGACCAACATGGCGCTGGCCAACGAGTACTTCGCCGACATCGCGGCACGAGACACCGCCACCGCCCCGCCTGGCAAGTTCGGGCCCATCGGCGGCGAGCAGGTCGAACGCGACATCCAGCAGGCCAACATCTGCCTTGCCCTCCCCGGTCTCTCGCACAGCGATCCCGAAGAGGACATCGTCGCGGCACGCGTGATGTCGGCGATCCTGGGTGGCTCGATGAGCAGCCGGCTCTTCATCTCGGTTCGTGAGCGGCAGGGCCTCTGCTACACGGTCAGCGCCTCGCTTGACATGGCGGCCGACATCGGCTCGATGATCATCTTCACCGGCACCGACCCCGACAAGGCGAGCACGGCGGTGGCGTCGATCATCGCCGAGATGGAGAAGATGGTCGAGGAGGGGATCACCGACGAGGAGCTGGAGAAGGGACGGGCGATGCTCAAGGGGCGCTACGTCCTCGACCGCGAGGATTCGATGGCGATGGGCTACCTCGCCGCCGCTGAGCTGCTCTACCGGGGCCGCGTCATCCCCATGGCCGAGCAGTTCGCCCTGATCGATGGCGTCACCTCCGACCAGGTCGCG
The DNA here is from genome assembly GCA_035938265.1 of Candidatus Dormiibacterota bacterium. Classification (GTDB taxonomy): domain Bacteria; phylum Chloroflexota; class Dormibacteria; order DASZGP01; family DASZGP01; genus DASZHA01. Next base: position 11,913 of record DASZHA010000096.1, read on the forward strand.
GCGATGGCCAGCCGCTATCTCAAGCCGGCCGAGATCCGCCACGCCGTCGTCGGTCCCCCCGGCCTCGACATCTCCGACGTCCTGACCCAGGCTCGCGGCGCCGCCGCCTGACCGCGGTGGCCGACGACGCCCTGCAACCCGGCCTCCTCAGGCGCGCGCGCCTGGCCGAGCTCTCCGGCTTCAGTGACGCCGAGATCGACGAGATCGAGAAGGCCGGCATCATCCATCCCAGCGACGGCGGCTATCGCGGCGCCGAGCTGACCAAGCTTCAGTTGGTGCGCCAGGTGGCCGACCACGGCGGCGGCCTGGGCAACGTCATCGAGAAATACCTCGAGGGCGGCTACTCCCTCAGCTTCCTCGACCTGGTCCTTCCCTTCGGCGGGGAGCTCTCCGATATCACCTACCGCGAGGCTCTGGAGAAGAACGGCATCCCCGAGGACGAGTACGAGGCAATGATGCGGGCGATGGGCCTGCCCACCCCGCCGCTGGACCAGCCGGCGCGTCCCGACGAGGTCGAGGCGATCAAGGGCTACAGCCAGCTGCGCGCCCTGCCGATTCCCGCGGAGGCTCGTCTTCACGCCCTCCGCGTCACCGCCGAGAGCATGCGCCGCGCCGCCGAGGCCCAGTCGGACCTGTTCCGCACCTACATCGTCGAGCCGTTGATCATGGCCCACAAGGACCGCCTCGAGGAGGGCAACCAGCTGGTCAGTGAGATCAGCGCCCGGGCCAATCCCACGGCGGCCGGGCTCACCGCCTGGATCTACCAGCGCTACCTCGAGCACGAGGCCATCACCAGCGTCACTGAGCGCATGGAGCTGGCGGTGTCGGGCAAGTCGCCCGTGCTCCACCGCGAGAAGGACCCGGCGGTGGCCTTCGTCGACCTCACCGGCTACACGGTCCTGACCGCCGACAGCGGTGACCAGGAGGCGGCCGAGCTGGCCCAGAAGTTCAACGAGCTGCTGATGGACACCACTCGCAAGCACGGCGGCCGCGTCATCAAGACCATGGGCGACGGCGCCATGCTCTTCTTCGACCGTGGCCGCCAAGCGGTCCTAACCGGGCTCGAGCTTACCGAGGGCGGTCCCGCCGCCGGCCTGCCGCCGCTCCGAGTCGGCATAAACCGCGGCCCGGTGGTGGCTCAGTCGGGCGATTACTACGGCACCACCATCAACGTCGCCGCCCGGATCTCGGACTACGCCCGCCCCAACGAGGTGCTGCTGTCCACGGCTGTGCTCGCCGAGGGTGCCGACGACATCGACCTCGAGGAGATCGGCGAGGTTACTCTGAAAGGAGTGGCACAGCCGGTACGACTGTTCAGGGCCCGGCCGGCGGCATAGTCAGCCCGGCGCTGGGCCGGTGATTGGTCTGGGAGGACTACATCAATGACAATAAATGGGGCGTTGAGCAGCGTCCGTCACCTACGCCGGCATCGGGACGACGAGTTCCCGGTGAACAACGTCAACGACCTCCACGACAGCTCGATGTCGACCGGGCAGCGCATCGCAGACGGGGTCGCCCGCAATGTCGGCTCGTGGCGCTTCATCATCATCCAGAGCACCCTGCTGGCGCTGTGGATCCTGGCGAACGCGTTGTTCGCGCTGAACCAGTACTCCGCCAACGGGTTCAACTTCAGCGCCTGGGACCCCTACCCGTTCATCCTGCTGAACCTGGCGCTGAGCTTCCAGGCCGCATACGCGACGCCCATCATCATGATGAGCCAGAACCGGCAGGCAGACAAAGACCGCATCTCGGCGGAGCACGACTACCACATCAACATTCGCTCCGAGGCCACCGTCCACGCTGTCCTCGATCACCTCAAGGCCCAGGACGACGTCATCATCTCGATCCTGCGCAGCCTGGAAAAGGTGCACGGCATCGAGCCCGGCGAAGAGCAGAAAGCCGCCGAGGAACGCCTGAAGAAGGCGACCGCGTGGGAGGACCGCATGGTCAAGCGCTGGGTCCGGCAGGAGGAGAAGGAGTCCGGGCTGGCGCCCGCCGCGCCGGGGGCTGCCGGCGGGGGTCCGTCGAGCTAACCCGACCCAGCGGCGCTAGTCCCGCGGCAGCGGTGGCCCGATCCGCTCCTCCACCAGCCTCGCCACCTCGCCGGGCTCGGCGTGGCGCTTGAGCGTGGCCTTGCTGTAGATCAGGTCGCCATCGAGGATCACCTCGAAGCGGCCGCCGGAGCTGGGGATCAGCTGTATCCCCTTGATCGCCGGCGCCCAGTTGGCCAGCAGCTCGTCCGTCAGACCGACGGCTCTAGGCACATAGTTTCAAGGGACGCAGAACTCGATCGATATTTCGTGCGTGGGGTTCATTGCCATCACCTGCAAATGTAACCTCAGGCCATGCCCCGCCGTCGACCGCGACCCTGGCAGCCTGATCGTCCCGGGCGTGGCCGGCCTGCGCCGCGGGCATCCGGGGGCGGAGGCTTGCGGTCGCGACGGCTCGACCTGCACGGCTACGACGTCGCCACTGCGGTGGACATCGCGCTGCTGGTGGTAGCCGAGGCCTACGGCAACGGCTACCTCGAGGTCGAGGTGCTGCACGGGGCCCGCGACGTGGTCGACCCCGTCCACCCTGGCGAGGGTCGCGGCGGGATCAAATGGGAGCTGCGCCGCATGCTGGACCGGGGCCAGTTCGAGTCATGGGTCAGCAGGGCGGACGCGCTGGAGGGGAGCATCCGCTTCCGCCTCCGCAACAACCCGCGACAGCGCCCAGAACGATGGAGTGATGTGCCCCCACCCGCGCGCGGCTGAGCCGCGTCGCCACCGCTAGGCGGCGGTTTCGACGCTCAGGTCAGGCTGGGATTCGCCCGCTGGCCGCCGGGCCGCGCGGCGCTTGCGCGGCATACGCTGGGTGCCGCCGACGTCGGCGCGCGCGCCAGAGGCGCGGGCCGCCAGCTTCTGGCGCCAATCCAGCAGTATGTCGCAGAACTCGGACAGTCCGAGCTCGTGGCGCTCAAGGCGCTCGGTGCGGTCATTCAGCAGGTCGACGACGACCAGGTTCTTGTCCAGCTCGACCAACCGGCCGGGTAGACCACAATCCTTGATCGCCTGTTCGAGGGCGGCTGCTTTGGCGTCCATGCCTATGTAAATAACTCAAGAAAGGTCGGATTCTTTCCATCTTTACGAGAATTTACGGGTGGCAGTTTTGAAACGCCCAGGCAACACTGCCCGGGCCCGGCAGAAGGGCAGAAAGCCCAAGGGCCGGCTCAAGCGCGGCACCCCGGCCGAGATCAGGGCGCGCGCGCTGGAGGTCGCCCGGCGACTGGCCCTGGCCTACCCCGAGGCCAAGACCGCCCTGGTCCACGACAGCCCGTTCCAGCTGATCGTGGCCACCATCCTCAGCGCCCAGACCACCGACGAGAGCGTCAACGCCGTCACCCCCACGCTGTTCGCGCGCTACCCCGACGCGCGGGCCCTGGCCGACGCCAACCCCGCGGACGTCGAGAAGATCATCGTGCCAACCGGCTTCTTCCGGAACAAGACGCGCTCGATCATCGCCTGCGCCCAGGCGCTGGTGGAGCGCTTCGGCGGCGAGGTGCCACCGCGGATGGAGGACCTGGTCACGCTGCCTGGCGTCGGCCGCAAGACCGCCAACGTCGTCCTCGGGGTGGCCTGGCAGATTCCCGGACTGGCGGTCGACACCCATGTCACCCGCCTGGCTTGGCGCCTCGGCCTCACCAAGCACACCGACCCGGTGAAAATCGAGGCCGACCTCTGCAAGATCCTGCCCCCGGAGGAGTGGACCAACTTCGGCCTGCGCATGATCCTCCACGGTCGCCAGGTCTGCACCGCCAAGAAGCCCAACTGCCCGGCCTGTGTCCTCAACGACATCTGCCCCTCG
>DASZHA010000097.1:0-28886 GCA_035938265.1 Candidatus Dormiibacterota bacterium
CGGTGACCTTCATGTCCCTCCCCAGCAGCCGCATTACCGTGCGACCGCCTCTTCGGCCAGTGAAGTATGGGGACGCCCCGTGCGCACTGTCAATAGCGCCACCTCTTCGACGCCCTGCACGTTGAAGACGGCGAGATAGTGGCCTGGCAGCCTCGCGCCGATCGAGCCGCTGACGTCGTCGCGATCATGGCCGGTGTAGTAGGTGTACGCCCGGAGGGAATCGAACCCCCGACACCCAGTTCCGGAAACTGGTGCTCTATCCGCTGAGCTACGGGCGCACGGGCATCGCCGGAAGCCGAGTATATGACCGCCGCAGGCCGGCGGCGGGAGGCCGGCTCAGGCCCTAGAGGGCCTCGTCGTCGTCCTCGCCGCCGAGCAGGAGGGTGTCCTGGATGTCGTAGAGCGCCTCCATCGTCTCCTGGATGGTCAGCTCCTTGACCGGCTTGCTGGCAAGCCCGTGCTCGAACCCTGCCAGGAATTCCTTCACCTCGCGGCGGAGGTCCTCGGGCATGGCGGGCGCGTCAGCCAGGTTGAGCAGCTCCAGCTCATTCAGAAGGTGGTCGATGTAACGGACCTTGTTACGCCGGGCGTAGCGGCTCTCCAGCTCAACCTGCCAGCGCTTGTACAGATCACCGATCTCGACCGAAGTTTCCCGAATCATGCGTTCCCCTTTCCCCCAAAACGGGCTAGCGCAGCCGGCGGCTGACTACCGCGTCATGTTATCGGCGACCGGTTGAGTCGTCAAGGCAAAATTCTGTTCGATGCCACACCAACTCGAGTCTCTTGCCGCCGATCTCCGCGTGCGGCTCGCCACTCGGCGCCTGGGGCGAGAGGCCTTGGTCGTCGAGACAATCGGCAGCACCCAGGACGAGGCGCGGCGCCGCGCCACCGAGGGTGCGCCCGAGGGCCTGCTGGTCTGGGCCCTGGAGCAGACCCGGGGCCGCGGCCGTCTCGATCGGACCTGGGTCTCCCCCGCCGGCAGCGGGCTGTGGTTCTCGCTGGTGCTGCGGCCGCGGCTGGCGCCCGAGGCCCTCCCCTGGCTGACGTTGGCCGCGGGCGTCGGCGTGGCCAGCGGCCTGCGGGACCTGAGCGGCGCCGATCTCCGGCTGAAGTGGCCCAACGATGTGCTCCTTGACGGCGCCAAGCTGGGTGGCATCCTGGCCGAGGCGGAGAGCGCGGCGTCAGGCATCACCTTCGTGGTGCTCGGTGTGGGGATCAACCTGCGCCGTCCACCCGGTGGCTTCGACGCCGCGCTGCAGCCGCCGCCGGCGGCGCTGGAGGACACCGGCGCCCCGGCTGCGTCGCCGGCGGAGGCGATGGCTGCGGTGCTTGGCGGCATCGAGACCGCCTACGACGTCCTCAGCACTGGCGACGTCGACGCTACGCGGCAGGCCTGGCTTGACCTCAGCGCCACCATCGGCAGCCGCGTCAGCGCCCAGGGACCGGGCATGACCGTGGAGGGCGTGGCCGTCGACCTCGGTAGCGACGGCGCCCTGGTGATCGAGACCGACGACGGCCGGCGCACCGAGGTGCGCTCGGGCGAGGTGCTCCACCTGCGCTAGGCAAAAAAAGAGGAGGCCGAAACCTCCTCTCTCAACCTGGTCGAGCCGCTAGTTGACGGTGATCTTCCCCGTCATCTGCGCGTGCAGGGTGCAGTGGTAGCCGATGGTGGTGCCGGCGGGCTTGCTGATCGTCTGGGTCGTTGTGTACCCGGCCGACTGCGGGCCGCTGTCGAAGCTGTTGTCGTCGAATGTGACCGTGTGCTGGTTGTCGGGGTCGACCAGGACCCAGGTGACCGTCCCGCCGCTCTTCACCACAGCCGTCTCCGGGTCGTTTCTGCCGACGGTGGTCGGATCAGAAACCATGCAGACGTTGGTCGGGCTTGGGGTGCAGCTGACGTTGGCTGCTCCACCGCCGCCGCCCGAGCTGCTGCTGCCTCCACAGGCAGTGACGATCAGCACCAGCACCGCTATCCCAACTCCCCCCAAAAGCTTCGATCGGAGCATCCTGCCTCCTGATTTGTATTCGATTTCGACGGTGAATCCTACCTGACGACGCCGTCAGTCAGGGTTGCCGGCTCCTCTGGCTCGTCCGCCAGCCGTAGGAAGATTACGGAGATCGGGACGAAGTAGATCAGGTTGCCCAGCCCGAACATCAATATGCCGGCCACCTGCTGGTCAAACTCGGCTGAGACCTCGCCGATCAGCCGCGGAGCCAGGCTGTAGAACTCGTACAGGGGCGACGGCGCCAGCGCCATGATCATGCCGATCACCGTGGGCGGCACCCCGGCGAAGGCCAGGTAGCCGATCTTCATCAGCGGGCTCATCACCCCCTGCCGCGCGGGTCCCACGATCGGCCACCAGAAGAGGAAGGCGGTGGCGACGAACATGACGTGCTCGAGGATGTGGAGCAGCTCGTTGTGGAGGGTGGCATCGTACAGCGCCGGGAAGTGCCAACCGATCAGCACGACGTTGAAGACGACCACCGTTAGCCAGGGGTTCAACAGGAAGCGGGGCAGCCGCGCCCCGAGGCCCACCGGCAACCCCGCCAGGAGCAGCGGCGGCCCCACCATCGTCAAGAGGATGTGCTGGAACATGTGGGCACTCAGCAGGTAGCGGTCGGCGGCCGAGTCGAGGGGCGACACCAGGGCAACGGCGAAGGCCAGCAGGCCGCTCCAGAACAGCGCTCCCCGGCCACGGTCGTCGGCATGACGGCGCCGGTAGTAGAGAAAGCCGGCAGCAGCCGCAAGCAGGCCGATGATGATCGCGGGGTCGAAGGTCCACGCCAGCGGAACCGGCTGGAAAGTCACAGGGGAGAGCTTAGCGGCGCCCTAGCAGGCGCCCCCCTCAGTGCAGCTCCTGGTACTCCTTGCGGGCGTCGACCACCCACATCACGATGCCGCCCACCATGACGATCACGCCAATGGCGATGATGAAGGGCAGGTCCAGGAAGAGGATCCCCACCAGGCCGATGGCGATGCCGATGGCGGTGACCATGGGCCACCAGCTGTTGGGCGGCATATGGATCTCTTCATCGTGGCCGTGGTCGCCATGCTCGGCGTGGTCGTGGTCGTCGTGGTCGTGGTCGTGTGCCTCAGCCGGCTCGTCGACGCTGGTGTTCTCCTCGTCCTCAGCCATTGCCGGGCACGAACTGCAGGTAGGCCACGGTCCAGCCCCAGGCGATCAGGCCCATGATCACCAGGACCAGGCTGAGCAGCAGCCCCATGCGGATATTCTTGGAAGACAGCTTCTTATCCATGTGAAATCTCCGAAATCTTAGTCAATCAGGCGACCCTGATGAGGACGTCGACAACCATGGCGCCGAAGAGAAGAGCCAGGTAGAGCAGCGAGTACTCGAAGGTGCGGCGCGCCCAACGGGTGCCACCGTCCCGCATCGTCAGGACCGAGAGGACGATGAAGGCGCCTCCCAGCAGCAGCGCCGAAACCAGGTAGAAGAGGCCGAAGCCACGCACCACCAGGAGCAGGCTGATCGCGGTCAGGACGACGCTGTAGAGCAGGATCTGGCGGGCTGTCGAGGCGCGGCCACGCACCTGCGGCATCATCGGGACGTGGGCCCGCCCGTAGTCGCCGTTGAGTCGCAGGGCCAGCGCCCAGAAGTGAGGCGGGGTCCAGAAGAACACGATCATGAACATGTAGAGCGCGGTCATGTCCAGCGCGCCGGTCAGCGCCACGTAGCCGATCACCGGTGGGAAGGCGCCCGCGGCACCGCCGATGACGATGTTCTGGGGCGTGGTCCGCTTCAGCGCCATCGTGTAGACGAAGACGTAGACCAGCGTCGCGGTCAGGGTCAGCCCGGCCGCCAGCACGTTGGCCCGCGCCGCGATGACGACGAAGGCGATGACGTTGAGGGTGACGCCGAAGATCAGGGCGCTTCTCGGCTGGACCCGGCCGGCGGGAATCGGGCGCTGCCGGGTGCGGTACATCTCGGCGTCGATGTCGCGGTCGAACCACATGTTGATGGCGTTGGCGCCGCCGGCCGCCAGCGCCCCGCCGCCGAGGACGGCCAGGACCAGGTCCCAGGGCGGGAAGCCGGAGTAGGCGACCATCATCCCGGCCAGGGCGGTTACCTCGAGCAGGAGGATGATCCGCGGCTTCATCAGCGCGATGTAGTCGCGCAGGCCCTGGCGGAAGCCGCCGGTGGCGACGATGGGTGCGGTGGTGACCGCGCTCACGACTCGGCTCCAGCCAGGCTCCGGCCCTGCCTTGGCGCGAGCTGACGCACCGCGCGGGTCTCGAGCCAGCCGGCCCAGGCCATCAGGACAACCCCGGTCCAGACCGCGGAGGCCAGCGCCACGTGGGCGGCCCTGAGCACTGAAGGCAGACCCAGCACCGCCTGGAAGGCGCCCACCGCCACCTCGGCGGCCAGGAGCGCAACGGTGAGGTAGACGACCGCAGCCATCGGCGCGCCGCGCCAGCGGCGGAGCCCGACGAACGCCGCCCAGAGAATCGCGAGGCTACCGAGGCCGACGACGATGCGGTGGAGCATGTGGACGTCAGTGAAGCTGGAGCGCGTGGCGGCGCCGCACAGCGGCCAGCTGGGGCAGGCGGCGCCGGCGCTGGTGCCCACCACGTAGGCCCCGCTGAGGACGATCACGAAGGCGGCCAGGGCGCCCGCCCAGAGCGCCCGCGCCGAACCGGGCGTTGGCTGCGGCCGGGGTTGGGTAGGGTCGGCCAGGCTGCGGCTGGCCCAGAGCGCGACCAGGGCCGCGGCGGCCAGCACCAGCAGCGCGTTGCCAAGGTGGATGGCGACCGTGAAGGGGGTGTTGCCGGTCAGCACGGTGATACCACCGAGCACGCCCTGGAAGGCGATCAGGAGCACCCCCACGACCGCCGCCGCCGCCAGGCCGAAGCTCATGCCACCGTCGTCCCGCAGGCGCAGGTACATCACAACCGCCGTCACAGCGGTGGCGACCATCAGGAGACCGGAGGCGGTGCCCACGAGGCGGTGGATGTACTCGATGGTCACCTGGGCGTCGGCGAAGTTGGGGATGATCCGCCCCTGACAGGCGGGCCAGTCGGGGCAGCCGAGGCCCGAGCCGGTGATGCGTACCACCGCGCCGATGACGATCTGGCCGTAGACCGCGACCGCCGCCGCGACGGCCAGGGCCCGGAACCTCTTCAACTCATTCGCCTTCGGTCCGACCGACCCTAAAGGTGGATCGTGTCGTCTTTAATGCCCAGGCGAACATCCCGGACGGGGCGCAGCGAGCGCACCGTCGGCACCGTGACGAAGTTGTACGCCGGCGGCGGCGAGGTCGTCGCCCACTCCAGCGTATGTCCCTCCCAGGGGTCGTCAGGTGTGTCGTCCGGGCGCTTGGTCATGAACGTTGTCCTGATGAAGTTGATGAGGAAGATGAGCACCGCCAGCGCGATCAGGAAGGCGCCGATAGTCTCGATGAAGTTGATCGCGGCCCAGCCCTTGTCGGCGGTGTAGGACTCGATCCGGCGGGGCATGCCGAGCACGCCCAGGAGGTGCATCGGCAGGAAGGCGACGTTGAAGCCCGTGATCAGGATCCAGAACTGGAGCTTGCCCAGCCGCTCGTCGAGGTACTTGCCGGTCATCTTCGGCCACCAGTAGAAGAAGGCGCCGAACATGCCGAACACCGACAGGCCGAAGACGACGTAATGGATGTGACCCACGACCCAGTAGGTGGCGTGGAGCTGCTGGTCAACCGCCGGCGAGCCGAGGAAGACGCCGTCGACGCCGCCGATCAGGAACATCAGGACCGCGCCCACGCAGAACAACATCGCAGCCGTGAACTTGATCGAACCACCCCACATTGTGGCCAGCCAGTTGAGCACCTTGACCCCCGATGGGATGGCGATACACATCGTCATGAAGGAGAAGAAGGAGATGACCGCGATCGGCAAGCCGGTGACGAACATGTGGTGCACGAAAACCACGAACCCAAGGATGGCGATCGCCGCCATCGAGTAGGCCATCGCCTTGTAGCCGAAGATCGGCTTGCGGCTGAAGACGGGGATTATCTCCGAGATGATGCCGAAGGCCGGCAGCACCATGATGTACACCGCCGGGTGCGAGTAGAACCAGAAGATCACCTGGTAGATGAGCGCATTACCCCCCGCGCTGGGCAGGAAGAAGTGCATCCCAAACTGCCGGTCGGCCAGGACCATCGCCAGGGCGGCGGCCAGGAACGGCGAGGCCAGCACCACCAGGAAGGCCGTGATCAGGATCGACCAGGTAAACAGAGGCATGCGGAAGAGCGTCATTCCCGGCGCCCGCATGTTGAGGATGGTGACCAGGAAGTTGATGCCGCCGAGCATCGACGAGATACCGAGCAGGTGGAGGCCGACGATCCACAGGTCCTGGCCGGTGGAGCAGGTGAACTGTTTTTCGGTCAGCGGTACATAGCCGGTCCAGCCGGCCTGCCCGGCGCCCCCGAGGCAGTGGACCTTGGCGCCGTTGATGACCAGGTCGCTGGGTCCCACCAGGAAACCGGAGAAGAGGACCAGCGCGCCCAGCGGGATCAGCCAGTAGCTGAAGGCGTTGATCCGAGGAAAGGCCATGTCGCGGGCCCCGATTTGGAGGGGGACGAAGTAGTTGCCGAAGCCCGACCACATGGGGATGACGAACAGGAAGATCATCGTCGTCCCGTGCATCGAGAAGACCTGGTTGTAGACCTGCTGGACGTTGGGCTTGCTCTGGCCCAGCACCTTGGCGAAGTCGGCCAGGAACTGGCTGTCCGGGGTGGCCAGCTGGGTCCGCACCAGCAGGGCCAGGATCCCGCCGACCAGGAAGAAGAAGAAGGTGGTCCAGAGGTACAGGATCCCAATCTTCTTGTGGTCGACGGTGGTCAGCCAGTCGAGCACGCCGCTGTAGGCGGGCCCGGAGGTCTTGACGCGCGGGGTGACAACGGCGGTGGCAGCCACTTACGGACCTCCTACTTGCTTGGAATACCAGGCATCCCAGTCCTCTTGCGTCAGGGCCAGTACCCGAGCCGTCATGGCCGCATGGCTGAGGCCGCAGAACTCCGAGCACTGACCGTAGTAGGCGCCCGGCGAGTTGGCCTCGATCCAGGAGTGGTTGGTCTGGCCCGGGATGGCGTCGATGCGGCCCTGGAGCCGCGGGATCGACCAGCTGTGGATGACGTCGGCCGACACGATGTCAAGGCTGACCACCGAACCCGCGGGGATCACCAGGTCATTGGAGGCGGTGGTGTACTGGGTCCCGCCGGCGGTCACCTTCTGCCCGACCTTGACGTTCTTGACGTTGGGATAGACGAAGGACCAGGCCCACTGGCGGCCGCTGACCTTCACCGTCATGGCGCCCTGGGCGCTGGCCGGGGCGTTCCGGACGAAGGGGAACTGGAACAGGGTCAGGACGAAGATCGTGAGCAGGATCAATGCCGGCACCAGCGACCAGGTGAACTCGAGGGCGTTGTTGCCGCCGACCTGGCGAGGGATCTCGTCCTCGTTCTTGCGCCTGAAGCGGAAGGAGGCGTAGATGATGGCGCCACCGACCAGCAGGGTGACCAGCAGGGCGGGGATGGAGATGACGTACCAGAGGTCGCTGATGTGCTGCGCCGGCGGCCCCGCGGGGTCGAGGATGCCCTGGCTCTTGCTGCTGTCGTCGGCCATCGCGGAGGCGTTGGCCAGCAGCAGGAAGGCGGTGGTGGCGAACGGAATCGGCAGGATTCGCTTCAAGCTCTTCAAGACCGCGGCAGAGTATATCGACTCGGCCACAGCCCCCGCCTTCCCCGCACGCTCATCGTGCTACGGCGCGCAGGGGATGCCGCCGGCCGAGGTGCACGGCGTCAGCTGGGCGGCAAAGACGGCCGAGCCGATGATCAGCACGAAGAACGCGATGGCGCCGATGATGCAGCCCAGGTCGGCCTGCATCGCCCCGTAGACGGCGTACAGCAGGCGAACCGGGAAGCTGCTGGGAGCCTCCTCGGAGGTGCCGGTGTCGCTCTCGGGCGTGGTCGGAGTTGTGGTTTCGCTCATCGGCTGTCTCCTTGGGCTTCGCCCTCCTCCGGGTCGTCGAAAAGGAACTCCTTGACCTTGACGTACCACCACTTGGGCGCGTAGGCACGTCCCTCGTTGATGGCGATGGTGCCCTGCCGGGCGTCCCAGCTGGCCGCGATCCAGAAGCTGATGAAGGTGATCACCAGCGTCAGCCCGACCAGCTCCGAGACAAGGAACAGCAGCATGGTGGCCAGCGGGCCGACCCCCAGGAAGCCGAGGTCAAAGCTGTAGCTGTAGACCAGCGCCGCCAGGACCGCGGGCACCACCACGCCGGCGAAGTACTGCGCCGCTCGCACCGGGGCCCCGTAGTAGAGCTGCCCGAGGCCCGGGATGATCGAGATCACCCTCGCCACGCTGGGGTTCCTCTGGCGCGGGCTGGGGACCGCGATGCGCTCGCCCTCGACCGCGCTCATTGCAGCATCTTGTAGACGTAGATGGCGGCGATGACCAGGCTGGTAATCGCCCAGAAGCTGACGAAGATCATGTCGCCGGTGGTGATGTCGAGCAGCTCTGGTCCGGGGATGAAGGCGAGCATGTTATCTCCTATGAGATGTGGGCCTCGTTGCCGGAGGGCAAGAGGTTGTCGGGCTTCTGATCCACCTGGTCTACGTCGAGGATGTGCCACTTACCTGGCTCGTAGCGCGTCTCCGTCGTGAGGTGGAAGTAGGCGGGCTTGCCATTGACGTCGATCTGCACGGTGACGATGCACGTCTGCCCACCCTGCGGCGGAATGACGGTGCACGCCTTCTTGGTGGGCACGGGGTTGGTCGTGCCGGGGGGCGGGTAGTTCACCGTGGCGGTCTGCCACTTGGCCCCCTTGTTGGCGGCCATGAACTTGGACACGCTTGTGGCCCCCGTCAGCGGGATGCCGTCGTTGATGTTGTTCTCCAGGAACTCCTGACCGCCGTCGGCCTTGCCACCCTCGATGGCCTTCATGTAGCCCTCTGCGGTGGCCACCGGGTCAGCCAGGTTGGCGGCGCTAGAGCCGGCGCTGGCGCCGCAGGCAGAGACCAGGGCTGCGCTGACAAGTGCGAGCGTGGGCACGGTCAGCCGATTAACCAAGGGCGTGCTCCCCAATGATCATGGTCAGGGTTGCCAGCGCCAGCACCACGAATGCGATCGCGATCCCAAGAAAGTCCTTCCAGGCCTGGCTCTGCATCCCGCGCCGGACGAAATAGATGACCGCGGAGATGACCACGGTCACCGCCAGCGCAAGCAGGAAGATGACGCCGTCGCTCATTGGCCGGTGGGTGCGAAGGTCAGCGGCTGCTGGTAGTGGCGGACCCAGTGGACCATCAGGTCGACCTTGGCCTTGTTCTCGTCGGCGTTCTTGCTGAAGAGGTTCTTGGCGCCCCATGACGGCATCTGCGACTTGAGGTGGTGCTCCGAAAGCGCCCCGTAGAAAACGCAGTCGTAGTAGTAGTCGTCGTTGAAGAAGCCGAGCCGGTGCTGGTCGTTCAGTGGTGGCCCGATTCCACCCTCACCCTGCTGACCGTGGCACTGGGCGCAGTTGTTCTTGAAGACCACGCTGCCCCGGTCGACGGTGTCGAAATAGTTGACGATCAGGTTGCGGTGGGCGCCCTCCTTGTCGGTGGCGAGTCCCTGGCCGTTGTGACAGACCATGCAGCCGGTGACATCGATGGGCTGGTCCGCGTACTGCGATGGCAGCCCGTAGGTCTTGACCATCTCCGCGGTGACGCGGTCAGGGTGGGCGACGGGGTTGCGCTGGTTCTGGGGCATGATCAGGGGGATTCGCTGAGCCGCCACCTTGCCCCCGATGACCGCGATGTCGGGGACGTGGCAGGTTATGCAGCGCTCGTTCTCGTTGGCGCCCTTGGGGTTGAGCTGCTTGACCTCCTCCACCGGGGTGGGGGTCTTGAAGTGGTCGTAGTAGGCCAGCTCGTACGGCTTCCACTCCTTGTTGTAGTCAAGGTAGAAGGTCACGGCGAGCACCGCCATCAGGGCAGCGCAGCTGAGGAAGAAGAACTTGGACAACTAGCCCGGCTCCCCTGTCCTACGCCCTTCTAGCGCCCAAGAATGCCGTCCCAGTACCACTTCCATTCCAGGCCGCGGAAAAACGTCCCGATCAGGGCGAAGGCAACCGAGAAAACGATGAACCCGGTGAAGAGGATGATCCCCACTTTGCGGTCACGCGGGTGACGGGAGGGGTTGCGATCGAGGTAAGGCATCGCGATCAGGCCCGCGATGACGAACGTGGGAAAGGCCACGCCGGCGGTGATCGGCGGCACGCGAGAGAGCAGCTCCTGGAGGCCGAGGAAGTACCACGGAGCCTTGCTGGGGTCAGGGGTCATGGAAGGATCGGCCAGCTGCTGCAGAGGCGACTGCACCACGAGGGCGATGGCGGTGAGGACGACGCCCACCACCAGCGAGGCGATGAACTCCCGGTAGACCAGCGCCGGGAAGCTGGGGATGCTGGTGTCGGCGTCCTTCTTCAGCGACTGCCGCTGTGCAGGCGGCGCCGCGGGCTTGGCCGGCGCAGTTGGCGTAGCCGTCGCGGCGGCCGCGCCACCCGCCGCCCCGCTGGCGCCCGGTGTGATCGGGTCGGGACGTGCTACCCCTTCGGGGTTCGGCGTGCTTTCGTTCTCGTCAGCCATTTGCGTGCCTCACAGGTTCCCGGAGAACCCGTCTTTTCGGACTCTCCAGAAGTGGACCATCATCGCGATCGCAGCGACTAAAGGCAGGCCCAGGACATGGGCCACATAGAAGCGGAGGATGGTGGCGTTACCGACGGTGTAGGACCCCAGCATCGAGAACCGCGTCTGGGGTCCCGCCAGCGGAGCGTACTTGGCCATGTTGGTGCCCACCGTGACCGCCCACAGGCTCAGCTGGTCCCAGGGCAGCAGGTAGCCGGTGAAGCTGAGCAGCAGGGTCATCAGCAGGAGCGTGACGCCGATGCCCCAGTTGAACTCGCGCGGGGGCTTGTAGGAGCCGGTGTAAAAGACGCGGCACATGTGCAGCCAGACGGTGATGACCATGGCGTGGGCGCCCCACCGATGGAGGTTGCGCATCACGATGCCGAAGGAAACCGCGTACTGGAGGTCCTTCATGTTCTGGTACGCGTACTGCACCGAGGGCACGTAGTAGAACATCAGGAAGAGCCCGGTGACGGTCAGGAGGACAAAGAGGAAGAAGCTGATGCCACCGAGGCAGAAGGTGTAGCTGAACTTCATGTGGCTCTTGCGGATCCGGGGCGGATGCGCATGGAGCCAGTAGTTGGTCAGGGCGGTCCGGGTGGCGATCTTGTCGGTGAGGGGGAGGCCGTGGCGGAAGACCGACTTCCACAGCTGGACACCGATCTCGATAGGCAGCGCGGCAGCCTTTTTCATGCCCGACTGGAGCCTGTTCCGTGCCGTGTCCTGAGCCATCTAGTTCCTCAACTCCTCAAACTGGCTGCCGGGTCGTCCGGGCAATGACCTTGGATCGATCAACGAAGAGGCTGCCGTCGGGGGCGAGCCCCACCTGCACGTTGTCCATTGGCCGGGGGGCGGGCCCATAAAAACGGACCCCGTTACGAAGGTAGCGGGATCCGTGGCATGGGCAGCGGAACATCGCGTCGTTCTGGAACCAGCGGGGCGTGCAGCCCAGGTGGGTGCAGATCAGGCTGATCGCGTAGAAGCCGTCGGGGTCGCGGTTGAGGGCGACGCGCTTGTCCGAGAAGATCGTGGTCGAGCCCACCGGGTAGTCGTCGGGCACACCGGCCTTGAAGAGCTGAGGCTGGTCGTATGTGACGTTGGGGATGACGAAGCGCAGGCTCAGTACCAGGGCAGCGATGTTGGCAACGCTGAAGACCACGATGCCGACGAAGGTGAAGAAGCCCCGGCGGGTGAAATGCCGCATCTCCTCGAGGGCTTTCCTGATCTCATCTCGCCAATCGAAGGGATCTGTGGATGCCGTGCTCAATCTTTCTCCATATCGGCGGAATCAGCCCGCCGAGTCTGCAGTGGCACGTTGCCGGGACGCCTGCAAGGGTACCTGTTGTGGAATTCTGCCGTCAATTCGGAGTCGGCCTAGCCGCGCCAGTCCAGAACCCTTCCCCGAACCAGGAAAACGCCCGCGTGGCCGCCGCCCGCGTCGAGCAGGTCGGAGTTGGCGCCATCGATCACCGCGAGGGTCTTTCCGTCGGGCGAGAAGGCCGCCGGGGACAGGTCGTCGACCAGCCCGCAGAGCACACTGGTGTTCGATTCGCCGACGTGCCCGGTGGCGACCTGGTGGATCGTGCGACCGCCCAGCGGCGAGCTGAACTGACGGTCGACCCGGCCCGCGACCAGGTCGCCGGGCCCCAGGACCCGGTCCTGGAGCTGGGGCTTGTCGTCGGGCAGCAGGTAGTCCTTGGTCTCAGGCCACATGGCATGGAGTGAGGCCATGAACTGCTCCTCGGGCGCCAGCTGGGGGACCTTTGGCGACGCGCCGGGGACCACGACGCCGACCAGGCGGGTGCTCTTCTCGGGAGCGTCGAAACGCTGGGGAACGAAGAAAACGAAGTCGCCGTTGGGAAGGAGCCTGAGCTCGGCGCGACCGGGCGCCGTCGCCTTGGGGCCGTTCCAGACCTCCACCGCAACCGGGGCAACGGGTGCGGCGGGGCTGATCACCCGCACGCTGACGATGCCTGGGGCGCCGGGCGGGTCGCTGACCACGAAGACAAGGGTCTTTGAGTCGCTGCCGAGTGCCGCCGCCAGGAACTGTGGGGCCGGCGCCGGCGCCGGCGAAGGGGTGGCCGCGGGGCTCGGCGAGGGGCTCGGCGGCGGAGCTGCCGGGGCGGGCGGAGACACCGCCGGGCTGGCTGGCGGTGCGGCTGGGCTGGCCGGAGGGGCAGGCGCCGCCGGGCTCGCGGTTGGCAATGGACTGCGCGCCGCCGCCGCACCGGCGCTGCCGGGGGCGTAATCGATGACCTTGCGCGTATGGGCGGCATCGCCCTCGACCAGGGACAGCGCCAGCTGGTCGCTGAAGACGATGACCCCGGGCGTGGCCCGGCTGGTTGGCGTCCCCACGTGGCAGGATGGCGGCGTCGGGTCGCGACTGGCCAGGAACGCCGACACTCCAACCGGCACCAACGAACCCAGGAGCATGGCGGCCAGGACCAGCCCAACGCGATTCCTCAGCCCCCCACTGGGCACCGGCGGGGCGTCACGGTCCGGCATCAGGCCCATTCTAGGTTGCGACAAGGCATGGACTTTGCCGTGATCCTTGGTTAGGCTGCGCCCCTATGAGCCAGTCGCGAACCACAGAGTGGCAGAGGGTCGAGCTGTATTCAGAGGAGCTCCGGATCACCGGCGAGATGGAGATCGAGCCTCCGCTGCGGCTGAGTGATGAGGCCAATCGGCTCCAGGACTGGGTCAGCCTCCGCAATACCCTGACCGAGCCCATGCTCTCGTCCTATCCCGTGGTCAGCTCAGAGGAGGCGAACAGCAGCGTCGCCCGCGCCTCGATTGTGATGATCCTGCCGGAGGGCGGACCGCCCCAGCACAACCCGATGATGTGGAAAGAGAAGATCCGCCACCAGATCGTCCTCAACACCACCGCCTTCTCGATGGCGGCCGACGTCCACCTCGAGCCCAACGAAGACCTGCGCCTCCATTTCGAGCGCTACCCTCGGGACTTCCTGCCCATCACCCGGGTCTCGGCGATCATGGTCGCCTCGCTGAGCGGGATGCCTCCGGGGACGCCACCGCGCACGCTGCAGCGCGAGTTCGCGCTGGTAAACCCGGCCGCGATAGTCAGCTTCAGCCAGCACTGACGCCGGCCTACGGGCTGCTGCCGAAGTCTCCCTGTAAGACCACGACCGTAGTCCCGATCGGGGTCCAGCCGTAGAGGAAGTCCATCTGGCTCTGGTTCCTGGGAATGTTGATGCAGCCGTGGGTGCCGTTGGCCTCGGTGTTGGTCCCGGGGCCATACCGGCTGCGCCACGGAGCATCGTGCAGGAAGTACCCACTCGACTCCCACTCCATCGCGTACTGCATGCTGATGCAGCCATTCCATGGGTATGGGTTGCCCCGCCAGGAGGACATGCAGTAAGGCGAGAACTTGGCGAACACGTGGTAGACGCCGGTGACTGTTGCCATGCTCGGCCGACCCGTGGTGACCGGGGTATCGAGCATGACGGCTCCGTCCTGCAGCGCCACCAGCTCCTGTTTGGCGAGCGAGACCACGATCACCTTGCCCGCGCCGTAGATCGCCTGCCAATACTTCGCGTCCACTGAGCTCTTGACCGCCTGGATGGCGGCCTTGGCGGCCTGCAGGGTGGGCAGGTCGGTGGCCGCATCGAGCTGCTTGACCGCCGCATCAAGGTTGGCCTGGTCCTGGGCGACGTCCTTGCCGGCGGCCCGGGCAAGGCCGATCTCAGTTCGCGTGGTCGCCGCCAGGTCGTAGGCCGACTGGCGCGTGGACAGCAGGGTGTTAAGCGCTGACGACTGCGCCCACGCCTTGGCAGCGATGTCCTGGAAGTCGGCCAGCGCGCCCGCATGGCTGAGACGGTCGGAGAGTGCCGCGATCGTGGCCGGCGCGTCGCCCAGTTTCAGGATCGGGATCGTCTGGGCCTTGGTCAGCGCCGCCTGGGCTGAGCTGACCGCGCTGTGGGCGTCAGCCTGGGCGGCGGACAAGGCCTGGTTGGCGGCGATCTTGGCGGCGGTGGCCGCCTTCAGCTCGCTGTCCTTGGCATTGACGGCGTCAAGAGCAGACTGCAGCGCCTTGGGCGTGTTCTCCGTGTCAGTCGCCAGGGTGGTGTCATCGGCGAATTTCTGGAACTGGGTGGTGTCGACGCCGGCGTCAGCGGCCGGCTTGATGTCATTGCCAAGGCCCTGGAGAGCCTGTGCCAGCTGGGTGTGGATCTGGGCCGCGGCCTGGTCTTCGGCGGTCTTCACCTGGCCAGTCAGGGCCTTGACGTCATCGGCCCGCTTCTGGATCGCGGCCAGCAGCTGGCGGTCGATGATGAAGGCCGCCGGCGGCAGGGCCTGCGACTTGAGAGCGGTCTCCTGCTGCACCAGGGGGTCGACCACCGCCTGGGGCGTGCCGTCGCCAAGGCTCTTCTTGACCTGGGCGTCAAAGCCGGTCGCGGCGCTGTCGATCGAGGCCTTGGCCAGCTGCACCTGCTGGTTCTGGTAGTTGACAGCGGCGACCACGCCGGCCGCGTTGGCGGCGGCAAAGGTGGCCACAATCTGGGCACCAACCAGGATGGGGCGAACCGCGCTCGCGGCAATCACCGGGCGGTCCCCCTGCTGGAGCTCATGGAAGTCGTAATGGGATCCCTACCTTTCTCGGCTTTTGGCCGCCACTATAGCAGGCGAATTGGCCGGCTCAGAACCCCCTGTGACTACGAGTCGTCCCCCCCAGGTCGGCGATGACTTCGGGCAGGGGCTTGCTCACGCAGGTGAAGATCGGCGTGTCGCGAACCGTGTACAGGCTGCTCTCGGTTTCGCGCAGGTCCATCACCAGGTCGAGGAAGTCGGCGGGCTCGTTGGTCTCGAAGGCGACCACGAAATCCTGATCGTCGAGGCCGAAGGAGTAGGTGGTGTTGAT
Source organism: Candidatus Dormiibacterota bacterium (assembly GCA_035938265.1). Lineage (GTDB taxonomy): Bacteria > Chloroflexota > Dormibacteria > DASZGP01 > DASZGP01 > DASZHA01. The sequence goes on from DASZHA010000097.1 coordinate 15,540, forward strand.
CTTGACGCTGGGGTATTTGTGGCCGATGCCGATGTGCTCGTCCATCACCCGTTGCCGCTCCTCCTTGGGCAGCAGGTACCACTGCCGCGTCTTGACGAACGGATAGACGAAGACGTACTTGCTCTTGCTGGGCTTGATGTGGAGCCGCTCCTGGCCGGGGTGGGTGTGTTGGTCCAGGTAGATGGAGCGCTTGGTCATGGATAGAAAGGAGTGGGCGTTGGCGCTGGCGCGGCCTAGCCGCGTGTTGCCGAAGTCGCGGGCGAAGTCCTGGATCGAGTCGAGCTCGTGGGAGGCGGTCCAGAAGCAGTAGTCCGTGTCCGCACGCACGCCAACCGTTGAATACGGCCGGATCATCATTCCTTCGGCATAGCGGGCGACTACGCCCTCGACCTCCGCCACGGCGTCCTTGCGGGCGCCCGGCTCCAGCTGGCGCCAGCCAGGTTCGGCCTTGTAGAAGGCGAACCGGACGAACTCGCGGCGGGAGGGCGGCGAAGCGGCCATGGTCGCTCTAAGGATACCGGCGCTCGCGGGCTCTAATCCCTCGGTCGTAGGATGGCGAAATGGACGTCGATCCCCAGCAGCCATTCGTCCAGGACGAGGACGAAGAGCCGGAGCGACGCCTGCCGGCGCGCACTCCCCCGCCGCCGAAGAAGCCGCTCGACGTCTTCCTGGCGGAGTTCGAGCGCCGCCTGGTCGAGGAGCCCGACCAGCCCGCGACCGACGCCCACCTGGAGCTCGAGGCTCGCGCAGAAGGTGCCCGGCGGCCTCCAATGGGCTCGCGCCGGCCGGGGGCGCCGGTGTCCGAGGTCACTGTCGAGACCATCACAGAGCCAGAGCCAGAGCCGTCTGCCCCGAACTCAATCCTGCCCGCGCCGGACCCCGCGCCTCCCGGGCCGAGCGACGAATCGACGATGGATGCCGCCGCGATCGAGAGCGCCGAACCCATGGTGGAGGACACTCTCGACGACGACACCCCTCTCCCGGCCGGCGACGAGCAGGAGCCGCCTGCCGCCAAGGCCCCGCCGGCGCCGGCCACGCCGGCAGCGGGGAATCCCCGGCGCAGGCCGCGCGGGCGCCGCCATCGGCGTCGCCGTCACTAGGGGTGCGATACTGGACGCCTCCGGCATGAGCGCATATCAGAACCTGCTTTACGACCAGGGAGAGGGCGTGGCGACCGTCACCCTCAACCGGCCCGACGCCTTCAACGCGCTGACCACAGACCTCAACCGGGAGCTGAAGGAGGCGCTTGGCACCATCGCCGGTGACGACAGCGTCCGGGCTGTGATCCTCACCGGCGCGGGACGGGCCTTCTCCTCGGGCCAGGACCTGCGCAACATGCAGGCCGGCGATCCCGCCGCGGTGGTCAAGGATGTTCTGACCAACAGCTACGCGCCCATGATCATGGCGATGCGCCAGCTGCCCAAGCCGATCGTCGGCGCCATCAATGGCGTCGCCGCCGGCGCCGGCATGAGCCTGGCGCTTGCCACCGACATTCGGGTCGCCTCTGACAAGGCGTCGTTCATGCAGGCCTTCTCGCGCGTTGGCCTGGTCCCCGATGCCGGCAGCAACTACCTCCTCCCCCGACTCGTCGGCCTGCCCCGGGCCCTTGAGCTGGCGTGGACCGCCCGCCGGGTTGGCGCCGAGGAGGCGCTCAGCATCGGCCTGGTCAACTCGGTGGTACCCGCGGACGACCTCGCGGGCGCGGCCCAGGATCTCGCCGTCCGGCTTGCCGCCGGCCCCGCGCTGGCCATCGGCCTGACCAAGCAGGCAATGCTCCGGTCAGAGAACAGCTCCCTGCCCGAGATTCTCGCCCTGGAAGCCGAGTTGCAGAGCCAGTGCATCGTCACCGACGACTTCGTCGAGGGCGTCAACGCGTTCCTGGAGAAGCGCGAACCGCGCTTCGGCCAGTCCCCGAGCCGGATCTGACCGAAAACCCGGTCCCCGTCCCGATCCGGCCGGCGGCCACCGTGGCCATCGTTCGTGACGGCGCCGCAGGTCTCGAGACGCTGATGTTGCTCCGCCCTGTCGAGGCTGAGTTCGCTCCTCGGGCCCAGGTCTTCCCCGGTGGCCGCGTCGACGCCGACGACGGCGACGATGGATGGGCGGAGATCGTCGCCGTCGACGACGGCAGCCTCACCGGGCTCGCCGCCGAGGCCGGCCAGCCCTCACCCAGAGCCCTGGTCGTGGGCGCCATCCGGGAGGCGTTCGAGGAGGCCGCCATCCTGCTCGGGCTCGACGCGGCGCAGTACCCTGGCGCCGAGTGGGCGGCCGCCGCCCGCCAGCGGGTCCATGGCGGCGACGAGCCCTTCCTCGACATCGTCCGCTCCACCGGCCTCCGGCTTCGCCCGGCGATGGCCTACTTCGCCCGCTGGGTGACGCCCGAGGGCATGCCGCGGCGCTACGACACCCGCTTCTTCGCCGCGCTGATGCCCGAGGGGCAGGAACCGGTCGCGGCCGAGGGCGAGATCCAGTCGCTGGAATGGATCACACCCGCCGCGGCCCTGGGCCGGGCCGACACCAACGACGCCTACACCCTGCCCCCGACCCGTGCGGTCCTGACCAAGCTCACCGGCTACACCAGCGTCAGCCAGGCGCTCGAGGGGCTGCCCCAGGACAGTGACGTGGCCCCGATCGTGCCCAAGATCGTCAACCTGCCCGACGCCGACGGCCTCGGCGGGATCACGGTCCTGCTGCCGGGAGAGCCGGGCTACGAGTAACCCGGACATGGCCAGCGCGCTGGCCCCCAACCCCTCGATCTTCACCGGCAAGGGCACCAACACATACGTGGTGGGAAGCGGTGAGGAGGTCGTCGTCATCGACCCAGGGTCGTCCGACGCCCGCCATCTCCACCACGTGGCCCAGCTGGCCGTCGGGATGGGACGGCCTTCGGCGGTGGTCCTCACCCATCACCACCCCGACCACACCGATGGCGCCGTCGAACTGGCCAAGCAGCTGGGCGCGCCCCTGATGGCCTTCCCCCACGAGCTTGCGCCGGCCATCGACCGGAGCCTGGCTGATGGGGAGGTCATCTACACCGGCGCGGGCGGCCTTCGCGTGGTCCACACGCCTGGGCACACCAGCGACCACGTCTGCCTGCACTGGGAGGAAGCGGGCATCGTTTTCGCCGGCGACCTGGTCGCGGGGGAGGGGTTCATCGTGATCGACCCACCCGACGGCAACATGGCGGACTACCTGCGCTCGCTGGCGCGCGTGCGGGACATCGGCGCAGAGCAGGTGCTGCCCGCCCACGGGGCCGCCATCGATGACCCCCGTAACTACCTCGACGGCTATATCGCCCACCGGCTGGAGCGCGAGGCCAAGGTGCTGGCGGCGGTTACGCCGGGAGCGACGTTGAGGCTCGACGCCATCCTGCCGGTGGCCTACGACGACACCCCCCAGGCGATGCACCCGGTCGCGGCCCGGAGCCTGCTGGCCCACCTCGACAAGCTGGTCGAGGACGGCGCCGTCATCCGCGAGGGCGAGGGCGAAGAGGCGCTCTACCGCCGACCCTGACGGCCGCGGCGGGCGCGCGCCGGGCTTTTAGACCGCCGCGGCGTTGTCCTCGAGGCTTTCCAGGTGCTCGATCACCTTGCGGGTCATCCAGGTGGGGGTGGAGGCGCCTGAGGTCACACCCACCCGCTCGATGCCCTCGAACCAAGCCGGGTTGATGTCGGCGGGGCTGTCCACCAGGTGCGCAGGCTTGTGGCCCAGCTCCTCCACCACCTGCACCAGCCGCTTGGAGTTGGAGCTGCGGCTGGAGCCGACCACGATCACCATGTCGACCTCGGCCGCCGCCTTGACGGCGGCCTCCTGCCGCTCCTGGGTGGCCTTGCAGATCTCGTTGTAGACCTCGACATCCGGCCAGCGGCGCTGGATCTCCTCGATGGTGGAGATCGTGTCCCACTGGCTCAGGGTGGTCTGACAGGTGACCGCCAGCTTGTCGGTAGGGAAGTCGATGTCGTCCAGGGCCTCGAAGTCGAGCGGCTCGACGAGGTGGACCTGGCCCGGCGCCTCGCCCAGGACCCCCTCGGGCTCGGGGTGCTTGCGCTGCCCGATATACAGGACGTGGAAGCCACGCCCAGCGAGGTCCTTGACCAGGTCATGGGTGCGGACGACGTCGGAGCAGGTGGCGTCGATGGACCGCAGCCCCATCTCGGCAGCCCGCTCCTTGACCTGGGGCGATACCCCGTGGGCGGTGAAGATCACGGTACCGTCGTCGATCCGCTGCAGCCCGGCGAAACGGTCGTCCTCGTCGACCAGCTCCACGCCGTGGTCCTTGAGCTCGTCGGTCACGTGCTCGTTGTGCACCAGGTACCCCAGCATGTGGACGGGCTGGGGAACGGGCTCAGCGCCGGCTTCCGCGCCCACCTGCCGGGCGATTTTGATGGCGTCGACGACCCCGTGGCAGTAGCCTCGGGGCGTGATCTTGACAACTTCCATGATTTGAGTCTACGGCGCCAGCGACCCATACCCGATGTACGCTGCCAGCGTGGTAGGCGCGGTTTCCGGCAATGCCGGCCAGGTCCTCCAGGTCGTCTTCTCGTCAGTTGGCCTGTTCATCGCCCTGATAGCGGCCCTGGTCGTGGGAATCCTGGTCTACCGGGGGCGGCGCAAGCCGGGCTCCCGCATGCGAGCGGTGATCGACGCCGGCTTCCTCGCCATCCCAGGACTCGTGGCCGTGATCGCTGGCGTGGTTGGCCTCTTCGTTGGCATCGCCTACTTCCTGATCCTGTTCGTCTACTGGCTCTTCTACTTCATCGTGGCGTCGATCTGGGTGGCTATCGTCGGCGGCCAGGTCACCTACCCAGCAGAGTTCGGCCAGATCGCAGGCCAGGGCTTCATCTACCTCGGCCTCGGCCTGCTGATCTCCATCCTGGGCGTCGGCTGGCTGGCCCTGGTAATCGCGCGGGCGGTGCGGATCGCCCAACGCCGGCTGCGGGCCACGACGTACACGGTCTCGTCGCAGCCAACGCCGGTCGCCGCCCTGCCCTCGGGCCCGCCGCTAGGTCCGCCACCGGGGCCGCCGCCCAGCCCCATCCCGCCCGCGCCGCCGCCCCTGGAGCCGGTTCCGCCGGCCCCGGAACCCCTGGCGTCGGCGCCAAACCCGCCGCCCGCCATGCCGCGGCGATCGCGCCCGAAGAAGACAGTCCAGCCTCCCGCGAAGCCCCGACCCAAGCCGGCGCCGCGGACGCGTCGACGAGATCAAGGAAGTTGACAGCGGCCTAGCTCTGCGGCACTATTCAGCCAACCACGGGATCACCTTCGCGCGTCATGAAGGGACGTCGCGGCCACGGATCGGAGGAGTAGCCCACTTGAAGCACCGTCTCTCGCGAGTTGCCCTTGCCGTGCTGCCATTGGCAGCGCTTACAGCACCCCTGGCGACCACTCACGTCGCCCTGGCCGCGGCGACGATTGTGGTCGACAATACAGGGGACCCAGTTTCCGCTGGCGACTGCGGCAACTCTCATCTCGCCGGCAGCTGTACCCTGCGCGCCGCAGTGCTTCGAGCCAACTCGGAGACCGGCGACACGATCCAGCTGGCAGCGGCGACTTACACACTGGCGCAACCGGACCCCAACAACGTCGATAACGGCACCGGGGGCGACCTCGAGGTCCTGAGCTCGATGACGATCAAGGGCGCGGGTGCCGGCCAAACGATCGTCACCGGCAACACCGGTTGGGCCGAGCGGATATTCGAGATCGAGACGGTGACCGGTGCTCCTACCACCGCCACGATCTCAGATATGACGATCACCCATGGCAGTGCTGAGAACGACAACGGCGACTCCAACGACGGTGGCGGCATCCTCAACGACGCATCCAACCTGACGGTTCACAACGTCGTGTTCGACAACAACCACGCCCCGTTCGGTAGCGGCGGCGGTCTGGCCACCAACGCCGGCACCACCACCGTTAGCAACGCCACGTTCTCAACCAACACCGCCAACACCAACGGCGGCGGTCTCTTCGTTGGCGGGGACATCACGACCCTACAGAGCTATTCCAGCCTCTATTTCCATGACAACAGCGCCATCGCCGGCTCGCAGGCCGACAACGGCGGCGGTGCAATCTACAACGATGCAACCGGCAGTGGCAACGCGGCCACGACTTTCACCGACCTGACGATCCTCAGCAACCACGCCCCGGGCATGAGCGGAGGCGGGATCTACGAGAACTCAGGCCTGGCGGCGGGCAAGGTCACCTACACCAACCTCACGATCGCCAACAACACCGCCCTCAACAGCGGCGGCGGGGTCTACGTCCTCAACAGCCGCGCCATCATCACCAATGCAACGATCACGGGAAACTCCGTGAGTAACGCCAACGTTGGCATCGCCACCGTGGGTCATGGTGGGGGCATCGCGCTTGGGTTCTCAAGCTCGATCGTCCTCAACAACAACACGATCAACGCCAACACCTCGCCCAAGAGCGGCGCGGGCCTGGCGCTGCTAAACAGCAATGAGAACGCGACGCTGCACAACACCATCGTCCACAACAATCTCGGTGGTGGCGTCGACAGCAACTGCTTCATCAGCGGACAGTCCGGCGCGGCGATAACCAGCACCGGCTACAACCTGGCCAACGACACCACCTGCGGCTTCACCGGGACGGGCGATCGCCAGGGCTCCACCTTCAACCCCAACCTGGGACCGCTGCAGGACAACGGTGGCCCCGCCATGGGCGCGCCGGGCTTCACCAGCCAGGTGCTGACGGAGGCTCTGCCAAAGGGGAGCATCGCCATCGATACCGCTGATCCGACGACTGCCAACAACCCGCCGACCGACGAACGTCATGTCACCAGGCCGCAGGGCCCGGTCAGCGATGTCGGTGCCTACGAATACATCCCGCCGACCCCGACCCTGCCCCAGGCCGGAGTCGGCGAGGCGGTGGGTTGGCGGCTGGAATTCACCATGCTGGCGATTCTGCTGGCCACGCTGGTGGCGGTAATGCTGGTGACCGTGGGACGCCTCAGCCGGGCGCGGGTCGACAACGGGGAAGAAACCTGATCGACGGCAAATGAAAGGGCGGTCGCCGGATGGCGACCGCCCTTTTGCTTTTCGGCGGACTAGGCGCTGATCGGTGCCACCCCGGCGGCCGCGCCGAAGGGCCTGGTCAGGGCCACCTTGAACACCTCTTCGACGTGGTCGACCATGACCACCTTGATCTCGCTGAGGATCTCCTCGGGGACCTCGGCGAGGTCCTTGCGATTCTTGCGAGGCATGATGAAGGTCTTGATGCCGGCGCGGTGCGCGGCCAGCAGCTTCTCCTTCACCCCACCGATCGGCAGGACCCGGCCACGCAGGGTGATCTCCCCTGTCATCGCCACGTCCTTGCGGACGGCACGGCCGGTGAGGGCCGAGACGATGGCAGTGGTCATCGTCACCCCTGCCGAGGGGCCGTCCTTTGGGATGGCGCCGGCAGGCACGTGGATGTGAATCGAGTTCTCCTCCAGCCGGGAGCGATCGACCTCGAAGCGGCCGGCGTGGACCTTGGCGTAGGAGAACGCGGCGCGGGCCGACTCCTCCATTACCTTGCCCAGCTGACCGGTGAGGGTGAACTCACCCTTGCCGGGGACCACGATGGCCTCGACCGTCATTACGTCGCCGCCATACTCGCTGACGGCGACCCCGGTGACGGCACCCACCTGGTCCTCGGTCTCGGCCAGGCCGAAGTCGAATCGCGGCGGGCCGAGGATCGTCTCGAGGTCGGCCGGCTTAGGCACAAACTTCCGCTTGTTGCCCTCGCTCAGCCGGCGCGGCACCTTGCGCGCGATGTTGGCGATCTCGCGCTCCAGGTTGCGGACGCCCGCCTCGTGCGTGTACTCCCGGATCAGGCGGCGGAGGGTGGTATCGGGGATCTCGAGGTTCTTCTCGGTGATCGCGTGCTCCTCCATCTGCCGCGGCACCAGGAACCGCTTGGCGATGTGCAGCTTCTCCTCCTCGGTGTATCCGGGGATGCGGATCAGCTCCATGCGGTCGAGCAGCGCAGGGTGGATGGTGTCGGCGATGTTGGCGGTGGTGATGAACAGCACCTGGGAGAGGTCGTACGGGACCTCCAGGTAGTGGTCTGAGAACTCTCGGTTCTGCTCCGGGTCAAGGACCTCGAGCAGCGCCGACGCCGGGTCGCCCCGGAAGTCAGCCCCCACCTTGTCGATCTCGTCGAGCATGAAGACCGGGTTCTTGGTCCCCGCCTGCCGCATGCCCTGGATGATCCGGCCAGGGAGCGCCCCGATGTAGGTGCGCCGGTGGCCGCGGATCTCGGCCTCGTCGCGGATGCCGCCCAGCGAGATGCGGACGACCTCGCGCCCGAGGGCGCGCGCCACCGACTTGCCCAGCGACGTCTTGCCAACGCCGGGCGGGCCGACCAGGCAGAGGATGGGCGATCGAGTTGGACGTCTCTTATCGCCGCCGTCGCTGGTGACCTTGGCGACGCGCTCGCGCACCGCCATGTACTCCACGATCCGCTCCTTGACCTTCTCCAGCCCGTAGTGGTCCTCGTCGAGGATCTGCTGGGCCTTCTTGGTGTTCCAGCCCTTGGCGGCGTCGGGCTCGGCGTCCTTCCAGGGCACCGAGACCAGCCAGTCAAGGTATGACCGGAGCATGCCGTGCTCGGGGGAGATGGTGGGCATGGCCTCCAGGCGGGTCATCTCCCGCTTGGCCTTGTCGAGCACCTTCTCGGGCATGCCCGAGGTCTCCAGCTTCTCGCGGAGCTCCTCCAGCTCGCCGCCCTCCTCGGGCTCGCCCAGCTCCTTGCGGATGGCCTTCATCTGCTCGCGCAGGATCTGCTCCTTCTGGGCCTGGCCGAACGTGCCTTCGACCTCGGACTGGATCTTGGACTTGAGCTCGAGGACCTCCTTCTGGCGTGAGAGCTCGACCATCAGGTAGCGCAGCCGCTCGGCGACCTTGGGGGTCTCGAGGAGGTGCTGCTTCTGCTGGACCGTGAGGTCCGGTGAGCCGGACGCCAGGTCGGCCAGGACCGCGGGATCCTCGGTACGAAGGACCGCCTGGGCGGCCTCCTGGGGGACGGCCGCGCCGGCCAGCACGTAGGCCTCGATGGTCTCGCGCAGGGACTTGGTCAGGGCGTCGAGGTCCAGTCCCGGCTCGACCTCGTCCTCGATCTCGGTGTACTCGACCTCGAGGTAGGGCTCGTTGCGGACGAAGCGGTCCAGGCGGACGCGCTGCAGGCCGCGCACCACCAGCTGGGCGGAGCCCATCACGCGGCGGACGCCCTCGATCTCGCCGAGGGTGCCCCAGGCGTAGATGTCGGACTGACCGACGTCGTCCTCGACGGGGTTACGCTGAGCCGCGACCAGGATCTGGCGGCCCCGACGGGTCGCCTCCTCCAGGGCGTTGAGCGAGTTCTCGCGGCCGACGCTCAGCGGCGCCAGGGCCTGCGGGAAAAGCACCGCCTCGCGCAGCGGGATCAGGGGCAGTGACTTACGCCCGGAGCGACGCGACTTCTGGTCGCCCTCCTCCGAGGCAGATGCCGATGCCGTGCGGCGGGGCCGCTTGGGCTCGGGATTCGTTTCAGGCTTTGCGCCTGGCGGGAGAAATGACAAAGTAGTACTCCTGGGAACAGATATTTGTGTCTTCTGTATACCCCTGATCGGTTCCATCAAACACTAGGAACCCCGGTTCTGCCCAGGACCTTCCCTCTCAGACGGATATGCCTGCGGCCCTCGGGGCTGGCTGGAGAGCGGCGGAAAGACGCCGGGGTAGCCCAGGTGGACCAGCGCCTCGAAGGCCGATTCGCTCTCCTGGTAGAAAACTCCCAGGATGCGGTCGAGCTCCTCTGCGTCAAATCCGCGGCGCGGCATCTCGGCCATCAGCCAGACGTCGCCGTCGGTGTCGAGGCAGTACTTCATGGCGAAGGTGCGCAGGTTCTTGCGGAGAAGGAGCCGGTAGAAGGCCTCGCGGTTGTCGCGCGGGGCCCGAACCATGAAGAAGTAGAAGGACACCCGGTCCGGCCGCAGCACGGCGGCGACATTCACCTTCTGACGCACGTGGCCGGGTATGGAAATCAGCCAGGCACTGTCCTCGAGCTCCTGGACCTCGGCATGCTCCTGGCCGCGAAGGAGTAGTTCGAACTCCTCCGCGTTCAGCATGTTGAAACCCTGGTCAGCCGCCCTTCTTGGCCTTCACTGCGTCGATGATCTGGGGCAATACCTTGTGCACGTCGCCGACGATGCCCAGGTCGCTGAGCTTGAAGATGGGAGCCTCCTCGTCCTTGTTGATGGAGATGATGTTCTTGCTCCCCTTCATGCCCACCGTGTGCTGCATCGCGCCGCTGACCCCGGCGGCGATGTACACGTTGGGCTTGACCGTCTTGCCGGTTTGGCCGACCTGCATGGCGTATGGCACCCAGCCGGCGTCGACCACCGCGCGGGTGGCGCCGACGGCGCCGCCGAGCAGCCCCGCCAGGTCCTGCAGGATGGGGAAGTTCTCGGGCCCACCCATACCGCGGCCGCCGGTGACGACCACCGCGGCCTCCTCCAGCTTGGGGCCCTCGGACGCCTCGACCTTGGTCTCCAGCACCTTCACCCGACGGGTGGCGTCGCCCAGCTCGGGGCTGACCTCCTCGACCGCCGGGGCGCCGCCCCCGGAGGCCTCGGCGGCGAAGGCCTTGGGCCGCACCGTGACGATGCGAGGCCGATCGCCGGCGAACACCTTGTGCGAGATCAGGGTGGCGCCGAAGATGGGAACGTCAACCTTGACGTCCTCGCCCTCCAGGCTGACCTCGGTGGCGAAGGCGGCCATGCCGACGCCCAGGCGAGCGGCCACCCGCGTGGCGATGTCGCGGCCGTCGTAGCTGCCGCCAAAGAGGATGGCGGCGGGCTTGCGTTCCCGGGCCAGCGCCGCGAACACCTCCACCGCGGGCAGGACGAAATACTCATCGTGCTCGCTGCGGGCGTCGCTCAGCACCTTGGTGGCGCCGTACTCGCCCAACCTGGCATTATGGGCCGTGACCGAGCCCATGGCGACGGCCACGACGTCGGCGCCCAGGGTGCGCGCCTTGCTCAGGATCTCCAGCGTGATGGGGGCGACATCGCCCTCGTAGCCCTCTACGTGGACCCAGATCTCCGCCATCAGATGACCTTCAGCTCGGCCAGCATGGCGGCCACCCGCTCGCCCGATTGGCCCTCGTCGGTGATGACCTCGCCGGCGGCGCGCTCGGGGGCGGGGTCGACGCCGGCAACCTTGACCAGCGCGCCGCCCTCGCCAACGTGCCCGGCATCGAGGCCGAGGGCGGCGGCGTCCACGTTCTCGACCGGCTTGCTCTTGGCGCCCATGATCCCCTTGAGGGTGGGATAACGCGGCTCGTTGAGCCCACCTGTGACGGTCACCACCACCGGGGTCTCGGCCTCGAGCATCACGTAGCCGTCGGCGGTCTGGCGCTGGACCGTGACCTTGTTGCCCTCGACCTCCAGCTTCTTGGCGAAGGAGAGGTGGGGAATGCCGAGGATCTCGGCGATCTGCGGCGGCACCATCCCGGTGGAGCCGTCGAAGGACTCCGTGCCGCAGATCAGGATGTCGAAGCCCTTGTCCTTGACCGCTGCGGCGATGGCCCGGGCGGTGCCTAGCGCATCAGACCCCGCAAGCCCGGGATCGGTGATCAGGATGCCGCCCTCGGCACCCATCGAGAGGGCCTTGCGGATGGCGTCATTGGCCTTCTCCGGCCCCATCGAAACCACCGTCACCGAACCGCCCGTCTTCTCCGCCAGCTGCAGCCCTTCCTCAACGCCGTACTCATCGCCCTGGTCCATAACCAGCTCGACGCCATCACGCACCAGCCGGAAGTCGTCTCCGAGCTTGGGTGTGGAGTTGGGATCTGGGGTCTGCTTCACGGTCACGAAAACGTTCACGTACAAACCTCACTCAAGAGTGGCGGCCGACAGCCCCACATGACAGCGGCGTCAGGGCCGACAGATTGTACCTGAGGCGCCGAGCGTCGCTCGCCCGGTTCGGCGCCCGCCTAGATCAGGCTCTTGCCGGCGGCGATGTCGAAGTCGTGCTGGGCCTGTCGCACCTCCAGCAGCACCCGCTCGCCGTCGGCCACGGCGTCGGCGGGCGCCGCACCGGGGCCGCCGCTGATGACCTGGCTCAGCTTGCGCAGCTGGGTTACCAGCCGTTCCTTGCGCTGCATCTCCTGGCGCACCTGTTCGCCGAACTGGCGAAAGGCTTCGGGGAGGGCGTGCGTCTGGGTGCGAATCTCAAGCAGCTCACTCTCGTAGTCCTCCAGCGCCCGGTCCAGCGAGCTCCCCAGTGCCGAGGTGTCGGCGCCCGGCTGCAGCACCCGGATCTCCTCCATGAGCACCTCGAGGCTGTCCTCGAGCTCGGCCATCTCCGCCACCTCCCACCGGTAGCGCGTCTCCCAGTCCCCACGCAGCTCGCCTTGCTTGCGGTTCTCGACGGCCACCCTACGGCTGCGCTCGCGCCAGATGACGTCATACACCCGCCTCGTATCGGGGTCGCTGAGCACCTGCTGGGCATCGCTGATGAGCGCCATGAGCCGTGACCACGACTCCCGGGTGAAGTCCGCGTGGTGCTGGTCGGGGTGCACCTCCTTGGCCTTGCGGCGGTAGGCACGATGGATCTGCTCGGTGGTGGCCCGCGGGGTCACCCCCAGGATGAAGTAGTAGTTCACCGGCCACTGGGCCGACGCCGGCATGGGCACGGTCCGCACCAGCTCCGCCTCGACCCGCTGCAGCGCCTCCCCGGTGATGCGGCGGGCCTCATCGATTTGCGCGCCCCGGCGCTGGAGCTCCTCCTCCACCTCGGGCGGGGTGCGCCCGACGCGGTGCATCTCCATCGCGTCCACCAGCATCTGGTGGCGCTCCGCGAGCGTGAGCTTCTTGCCGCCCGTCAGGCGCGAGAAAATCCCCGGCATCGTGGTCAGTTTATGTGCTCCGCCTGCCCGGGATCGGCGAAGGGGTCAGCGGGCGGCAGGCTCCCGGATGGAGTCGGCGGGGACCATGTCAGGGCGAAGGCGCAGGAAGGTCGCCTGCCGCAGCAACTTGTCCCTGGTCCACTCGTTGAACTTGACCTCGCAAACCAGCTCCGGCTTCACCCAGGCGACCTCCTTGGGCGCCAACTCGGCTCCCTTCACCGACGGCTTCTTGACCACCAGCCGTCGCAGGGCCGCGTCGATGTCCCTTAGCAACATCTCGTTGAAGCCGCTGCCGACCTGGCCGCAGTAGACCAGCTCACCGCCGTCGTACACCCCCAGCGCCAGCGAGCCGAAGTGCTGGCGGCCCCCCTGGGGCGGCGTGAAGCCGACGATGACGCAGGCCTGCTCGCGGTTGGCCTTGATCTTGAGCCAGTCCTTGCTGCGCTTGCCCGGGTAGTA
>DASZHA010000098.1:0-19400 GCA_035938265.1 Candidatus Dormiibacterota bacterium
AGGCCCAGCAGCAGGCAGAGTACGGCCGGGATCAGGAGGAGAAGCTCCAGCCGCAACAGGCTGTAGACGATCAGAGCCACCGCGGGGAGCCCCACCGCCAGCACCACAGCGGCGCCCAGCAGGATCGTCGCCAGCGTGACCCGCGTGTCGCGCAGGGTGCCCGATGTCGGCCTCGACCACATCAGGACCATGAAGGCGTCGGCCACTGGCAGGAGACGCTCCTGCAGCCCATCCATGGGCAGCTGGGGGAGGGCGGCGGTCTCGGTGCCCGGGCCGCCGGCGGTCACGAGGCCGGCGAGGACACCGGCGCGCCGACCACACGCTCCTCGCCGGCGTAGACGTTCAACCGCCGCCCGCGTAGGAAGCCGACCAGGGTCACGCCGAACTCGCGGGCCACGTCCACCGCCAGGCTGCTCGGAGCCGACACCGAGCACACCATGGGCACGCCTGCGGCCACGCACTTCTGCAGGATCTCGAAGCTGGAGCGCCCGCTGACCAGCACGATGTGGTCGGCGAGGGGCAGCCGCCCCTCCATCAGGGCACGGCCCACCAGCTTGTCGACGGCGTTGTGGCGGCCGACGTCCTCGCTGACGGCTACCAGCTCGCCGGAGGCGCTGAAGAGGGCGGCGGCATGGAGGCCCCCGGTGGCCTCGAACAGCCCCTGCTTTTGGCGGAGCTTGTCGGGCAGACCGTAGAGCATCTCCGGGTCGACGACCGGGCCCGCTGAGGGAGCCGGGCAGCCCCGCACCTGGATGGCCTCGAGGCTGGCCTTGCCGCAGACACCGCATGCGCTGCTGGTGTAGAAATGGCGCTCCAGCACGTGTAGGTCGGGCTCCGCATCCCCGGCCAGCTCCACGTTGATGATGTTGTAGCGCTGGTCGGCGTCGACGTCCTCGTCGACGCAGTAGCTGATGCGCCGGACCTGGTCGCGCGAACCGATGACGCCCTCACCGTAGAGGAAGCCGACGGCGAGGTCGAAGTCAGCGCCGGGGGTGCGCATGGTCACGGCCACCGTGTGACGCTTGCCCCCAAGCAGGATCCGGGTCTCCATCGGCTCCTCGGTGGCGACGCTGTCGCTGCGGGGTGGGGCCGATTGGCCATCGGCGATCACGCTCACAGGGATGCGCTGCTTGCTCGACGGCCGCTGGCTCATCATTAGGCCATGGTAAGCCGCAACGCGGCCTCCGCCCAGGAGGGTTCGCAGCCATCCCCGCAGCTGGCCGGACTGGTCCTCTGTGGCGGCCACAGCCGCCGCATGGGTATCGACAAGGCCCTGCTCCAGGTTGATGGCGGCCCACTGGTGCTCAGGGTGGCGAGCCGCCTCGCCGACGTTGCCGACCCGGTGCTCCTGGCCCCAGGGGTTCCCGGACGGTTCGCGGCCACGGGCTACGCCGAGGTCGCCGACGTCGAGCCGGCCCGGGGACCCCTGGGCGGCCTGGTCGCCGGGCTGCTGGTGTCGCCCCACCCGAACGTCGCTGTGGTGGCGGTGGACATGCCTTACGCCAGCCCCGCAGTCATCAGGCTGCTGGCGCGCGTCTGTGCCGATGGCGCCTGGGATGCCGCCCTGCCGGTCACCTCATCGGGGCCAGAGCCGCTCCACGCCGTCTACTCCCAGCGCGCCGCCGGCCCCCTGCGAGCAGCGCTCGCCGACGGGCGGCTGGCGATGCATCACGCCATCGCCGACCTCAGGATCGCCCTGTTGGACAGGGAGGCCTGGGGCGACGCTGACCCCAGCGGACGCTTCGCCGCCAACCTCAATACGCGCGAGGACCTCGCGCTGCTGGCCTAGGGGTGCCCCGCCCACCCAGGCGCTTCGGACGCTGGACACCCTCGACCTGGGTGGGGCGTGTTCCCTTTGGCGTTGGGCAGCAGCGGCCCAACAACTACGCCGAGTTGTGGCGCGCCTTCGCCGACAACCGGGACCAGCTGCCCTACGCCTGGCGGATCCTGAACCACGGCGTCTGTGACGGCTGCGCCCTGGGCACCACCGGCATGCGCGACTGGACCTTGCCGGAGATCCACCTGTGCAACGTCCGGCTACGGCTGCTGCGGCTCAACACCATGCCCGCCCTGGACCCGGGACTGCTGGCCGACGTGGATGCCCTGAGGAGCCACAGCAGCGCCGAGCTCCGGGAGCTCGGCCGGCTGCCCCACCCGATGCTGCGCCGGGCCGGGGAGGCGGGCTTCTCACGGCTCTCCTGGGATGCTGCCCTGGACCTGGTGGCCGGGCGCGTGACCGCCTCAGGTCCTGAACGCGCCGGGTTCTACCTGACCAGCCGCGGTCAGCCCAACGAGAACTACTACGCGGCCCAGAAGGCGGTGCGGGCGATGGGCACCAACTCGGTCGACAATGCCGCCCGCGTCTGCCACTCGCCGAGCACGTTCGGCCTCAAGGAGGCGCTGGGGGTGGCCGCCACGACCTGCTCCTATACTGACTGGATCGGCAGCGACCTGGTTGTCTTCATCGGCTCCAACGTCGCCAACAACCAGCCAGTGGCGATGAAGTACCTCTACCACGCCAAGAAGGAGGGCACCCGGGTGGTCGCCGTCAACCCCTACCGAGAGCCGGGGATGGAGCGGTATTGGGTGCCGTCGAACCTAGAGAGCGCCCTCTTCGGCACCCAGGTCACCGACCGCTTCTTCCTGGTCAATGTCGGCGGCGACGTGGCGTTTCTGAGCGGGACCCTCAAGCACATGATCGAGAACGGTTGGGTCGACCGCGATTTCGTCGCCGGGCACACCACCGGCATTGACGCCTTTACCACCAGCCTGCAGGGGATGGCGTGGGACGACCTCGAAGCCCAGGCAGGCGCCAGCCGCGACGAGATGCTCGATTTCGCCCGGTTGGTCGGAGAGGCCAGGAGCGCGGTCTTCGTCTGGAGCATGGGCGTCACCCAACACGACTGCGGTGAGGACAACGTCCGCGCCATCATCAACCTGGCCCTGACCCGCGGCTTCGTCGGCCGGGATAAGTCCGGCCTGATGCCGATCCGGGGGCACTCCGGGGTGCAGGGCGGCGCCGAGATGGGGGCTTACGCCACGGTACTGCCAGGCGGCAAGGAGATCACCAAGGCGAATACCGGTGAGCTGGCGCGCCAGTGGGGCTTCGACGTGCCCACCAGCCGTGGACTGACTGCCCCCGAGATGATCGACGCCGCCCACGCGGGCAGACTCGACGTCCTCTTCTCCTCGGGCGGCAACTGGCTCGAGGTCCTGCCTGACCCGGCCCACGTCAAGGTGGCGCTCAGCCGGCTCCCGCTGCGGGTCCACATGGACATCGTGGTGTCGTCGCAGATGCTCCTCGACGGCGAGGGAGATGTCCTGCTGCTGCCGGCGGCAACCCGCTACGAGATCCCCGGTGGGGTCACGGAGACGTCCACCGAGCGACGGGTGATCTTCAGCCCCGAGATCCCAGGGCCGCGAATCGCCGAGGCCCGCCCCGAGTGGGATGTGTTCCTCGACCTCGCGCGGCGAGTCCGGCCGGACATCGCCGGCGCCCTTACCTTTGACGGCACCGCCGCGATTCGCCAGGAGATCGCCAGTGTTGTCCCCCTCTACGACGGCATCCAGCACCTGGCCGAGGAGGGCGACCAGTTCCAGTACGGCGGGCCCCACCTCTGCGCCGGCTGGAGCTTCCCAACGCCGGATGGCAGGGCCCATTTCTCGACAGTGGCGCTGCCCACCAGCCGGCGCCGGCCAGGCTGGTTCACGGTGGCGACCCGGCGGGGCAAGCAGTTCAATAGCATGGTCCACGAGAAACGCGATGCCCTCAACTCGGCCGTTCGCGAGGCGGTGCTGATCAGCGCCGAGGACGCCCGCGACCTTGGCCTGCGCGACCAGGACCCGGTCCGGCTCCGGAGCGAGGGCGGCGAATTCGTCGGCCGTGCCTTCATCGCTCCCCTCCGCCCCGGCAATCTCCAGGTCCACTGGCCCGAGGGGGAAGCCCTGATCGACCGGACCCGCCGATCCCCCCAGGCCGGGATCCCGGACTACAACGCCGAGGTCCAGGTCGAGGCCATCCAGGAGAGGGACCGAGCCGTTGCCGACACAAATCGGCCCGCATAAGGTAACATCGTTTCATGTCACATAGGCCATCGATCGACCAGGTCCGCGACACCGTCGACCAGGTCAAGGAGCTGACCAAGCCCATGCTTCGGGGTTATTCCCATGCGGTGATGGCCCCGGTGGCGGTGGTGGTCACGGCCTACCTGGCCTGGGTCACCGCCGGCGACCTGCCACGCCAGCTGTCGCTGCTGGTTTACGGCTGTGCCCTGGTCCTCCTCTTCACGGTCAGCGCCACCTACCACATCGGCAACTGGCCGGCCCAGGTCCGCGAGGTGCTCCGCCGCTTCGACCACTCCAACATCTTCCTGGTCATCGCCGGCACTTACACGCCGATCACCATCGTCCTGCTCGATGGCTGGTGGCGGATAGGGATCCTCTCGGTTGTCTGGGTGCTGGCCCTCACCGGCATCGCCGTCACCGTCAGCGGCATTCCCATGCGACGCGGCTTGATGACGGCGCTCTACATCATGGTGGGGTGGGTTGCGATCGCGGCGGTACCCAAGATCCTGGCCAGCGTCGGGCTGACCGGCGGCTCCTTCATCCTGGCGGCGGGCATCCTGTACTCGATCGGCGCCGCCTGCTATGCGCTGAAGTGGCCGCCGCTATGGCGCCGGGTGTTCAGTTACCACGAGGTCTTCCACCTCTTCGTGATCGGCGCCAGCGTCCTCTTCTTCTTCTTCATGCTGGGGTACGTCATACCCCTGCCCAGGGTCTAGTCGCTTTTGGGGCCGTGGCTTCGGCCGCGGCCACCGGCCTTCGCCGCATACAGGGCATCGTCCGCCGCTGACAGCAGCTGGCGCGCCTGCTCTTCGCCACCGCTGACCGCCCAGCCGACGCTGAGGCTGACGTCAATGTTCTGGTCGCCGGTGTCGACCGCGGTGGCGGTGCCGGCCTCGATCAGTTTGTGGGCCACCTGTTCGGCGACCTCGGCGGTGGTCTCGGGGCAGATGACCACGAACTCGTCGCCACCCAGCCGCCCGAACATGTCCCCAGAGCGAAGCACCGACTGAAGCCGGCTGGCCACCGCCTTCAGCAGGCGGTCCCCGGCGGGATGACCGTGCTCGTCGTTGACCTGTTTGAGGTGGTCGACGTCGGCAATGAACACCGCCAGCGGTCGCTGGTACCGCACCGCCCGCTCCCACTCCTCGAGCAGGCGCTCTTCGACGGCGCGACGGTTGGCGGCACCGGTGAGCGTGTCCCGCCGGGCCAGCTCCTCCAGGTCTCGGGCCGTGGACTTGAGGTCCGCGAGCTCGATACCCAGCTGCCGGGCCCGGCCCGAGCTCAGGCGGGCGGTGTCGAGCAGCGTCGTGAGTGCGTGGAGCTGCTCCCGGCCCAGCGCCGCGAGGCTGGCTGGGTGCAGGTCCAACCACTGCGCCAGCCGGTCCCGGTAGGCGCGCGCCTGGAGGTCGCGCCGTTCGGGTCGATCGCCGGCGCCCGCTGTAGCGCTCAACAGACGTCCCTCAGGTTCCTAACCCACTTGAGGCGCTCATGGCACCCCGAACTCGGATTGTATCCTCTGCACCTACAACGCGAATTCGGCGGCCACCTTGCGGCCGCGCTACGGTTGCTCTCCTATGCGCATCCTGGTGGTGGCCGCGGGCCTGGCGGCACAGGCCGACCTGACCGCCCTGCTGGAGGGCGTGGCCGGCGCCGAGCTGGTCGGCGCGACCGTCCCGGCGTCAGCCGCCGCTGATGCAGCCCGCCTCGAGCCCGACGTTGTCGTCGTTCACCTCGGCCCCGCCGACGACACCGGCCTCACGGCCATCGAGGCGCTCACCGCCGACCACGACGCCGTGCCCGTTCTCGCCCTGCTCGACGGCTCCTCCCCCGAGGACGCGATCTTGGCAGGAGCCGGCGGGGTCCTGCCCGCAGGCGGGGACGAGGACATGATGGCGGCGGCGCTGCAGGTGCTCGGCCAGGGACTGGCGGTGCTGGGGCGAGGGGAGCTGCGGCGGATGGTTGCGCCCGAGCCTGCCAGCGCCGGCGGCGAGGTGCCGGTGGAGCGTCTCACCAGCCGCGAGTCGGAGGTGCTACAGCTGCTGGCGCTGGGGATGACCAACGCGGAGATCGCGACCCGGCTGCACATCAGCGCCCACACCGCCAAGTTCCACGTCGGCGCCGTGCTGGGCAAGCTCGGGGCGCGAAGCCGGGCCGACGCCGTCGCCCGCGCCGCCCGCCTGGGCTGGATCGTCGTCTGACCTGCCCGATCGGGTGATGTCGGTCCCGCGGGACGGGGCCTACGGTGATAGCGGTAATCAAACTCACAGGAGCAATCACTTGGCAGACACATTGAGTGCATTTTCAGAAGAGCTCGCCGCCATCGTGGAGAGCACGGGGCAGAGCACGGTGACGGTGACCGGCCGGCGCGGCCGCGGGGCGACAGGGGTGGTCTGGGGCGAGGGCCTGGTGCTCACGTCGAACCATGTACTGGAGTCCGACGAGAACGTCGGCGTCAACGACGGCGCCAAGGACTACAAGGCCACGGTCGTCGGCCGTGATCCAGCCACCGACATAGCCGTCCTCAAGGTCGAGGGCCTCACGGCGAAGGCAGCGCCCAGGGCCGGCGGCGCCAAAGTGGGCGAGCTGGTGCTGGCGATCGGCCGGGCCGACGACCTGCGCGCGTCGATCGGCGTGGTGGGGTCGGTGGCGTCTGGCCAGCGGGGCTGGCGCGGGGCTGGGCTGGACGGGCTGGTGCTCACCGACGCCCAGCTCTACCAGGGATTCTCGGGCGGGCCCCTGGTCAACGCCAAGGGCGAGGTCGTGGCCATCAACAGCTGGTACTACGGCCAGGGCACGACCAAGTCTCTCCCGGTAGCGGTGGCCGACCGCGTCGCCCAGAGCCTGGTAGCCGACGGCCGCGTCAAGCAGCCCTATCTCGGCATCGGTAGCCAGCCGGTGTACCTCCCTGAAGAGCTCCGCGGCAAGGTCGGTCAGGACTCCGGGGTCATGGTCATCAGTGTTGAGCCCGGGAGTCCCGCGGCGGAGGCCGGCATCCTCCAGGGCGACACCCTGGTGGGCATCGACGGAGCCACGGTCACGGGGATGAGGTCATTGTTCGGCGCGCTGCGCAACCTGAGCGTCGGTTCCACGGCCACGCTGAAGCTGGTGCGGGCCGGTGACGTCACGGAGGTCAAGGTGAATGTCGGAGAGCGCAAGGATGGCTGACCACAGGCACACACGCGGACACTGCTGGGGCGCCAGGGACCATGCCGGGTCGGAGCATGGGTGGAGCCGCGGTCGCCATCGCCGCCGTCGCTGGGCCGCGCTGATGGCCTGGCAGATGATGGCAGGACGGCGCCGGCGCTGGGTGGCCGCCCAGCGGTGGGGTGGGGGCGTACCAGGCGAACGCCCGGCGACGGTTTCGCTACCGCAGCGCGGCGACGTCACCTGGATCTAAGAAGCCAGCTTCAGCTCGGGTTCGCGCTGCGCCCTGGCTCGCTCACGGACGTGGCGCACCGCTTCGGCTGAGGCGCGGTGGCCGCAGCGGGGGCACGCCAGGCGCCGGGCGCCAGCGGCCTGGCGGGGCGGTAGCCACTGGGGCAGGCCGCACCGCTGGCAATGAATCTTGAGTGGTAGTGCCATGGGTAGAGTGTAGCGAACGCCTGTTCGCATTTGCAAGCAGGCCGTGGCCAATCGCCGTCGGTGCTATAAAGGTTCGGTGTCAGCGGTCATTGAGCTCGACCCCGCCCGGTCGGGGATCGTGATGAACTCCACTGCCGACCAGCGCCTGAAGACGTGGCTGACGGTATGGGCGCCGCTGTTCATGCTCGGTGGCACGGCCTTCTACCTGCTGCCGGGCCGTGTGACGGGGAGCATGAACCGAGGCGCGCGGCTGGTCAAGATGGAGGAGTCCCCGGTCGACGCCGACAACCTCTGGGTCGTCCTGGCGATGGCATACATGGCCCTGATCACCGCGATCACCGCCCAGGCGGCAACCTCGGACGACAGGGTCCGGCGGGAGGAGCTGGTCCGCTACCTGATGGTGGGGAAGGCGGCCTCCTCGTTCGGGGCCCTCGGCTATTTCCTGTTCAAGCGCCGCGCCTACAGCTTCCTCGCCAACTTCCTTCTCGACGGCTCCATCCTCGCCGTCACCTACAAGCTCCTGGCCGATACCCGTCGGGCCTGACGGGGCAGTCAGGTCGACCACGCCGAGGGCGTGGCCTGTAGTTAGAATTGCGCGGGATGGCGAGCGAATACGTTCCCCTCTTGATCTTCTTCCTGGCCGCGGTCGCCTTCGCGGGCATCGCGATCGTGCTCTCCGCGGTGCTCGGCCCCAAGAGCCCCTCGCCGACCAAGGCCGCCCCGTACGAGTGTGGGATCGTCCCCGGTGAGACGGCACGGCGCCGTCTGCCGGTTGGCTTCTACCTCACCGCCATGCTCTTCATAGTCTTCGATGTCGAGGCCATCTTCGTCTACCCCTGGGCCGTGCTGGTGAGGCAGCTGGCCGTCCGCGGGCTCGTCGAGATGGCGATCTTCATCGGGGTGCTGGCCATCGCCCTGGTATACGTCTGGCGCAAGGGCGCGCTGGACTGGGAGTAGGGGCGCGGCGGTGAGCATCGAGACCCCCAAGCCCCCGGCCAAGCCTGACTTCACGCCGTATCACACCGTGCGGCAGTCGCCCATCATGTTCCCCAACCAGCCACACACCCATCCGCTGCCGCCCTCGGCGGGAGACCACCTGACCGCCTCCTTGGGCCACAACTTCGTCACCACCACCGTCAACAAGGTGGTCGCCTGGGGACGCTACAACTCGATGTGGCCGGCGCTCTTCGGCCTCGCCTGCTGCGCCATCGAGATGATGGGCACCGGCGGTCCCAAGTTCGACCTCGCCCGTTTCGGGGCCGAGGTCTTCCGAGCCTCCCCCCGCCAGGCCGACCTGATGATCGTCGCCGGACGGGTGTCGCAGAAGATGGCCCCGGTGCTGCGCCAGATCTACGACCAGATGCCAGAGCCCAAGTGGGTGATCTCCATGGGCGCCTGTGCCTCCTGTGGCGGCGTCTTCAACAACTACGCCATCGTCCAAGGCGTGGACAAGGTGGTCCCTGTGGACGTCTATGTGCCCGGCTGCCCGCCCCGCCCCGAGGCGCTCCTCGACGCCGTCCTGAAGCTGCAACGTAAGATCCGCGCCCAGGCCGTCGCCTGATCCAGGCGAGCGCCTGATACAAGTGCCAGAAGAACAGGTCAACGGCGCCAATTCCATGGGCGTCGCCGACACCTCTGCCGACCGGGCTGCCCTGCAGAAGGCGCTGGAGATCGTCAACCAGCGCCTGCCAGGGGCGGGGGTTGAGATCGAAGAGACGCCGCCCGAGGGGGCCCTGCTGCTGGACGCGGCCCACCTGGTGGATGCCTGCCGCGTCCTCAAGGAGGACGCCGGCCTTCGGTTCGCGATACCCCTCTTCTGCACGGCGGTCGACTGGCTCGACCGAGAGCCTCGCTTCGACCTGGTCTACCAGCTGCGCAGCCTTCACCTGCAGGCCGCCATACGGGTCAAGGTCCGGGTCGAGGACCGCCTCGACGGCCTGCCCAGCGTGCCATCGCTGACCGGCGTCTGGAAGGGAATGGGCTACCTGGAGCGGGAAGTCTACGACCTCTTCGGGATCGAGTTCGAGGGCCATCCCGACCTGCGCCGCATCCTGATGCCCGTCGACTGGGAGGGATACCCGCTGCGGAAGGACTACGTCTCCTTCGGCGAGCCGGTCAAGTTCACCGACCGCGGCAGCTTCCCGCCCGATGCGGCGGTGCCGCAAGGGTCAGAGCAGTGAGCGAGGCGCCCGCAACAGGCTTCGTCGAGGGCCTAAACCTCATCGGCGACACCCCTGAAGGGCCGCTGATGGAGCTAAACATGGGCCCGCAGCACCCCAGCACCCACGGCGTGCTGCGCATCGTGCTGCGCGTCGAAGGCGAGATCGTGCGCTACGCCGATCCCGATATCGGCTACCTCCACACCGGCTTCGAGAAGGACTTCGAGCGCCTCACCTATCACCAGGCGGTGCCCCTGACCGACCGGATGGACTACCTCAGCCCGTTGGGCAACAACCTCGGCTACGCCCTCACCGTGGAGAAGCTGCTCGGCGAGACGGTGCCCGAGCGGGCCCAGCGGATTCGGGTGATCATGGTCGAGCTGGCCCGGATCGGCAGCCACCTGGTCTGGCTGGGCACCCACGCGCTTGACCTGGGGGCGCAGTCGGCGTTCCTGTACGGCTGGCGCGAGCGCGAGAAGATCCTCGAGATCAACGAGATGGTCTCGGGCGTTCGGATGATGACCAGCTTCATCCGCGTCGGCGGCCTGATGGCCGACGTGCCGCCCGAGTTCGACGCCGCCGTCCAGGCCTTCGTTGACGACTTTCGCGGCAAGGTCGACGACTACGAAAGCATGCTCACCGACAACCCGCTTTGGACCGACCGCACCCGCGACCTCGCCGTCATCAGCGCCGAGGAGGCTATGGACTACGGCCTCGGCGGCCCCACCCTGCGCGCCTCCGGCGTGGCCCACGACCTGCGCAAGGACGCGCCCTACTCGGGCTACGACGACTATGAGTTCAACGTGCCCACCGGCACCCACGGGGACGTTTACGACCGCTACCTGGTCCGCATCCACGAGATGCGAGAGTCCATCGATATCGTGGAGCAGGCCCTGGCGCGCCTCAAGCCGGGTCCGGTGGTGATCGACAACCGCAAGGTGGTGATCCCGCCGCGTCATGAGCTGGACACCTCGATGGAGGCGGTCATCCACCACTTCAAGCTGGTCACCGAGGGCTTCCGGCCGCCGGCGGGGGAGGTCTATGTCGGCGTCGAGGGCCCCCGAGGTGAGCTGGGCTACTACCTGGTCAGCGACGCCGGTAACAAGCCCTATCGCCTCAAGGTGCGGGCACCCAGCTTCAGCCTGATCGGGGCCATCCCCCGGCTGGTGGTCGGTCACATCCTGGCCGACGTCGTCGCCATCCTGGGCTCGCTGGACTTCATCCTGGGGGACTCCGACCGGTGAGCCCGCTGGAGCTGCCCGGCGCCGGCCGGCCCTACGAGATCCTGGAGGAGGCCGAGGTGGCGCGAATCCAGGAGCTGCGCCGCCGTTATCCCAACGGCCGTTCGGCGGTCCTGCCCGCCCTCTGGATCCTGCAGCGGCGCCAGGGCATCCTGACCGCGGAGGGCATGCGCGAGGTGGCGCGTGCCCTGGAGCTGCCACCCGGGCCGGTGGAGGCGGTGGCCAGCTTCTATACGATGTTCTTCTTCAAGCCGCACGGTCGGTATGTCGTCGAGATGTGCACCAGCATGTCGTGCCTGCTCAATGGCGCGGCGCCTGTGCTCCGGACCCTGGAGAAGGAGCTTGAGGTGCCAACCGGTGGTACCAGCAAAGACAACTTCGCGACGCTGCTGGAGGTGGAGTGCCTGGGCGCCTGCGGCGGCGCCCCCGCGGCCCAGGTCAACCACCGCTTCTTCGAGAACCTGTCGCCCGAGAAGGCGTCGGCACTGGTCGCGCACATGCGCGCCGGCACCGTCGAGGCGCTAACACCGCCGGCCGTCGCGGCAACCGACGGCAAGGCGAGCCTCCAAGAGATGCCCACCGGCGCCGAGGCGGCCGAGGATGAGACGCTGGTCGACCTGGCCAACCCCGGAGCCAACCGGTTGGAGACGGTGGGCGCCGGGGCCGCGGGCAGCGTGGTCGACCTGGTCAAGGGCCAGGGCCTCCTGCTCCGTGACACGCACCACCCGGCCGAGCGCGGCTACACCGAGCCGGCTGAGCCGCCACGATCAGCTGAGGGCGACGGGTGAGCCTGGCAACCCAACCCCTGACCCACGCCCGTCTCACCCGCGACATCGACACCCCCGGGCTGGCCACCCTCGACGGCTACCGCGCCTGGGGCGGCTACCGGGCGCTGGAGAAGGCGCTGGCCATGACCCCAGCGGAGATCTGCCAGGTGGTCAGCGACTCGGGCCTCACCGGCCGCGGCGGCGCCGGGTTCCCCACCGGCCGGAAGTGGAGCCTGATGCCAGCCGACAAGCATCCGCGGTACCTGGTCTGCAACGCCGACGAGTCCGAGCCCGGGACCTTCAAGGACCGCCACCTGATGGAGCGCAACCCCCACCTGGTGCTGGAGGGGCTGGTCATCGCGGCCCGCGCCGTCGAGGCCGACCAGGCCTTCATCTACGTCCGTGGCGAGTACGCCGAGATCCAGTCGATCCTCGAGGCTTGCCTCGATGAGGCGCGCGCGGCCGGGCTCGTCGGCGACAACATCCTGGGCTCGGACTGGAACCTCGAGGTCGTGATCCATGGCGGCGCCGGCGCCTACATCTGCGGTGAGGAGAACGCGCTCCTGGAATCGCTGGCGGGCAACCGCGGCCGCCCGCGGCCGAAACCGCCGTTCTTCCCGGCCGCGATTGGCGTCTACGACGCGCCCACCGCCCTGAACAACGTGGAGACGCTGGCCAACGTGCCCTTCATCGTCGAGCACGGCCCTGATGAGTTCAAGAGCGTCGGTACCGAGAAGTCGACCGGCACGCGCCTGGTCTGCCTCAGCGGCCACGTCAAGCGGCCCGGCGTCTACGAGGTGCCGCAGGGGATCCCGATGACCGGCCTGATCGAAGACCTCGGCGGCGGCATGCTCGACGGCAAGACCCTCAAGGCGGTGCAGCCAGGAGGTTCCTCGAGCCAGTTCCTGACCGCCGAGCAGGTCAGAGATTGCACCATGGACGCGGAGTCGATTCGGTCGCTGGGGTCGATGGCCGGCTCGGGCGCGGTTATCGTCATCGCCGACGACCAGTGCATCGTTGAGTACGCCAGCCGGCTGGGTGACTTCTACTACCGCGAGTCCTGCGGCAAGTGCACGCCCTGCCGCGAGGGCACCTTCTGGCATTCCCGGGTGCTGCGCCGGATCGAGGCCGGCACTGGCCGCGAGGAGGACATTGACCTCATGGTCGACGTCTGCAACAACATCGACGGCAAGTCGCTCTGCGCCCTGGGCGAGGCTGCCGCGTGGCCGATTCGGTCGGTGGTGCAGCAGTTCACCGACGACTTCCGGGCCCACGTCGAGGCCCATGCCTGCCCCTACGGCAACGTGGCCGTCAACCCCGGCATCCCGGCGATCCAGGAGATCCCGCTGGAAACGCCGCATCCGGCCGAGGCCCCCGGCCTGGCCGACGCCGGCGACGTCGAGCCACGGGAGGATGCTTCCGAGCCGGCGGAAACGCCGGCGCCTCGCCGCCGCCCGGGCCCGATGGGGGAGAAGGCCGCCCACCTCCTCGGAGTCGACGACGATGACTGACGAGCTGGTCACGGTCACAATCAACGGCCGCGAGGTTCAGGCCAAGAAGGGCGCCTCCCTCCTGCACGTGTGCAACGACAACGGCGCGCCGGTGCCGTACTTCTGCGACCATCGCAAGCTCGACCCCATCGGCGCCTGTCGCATGTGCGTGGTGGCCATCGAGAACCAGCCCAAGCTGGCCACCGCCTGCACCCTCACCGTCAACGACGGCATGGTGGTGAACACCGAGAGCTCGGACGTGGTCAAGGCGCGCGAGGGGGTGCTCGAGTTCCTGCTCATCAATCACCCCCTCGATTGCCCGGTCTGCGACAAGGGGGGCGAGTGCGACCTCCAGGACTTCTCCTTCTACCACGGACCGGGCAAGAGCCGGTTCATCGAGGAGAAGGTCAAGTACCCCAAGCCGGTGCCGCTGTCGGACCGGATCCTGCTCGACATGGAGCGCTGTGTCCTCTGCGAGCGCTGTGTCCGCTTCTTCGACGAGGTCACCGAGGAGGGCCAGCTGGTGCTCCTCAACCGCGGCGTCCACACCATGATCGGCACCTTCAACGGCGAGGCCATGGACTCCAACTTCCAGGGCAACATCATGGAGCTGTGCCCGGTGGGGGCGCTGACCAGCGCCGACTGGCGTTTCAGCGCCCGCCCCTGGGACATGCGTGGCACGCCGACCATCTGCCACGGCTGCGCTGTCGGCTGCAGCGTCAACGCGCAGACCCGCGACGACCGCCTGGTGCGCTACATGTCCCGGGAGAACCCCCACGTCGACGACGGCTGGCTCTGCGACCGCGGCCGCTACGGCTTCCGCTTCGTCAACCAGCCGGGCCGCATCCAGGCGGCGCGGCTCGGGCGTGGCGAGGAATCGCGCCCGGTGGCGCTCGATGAGGCGGTCGCCAGCGTCGCCGAGCGGCTCCAGGGCGTGGTCCAGGAGCACGGCGCCCACCGGGTGGGGGCGATTGCCAGCCCCGAGGCAACCAACGAGGAGCTCTTCCTCTTCCAGCGATGGGTCCGCGACGTGCTGGGCAGCCCCAACCTCGACCACCGCACCGTGCTCGACGCTCCCGAGCCGGGGCCCGCCGACTGGCGCCTGGCGATCGACGACTTCGCGGAATGCGACGCCGTCTACATCCTCGGTGACCAACCCACCCTCGACCTGGCCCCGATCCTGGAGCTGCGCCTCAAGCAGGCGCGCCGCAGGCACCGGACCCAGCTGGTGCTGGGCAAGGGCCGCAGTATCAGCCAGCTGGCCGACCAGCTGCCCGAGGGCGCTCGCCTGGGCGGCGTCATCGCGCCCGAGGGCCTGGCCGCCGACGCGGTGGCGCTTGCCGCACGCCTGGCCGAGCGGGGAGTGGAGGCGCGCCGGCTTACGGTGGTTCCGCACGCCAACTCCCGCGGCGCCGCCGACGTCGGCTGCCTCCCGGAGAGCGGCCCCGGGTACCGTCGGCGGGAGGGTCGCCCGGGGATGGGCACCTGGGAGATGCTGGAGGCGGCGGGGGCGGGTCAGCTCAAGGCGCTGATCGTGATGGGCCCGGCGCCGCTGGGGCCGATATCAAGCCACGCGATGGTGAAGAAGGCCCTTGGTGGGGTGGACCTGCTGGTCGCGCTGGACACCCTCGAGAGCCCGGTCAGCGCCGCCGCCGATGTCGTCCTGCCGCTCCACACCTTTGCCGAGAAGGACGGCACGTACACCAACATCGAGGGCCGGGTGCAGCGCCTGCGCCAGGCGATCCCGCCGGTGGCCAGGACCGCGCCCGATTGGCGCCTGATGCAGGACCTGGCCAACGCCTGGGAGGCGGGGTGGTCCTACCGGCAGCCGGCCGACGTCATGCGCGACCTGGTGGCGGCGGTGCCGGCCTACGGTATCGACCGCGCCGGCGAGCGCGCGCGTTGGTGGGACCAGCCCCTCGCGGTGGGGGAGGGCGCCGATGGCTGAGGTCATCATCGCCGTCCTCAAGAGCGCGATCATCATCTTCGCCTTCTCCACGGCGGCCGCCTACCTGATCTACGCCGAACGCAAGGTCATCTCCTACCTGCAGGTCCGCAACGGCCCCAACCGCACCGGGCCCTTCGGCCTGCTGCAGTCGCTGGCCGACATTCTCAAGCTGCTGAGCAAGGAGGACTCCCGTCCCGCCGGCCGCGACAACCTGCTCTACGTCGCGGCCCCGATGATCATGGTCATCGCCGCCGTGGCCGCCTTCGCCGTGATCCCAGTGACGCCGAACTTCCGGCTCTTTGGCTACGACATTGGCGGTTCGATCGCCAACCTCAACGTCGGCATCCTCTACATCTTCGCCATCAGCGGTATGACGGCCTATGGCGTAGTGCTCGGTGGCTGGGCGTCCAACTCCAAGTACTCGCTGCTGGGCGCGATGCGCAGCGCCGCCCAGCTGATCAGCTACGAGATGGCCCTCGGCTTCTCCCTGGTGGGCGTCTTCATCCTGGCGGCCGCGGTCAACCTGGGTGCCATCATCGACGCCCAGAAGGACGTGCCCTTCATCGTCCTCCAACCGCTCGGTTTCGTCCTCTACCTGATCGCCGCCACCGCCGAGGTCAACCGCGCGCCGTTTGACCTGCCGGAGGCGGAGCAGGAGCTGGTCGCCGGCTACCTGACGGAGTACGGCGGCCTCAAGTGGGCGCTCTACTTCCTCGGTGAGTACATCAACATGATCACCATCAGCGCCATCGCGGCGACGCTGTTCCTCGGTGGCTGGCGCGGCCCGCTCCTGCCCGGCGTCATGTGGTTCCTGCTCAAGGTGGCGCTGGTGATCTTTGTCCTCTTCTGGCTGCGAGCCACCCTGCCGCGACTGAAGTACAACCGCCTGATGGCGCTGGGCTGGAAGGTGCTGCTGCCGCTGAGCCTGGTCAACATCGCGGTTACCGCCGTGTTCGTCGTCCTCGACCAGGTGTGGCTGATCCCGATCGTCAGCCTGGCCCTGGTCGCCGTGCTGGCGCTGGCGGCGTACCTGCTGGGGCGACGGCCGTCGGCCGGGCTCACGCCGGCGGCCACCTCGCGGAGGCGCCTGGCATGATCGTCGACAGCGTGCTCGGCATCCCCACCGCGCTGGGGACCACCTTCAAGCACCTCTTCCGGCCGCCAACCACGGTCCAGTACCCGGAGGAGCTGCCGGTGATCAGCTCGCGGCATCGTGGTCGCCACATCCTCCACCGCTACGAAGATGGCTTGGAGAAGTGCGTCGGCTGCGAGCTGTGCGCCGCGGCCTGTCCGGCGAAGTGCATCCTGGTGGTGGCGGAGGAGAACACTGACGAGAACCGCGTATCGCCGGGTGAGCGCTACGCCGCCCGCTACGAGATCAACCTCTCGCGCTGCATCTTCTGCGGCTACTGCGAGGAGGCGTGCCCGGTCGGCGCCATCACCATGGGGCCTCGGTACGACATCTCCGAGTACGACATCAACAAGCTGGTAATCAGCAAGGAAGACCTGCTCGAGCCGCTTTCAGAGGCGGCTGGGCACGAGCCCCGCCAGCAACTCTCTTTGAGCACCGACTCCCTCGGGGGCGCCGGTTGAGCAGCCCCTGACGCCGGGCTGAGGGAGAGAGAGTGCTGACCATCTTCTTTGCGGTCGTCGCCGCGCTCTCGGCCACGTCCGGGATCGGTGTCGTCGTCAGCCGCCGTCCTCTGTACGCCGCCCTCAGCCTGGTCCTCAACATGCTCTCGCTGGCCCTGCTCTTCCTCCTGCTCTCGGCGCAGTTCCTGGCCGCCGCCCAGGTGATCGTCTATGCCGGCGCGGTGATGGTGCTGTTCGTCTTCGTGATCACGCTGCTCAACCCGGCGCGCGAGGACAGCCCCAGCCGGGAGCCGATCCAGGGCGGCGTGGCCATCTTCCTGGGCGCCTCCTTCACCCTGCTGGCGTCGATCGCGTTCCTGGCCGGCAAGGCGCCAGGGCGGTTCCCCGATGACGCCGCCGCCACCGGGGGCGCCGCCCTGGGCAGCATCCAGGCGATCGGGCAGGCGCTCTTCAACGACTTCGCCTACCCGTTCGAGGTCACCTCGCTGGTGCTGGTGGTCGCCGCGGTTGGGGCTGTGTACCTGTCGCGAGGTCGCTGATGCCGCCCCTGGGGGCGTTCCTGCTCCTCTCCGCCTTCCTCTTCGTCACCGGGGCGGTGGGCGTGCTGATCCGCCGCAACCCGCTGGTGGTCTTCATGTGCGTTGAGCTGATGCTGAATGCGGGCAACCTGGCGCTGGTCACCTTCTCCCGCTTCCACCAGTCGAGCGAGGGCCAGGTGTTCGCCCTGGTTGTAATCGCCGTCGCGGCGAGCGAGGTCGTCGTCGGGCTGGCGCTGATGGTGGCGATCTACAAGTCCGGCCGCCCCATGGACATCGACGACCTCAGTGAGATGCGGGGATGACGGTCGGCCAGCTGCTGGTCGTCGCCCTGCTGCTGCCCCTGGCGGGCTTTTTGATCAACCGCCTCTACGGCCCACGCAACCGGGGCACGGTCCAGATCGTGGGACCAACCGCAGTCGGGCTGAGCTTCCTACTCTTCCTGCTCGCGGCACTGTTCTCAGGCGGTGGGGCGGGGGACCACCTCGTCTATCACTGGCTCGCCGGTGCGGGCGGCTCCGCCGCCGGGGTTGCAGTGCCAACCGTCGACGTAAGCCTCTATCTCGACCCGCTGTCGGTGGTCATGACGCTGGTGGTCACCGGGGTGGGATGCCTGATCCACGTCTATGCCGTCGGCTACATGGATGAGGAGGGCGACGAGGACTATGCCCGCTTCTTCGCCCACATGAACCTCTTCATCTTCTCGATGCTGCTGCTGGTCCTGGCCCGCAACTTTGTCCTGCTGACCGTCGGATGGGCGCTGGTCGGTCTCAGCAGCTACCTGCTGATCGGATTCCATCGCGAACGCCCCGCAGCGGTGGCGGCTGCTCGCAAGGCGTTCGTGATGAACGTGATCGGGGACGTCGGCATCGTCATCGCGTCCTTCATCGTCTACCGGGCCACCGGCAGCCTGGACTTCAGCGCCTTCTTTGCGGCGCTGCCAGGCATCGATCAGGGCACGCTCGAGCTGATTGGTCTCTTCCTTTTGGTGGGCGCGGTCGCCAAGTCGGCCCAGGTGCCCCTCCACACCTGGCTCCCGGACGCGATGGAGGGCCCCACACCGGTCTCGGCATTGATCCATGCCGCCACCATGGTCACCGCCGGGGTTTACCTGATCGCTCGCTTCCACCCGCTCTACTCACTTGCCACTGGCGCCGCCTCCACGGCAGCGATCATCGGCCTGGTGACGGCCTTGATGGCGGCACTGGTGGCATGCGTCCAGACCGATATCAAGCGGGTGCTGGCCTACTCCACGATGAGCCAGATCGGGTACATGTTCTTCGCCGTCGCCGCCGGCGCGGAGAGCGCCGGGATCTTCCACCTGGTCACCCACGCCTTCTTCAAAGCCCTGCTCTTCCTCGCCGCGGGCAGCGTGATCCACGCGCTCCACGGCGAGCAGGACATGCGCGGGATGGGCGGCTTGTGGCGGAGGATGCCGGTCACGGGTGCTGTCTTCCTGGTCGGGGCGCTGGCCCTCGCCGGGGTGATTCCCTTGTCCGGATCCTTCTCCAAGGACGAGATCATCGGCGCCGGGCTGATCGCGGGGCCGGCCGCACCCCTGGGTGGCATCGCCCTGGCGCTGGTGGCGGGCCTCACCGGCTACTACATGCTGCGAGCGTTCTGGCTGGTGTTCCTGGCCGAGCCCGCGGGGCAGACGGTGCCAGGGGGAGAAACCTCCCGGGCCACCGGCCCGCACGACCCCCCAACGGCCATGGCGATCCCGGTGCTGATCCTCTGCGTGCTGTCGGCGGTGGCCGGCCTGATCATCCAGCCCGGCTTCTGGCACCTGCTCACCGACTACACTGCGAACGTATTCGGCGCCGAGCCTGAGCCGTCCCTGGCGATCTCCGTGATCGCCGTTGTTTTGTCATTGCTGGTCGTCCTGGTCGGTGTTGGCATCGCCTACCAGCGGTTCGGGCGGCCGGAGGTCAGGGCATCCAGCGCGGCCAGTGTGCCGGATACGACCTCGGTGCCGGTGCTCGGCCATGCCTTCTACTGGGATCGCTTTTACCAGGCCGT
>DASZHA010000099.1:0-35369 GCA_035938265.1 Candidatus Dormiibacterota bacterium
ACCCGGAACCACACCGCTGGGTGTCGGGTCACCCTGCCCGAAACCCTGCGAGCGAACATCGATCGTGCCCAGGGGCGCGGCGCCCGACGCGTCGCGAACCTTGATCGCCGAAAGCCAGTAGGCGTGGTCGCCGACGAAGCCGTAGGCGGGTTCCTGCATCTTGGGGTTAACGACGTAGGTCACGTGGGCTGGATTGCGGTCGACCTTGTTGTTGCCCAGGAAGGCCGCCCCGGGGGCGAACTGGTCGTTGAAGGTCAGGAGGAAGTGGTCGGCGGGGCTGAAGCTGTCGAACTCGTATCTGTAGCCCAGGGACCCAAAGGTGCTGGCCTGGGTCACGGCGCCGGCGTAAGGCACCAGCTCGTCCCCGGTTGAGTTCCACAGCAGCGCCGGGATATTGCGCAGGGAAGCCAGCTGCCGGTTGGTGTTGGTCTGGTCGCCCCCGGTCGGCGGCAGCGGCGGGATCCAGATCCCGACCGCCGGGGGTCCCACGGTGGGTTGGATGCGCGAGAAGAGATCGGGGAAGAGGGTGCTGAACTTGTACGTGGCGTAGCCACCCATCGAGTAGCCGCCGATCGCGGTGAAGCCGGGATCGAGCGGGTAATACTGGGCCGCGTCTGCCCAGGCCTCGAACGGGTCGGCTGCGCCGGCGCCGTAATACCAGCCGTCCGGGCCGTGGTCCTCGGTGGTGATGACCAGCGATCCGCGATCCCCGAACTGGGATTGGTTGTGACTGCCGTAGTACTGGTTGTAGCTGGCGCTCAGCGAGTGCGGAAGCATCGTCATGCCATACCCGGCCGCCGGCATGACCGCGGGGATGTAGATGGCATATGGCTGAAGCTGCCCCTTGTACTCCGGCGGGCAGGGATTGGGGCTGGTGGCGCTGCATCCCTGGGCAAAATCGACGCCCTGCCCCAGGCCGGCGCCGTCGTGGCTGTCGAACTGGAAGTGGCTGGAGAAGATCCGATCCATGGCGCCGCTGGTGGGGATGCTGGCGTTGTTGGTGGTACCCGACTCCAGGGTGTTGAAGTTAACGTCGGCGTAGAGCGAGCTCAAGTCACCCGTGCGCAATGCCAGTCCCTGGGTGTAGTCACGCCAGTAGGTTGGTTCGGCCAGCACGCCATGGACGGGATCGGCGAACGTGTTGACGGGGTGGAACACCTCACTGTTGCCGTGCCCGGCGCGGGTATCGCGGAAGGCGACGTTGAAGAAGGCGCTGACGGCGAGCGAGGACAGGCCACCGAGGCCGCCGGGGTGGGTCGCATCGGAGTTGTTGGATTGCGGCACCAGGTATTTCCCAGCGGCGTGGTCCCAGAGGCCGACCCCGGCGGTCATCCGGATGGTGTTGGTCCCGGGGTCCCAATCGGCGTGCGGCACCCTTACCTCGACCTGGCGGCGGGCCTGGTCCACGGCCACCGTCACGGGCGCGTTATTGATGACGGCGAGCGAGCTGTCGACCAGCTCACCGGTGGTGCCATGAACCGTCAGGAAGACATCCGCCGGCGCCAGGGACTGCGCTCCGTGGGGGAAGGCATGCGTCGGACAGGGCGTCACCGTGCAGTGCGCCAGGGCGATGGTGAAGGCGACAGCGTCGTTGGTCACAGACACGGGTGTCATGGTGTTGAGGGTGACCCGGAAGGCGGTGCTGTCCGCAAGCGGCCGCGCCCGCAACTCCACGAGGTCGGCGGCGTTTTCGGCATAGACCGCGTGGTTCTGCGGGTAGGTGTAGGTACCGAACGACGGGTTGATCAGGACCTCGCCGCCGTTGCCGCCACCGGACGGATCGCCGTTGCGCACCGGGCCGGTGTCGCGCAACGCGGCGTTGCCGCCGGCCCCACGATCGTCGTAGATCCAGTCCTGGTAGAGGAACTCACCCTGCCGGTACGCGGTGGTCCCCGACACCAGGATCGGGGCGGCGGTCCACACCGAACCCGGAGCATTGGTCAGCTGGGGCGCGGTCACCGGCGGCGCGTAGAGGATGTCGTGGCCGGGCCGGGGGTCGGCGCCCTGGTACAGGCCGGCAGGCGCGGACAGTGAGGTACCGGCTGTCGCCAGCGCAGCCATCCCAGCCGTCGCCACTCCCACGAGCGCCCGAGCCCGCCATCCGCTCCGGAGCATCTGGTTTGACTATATCGGGAAGCTGGGATGCCCCGCTTCGAAGACCGGGCATAGTGATAGCCTTGGTATCAGGTTGAGCCGCCGCGGGATAACCAGAGGAGCTCCTGATGAAGATTGCCTGTGTACTCGCCCCCGACTTCGAAGACTCCGAGTTCCAGAGGCCGTTCGACGCCTTCACGTCGGCGGGCCACAACGTCACCATCGTCGGTCTCGAGGGCGGCAAGGAGCTCACCGGTAAGAGGGGCGACGTCACCGTCACCAGCGATGTCGGCGTCACGGAGGTGGCCGACACGGACTTCGAGGCACTCTTCATCCCCGGTGGCTACAGTCCTGACCGCCTGCGGTCGGACATGGGCATGGTGTCGTTCACCCGTGCCTTCTTCCAGGATGGCCGCCCGGTGTTCGCGATCTGTCACGGGCCGCAGCTGATGATCACCGCACGGGTCTACCAGGACCACCGCATGACCGCCTGGCAGACCATCCAGGATGACCTCCGCCAGCTCGGCGCCGACGTGGTAGACGAGGCGGTGGTCGTCGATCGCAACCTTGTCACCTCGCGCCAGCCATCCGACGTCGACGCCTTCACGCGCGAGGCGCTGGCCTTGATGGAGCAGGTCCCGGCTTCGACCTAGTGCGGTAGCGGCGTGGCCCGGAAGGTCGCGGTCTCGACGCGACCGAAGCCGCCCCGACCACCTGCGAGGAGCCGTTTGGCGTCGAGGCCGGCCACGTCCTTGACGGCGGCGCTGCCGAACTGCACCCGCTCCCCCTCGGGCAGGGTTGCCCCCACGGCCAGGAGCGCACCGCGGGCGGGCTCGCGGTTGCCCAGCTTGGCGACCAGGCCGCCAACGGTGCCGTCGACCTCGAGCGCCCGGCAGCGAAGACCGGCCCGCTGCAGCGCCACCGACACGGCGACGCAGTCGGCGGCGGCCCCCGCGGTGACGGTGAGGTTGCCGGCATCGACGTCGATCGCCCCTCCGCCGCCCAAGGCCTCGCCCTCGCCCCGGTAGCCGGCGCTGCCGGCGGCGGCCCGCACGGCGGCGCCGAAGGTCTCGAGCGCGGGCTCGTCCGGGGCCCTCGGCGGCAGCAACACGCCGGGGTTGAGCACGCCGGCGGGATCAAACGCGGCCTTGATGGCGCGGAAGGAGGCCACCTCCGCGGCGTTGAAGCGACGCCGCATCAGGTCGCGCTTGTCGGCGCCGATACCGTGCTCGCCCGTCAGGGTTCCGCCCAAATCGAGCGCGGCCGCGGCGATCTCAGAGGCGCCCTGGTGCATCCTCGCCGCCTCCTCGGGAGCGTAGAGCAGCACCGGGTGCAGGTTGCCGTCCCCGGCGTGGCCGACGGTGGCGAGGTCGAGCCCCAGCTCGGCGGCGATGGCGCGGGCGCGCGCGACCATCGCCGGGAATCGTTCCCGGGGAACACTGACGTCGCAGATGAAGAAGCGCTTGCCGCTGGCGACGTACGAGTGGCCGGCGGAGAGGCGGCCGGCCCACAGCGCGGTGCGCGCCTCGGGCGTCGCCGCCACGCGGATCTCGGGGTCGAAGCGGCGCAGCACCGCCTCCAGCGCCGGGGCGTCGATGCCGACCTCGCCGGGGGTGCCGTCGACCTCGGCGAAGAGCAGGGCCGCCGCGTCCAGCGGGTACCCGGAGGGGACGATCGCCTCGCAGAGCTCGACCTGGCGGTGGTCGCAGAACTCCAGGGCCGATGGCAGGATCCCAGCTGCGATAACCGCCGAGGCCGTTTCCGTCGCCGCCTCGACCCGATTGAAGGCGGCCAGCGCGGTCCAGCGAGCCTCTGCCACCGGGCGGAGCCTGACCACGGCACGGGTGATGACGCCGAGGATGCCCTCCGAGCCGATCGCCAGGCCCAGCAGGTCATGCGGGTCGCCTTCGGAAAGCGTCAGGACGCGACCGTCGGTCAACGCCAGGTCCACTGCGACAACGTGGTGGAAGGTGACGCCGTACTTGAGACAGCCGGGGCCGCCGGCATTCTCGGCGATGTTGCCGCCGATCGTCGACAGGGGCACCGACGCCGGGTCCGGGGAGAAGCAGAGGCCGTGCGGTGCCACGGCCGCCTGGAGATCGCCGTTGATCACCCCCGGCTCGACCACCGCGCGCTGGCCCGAGACGTCAACATCGAGCACCCGGTTCATGGCCGATAGGTCCAGCGCCAGCGCCTCGGGCGAGGGCACGAAACCCCCGCAGAGGTTGGTCCCCGCCGCCCGGGGACCAACCGGCAGCCCTCGCTCGCCGGCGAAGCCAATGATGGCAGCGACCTGGTCGGCCGTGGTGGGACGAGCCACGGCGCCGAACTCTCCGCGCGCTCCGACGAAGTCGGTGCCGGCGGCGGTGACGGCCTCGTGGTCGCTGAGGACCGCATCCTCGCCAGCGATCTTCCTCAGGTCGGAGAGCAGGCCCTCATCCATGGCGGGCCTAGATTAACCCGCCCCATCGGGGCGCGCGCGAAAGGTGCATACTCCTGCCCCATGCCCAGGCCGGAACCGCCCTCTCCCCGTCTCGAATGGCTGATGATCGACGGCTCGAGCCTGATATTCCGAGCCTTCTTCGGGGTGCCCCAGACGGTCAAGGGCCCCAGCGGCATCCCCGTCAACGCCATCCGCGGCTTTCTCGACTACCTGGCCCGATTCATCACCGAGCGCAAGCCCCGCCGCCTGGTGGTGGCCACCGACGAGGACTGGCGGCCCCAGTTCCGGGTCGACGTGCTGGAGACGTACAAGAGCCACCGCACCGCCGAACCCATCCCCCCTGACCTCATCCCCCAGATGGACCCCATCATGGAGGTGCTGGCGGCGGTGGGCATCCCTGCGCTGGGCGCCAAGGGCTTCGAGGCCGAGGACGTCATCGCCACCCTGGTCAAGAAGGTGGGCTGGGGGCCCACGATCGAGATCCTGAGCGGCGATCGTGACCTCTTCGCCCTGGTCCGCGACCCCAACGTCGTGGTCCTCTACCCCGAGCGGCGCGGCGAGTTCTCGATCATCGACGAGGCCGAGATCACCAAGCGCTACGACATCCCCGGCCGCCTCTACGGCGACTTCGCCATCCTTCGCGGCGACCCCAGCGACGGCCTCCCCGGCCTTCCCGGCGTGGGCGCCAAGAAGGCGGCGGCGATGCTGCAGCGCCACGGCAGTATCGAGGGCGTCCTGTGGGACGGCAACATCACCAAGGAGGACGCCGTCTACATCAAGAAGGCGATCAGCGTGGTGGCGCCGGTGGAGACGATCGCCCTCCGGCTGCCCGACGCCACCGTGCCCAGGGAACCGGCCCACCCGGCGAACCTGGCGCGGCTGAAGAAGGACTACGGCCTCGGCGGTGCGGTCGACAGGCTGCTCAAGGCCATGGAGAGCCAGCCGGCGGACTGAGTCCCGAGGGCGACGCCTCAGGGAATCGTGTCGGGGGCCCCCTCCTCCTGGTGACGGATGTGCTGGAACTCCTTCTCGGCGGCGTGCTCGACCGAGTGGAACTCACGATCCGCCAGGCGCTCGGCGGCGTGCATCTCCATCGCCGCCAGGTGCTCGGCCACGTGGATGCCGCGGACCATGGCGTGGGCCTCCCGGACCAGGCCACGGATCAGGGCGCCGCCCAGGAAGCCGAAAGCCAGCAGGGCGATGAACAGCATCACCACCCAGACGCTCTGCTGGCCCTTGCCGTCGAGGTCCCAGTACACGTCCTGCAGGTTCAGCCAGAGGGCGAACTCGTCGAGGGTCAGGGCCACGCCGACCCCGAAGGCGATCGAGGTCAGACGCGACATCCAGTTCGACTTGTTGTCGCGGGTGCCGATCTCGACCATCCACAGGTAACCCACCAGGACCAGCAGCAGGATGCCCCAGACCAGGTGGTGGATGTGGGTGCCGCCGGCGCTGACGTTGTGGACAGGGCTGATGCCGGTCTTGATGCCGTACGTCAGCATGCGGACCAGGACGATGGCCAGGATGAACCCCAGCGACCCCAGGAAGAGGCGCTCCTTGCGCGGGTTGTGGGGCATGTGGATGTGGTAGACGTTGTGGAAGCGCTTGAAGCTGAAGCGCGCGTAGCCCGGGCCCACGGTGGTGGCGGCGGCGGCGGCGTGCTCGATCGCCTGGCGCTCGACGGCCTCCTTCCTGGTCTCCCCGGGCTCGACCTCGACGGGCTCGTGGGCGACTTGGCCCGGGTCCGACTCGGCCGAAGGCGAGGCCAGCGGGTGCTCGGGTCCCTCGCTCATATCCCCCATGGCCTCACTAAGCTAGCACCCGCAACTGGCGTTGGGAACAACCTACTTCGCGGGGAGGGGTTTGCCTCCGCCGGCACCGTTGGCGGCCTTCCTCCGGCCGTTGTCGAGGAATTCCCGGGTCAGCTCGGCGGTCCTCTCCGGCAGCTCGTACTGGGGCACGTGACCGCAGTCCGGAAGGACCACCGACTTCGCCGCGGGCAGGGCTTCGACGACATGGCGCTCGAAGCGGGCCGGGACCAGCCAATCGTTCTCACCCCAGATGAAGAGGGTCGGCGCCTTGAGCTCGCCGAGCCGGTCCCAGAACCCGTCCTCGCCATCGGGTGGTTCGAGGTACACCTGCCGGGCCGCCGAGAAGAAGGCGATCCGGCCCCGCGGCGTGGCGAAGACCCGCAGGAACTCGTCGGCGAAGGAGTCGTACCATTCCGGGCGCAGCCGCTTGGGGTCGGCAAACATCGAGCGCGCGATGCCTGCCACGGTGCCGTGGGTCAGCAGCATCGGCACCAGGGCCATCTCGGGTCGAAGCCAGCGTACGAAGGGCACGTACTGGCGGCCTCGCAGGAACGCGGGCGAGGGACAGTACAGCACCAGGCGGTCCACGCGGTCGGGCAGCCGCAGCCCGGCTTCCAGCGAGATGCGTCCCCCCAGGGAGTTGCCCACCAGGTCGGCGCGCTTGAGTCCCAGGGCGTCGAGGAAGTCCGCCAGCCAGCGGGCGAAAAAGGGGAAGTCATAGGTCCGGATCGGCTTGTCCGAGCCGCCGAAGCCGGGCAGGTCGGGGGCGAAGACGTGGTGGTCGCGGGCAAGGTCCCAGAGCGTCGGCAGCATCGAGGCGTTGGTCGCCCCCAGCCCGTGGAGGAGCACCACCGGCGGCCCCGACCCGGCCTCGAGAAAGAAGGTGTCGATGCCGCCGGCGTTGACGAACGCTGGCCGGGGAAAGCGCTTGGGGCGTGCCCGGGCGGCGAACATACCCTCGATCTGCAGTGACAGGGCGATGTTGCCGCGGACCCGGACCCGGCCGTCGAGAAAGGCCTCGATGCCGGACTCGGTGCCCTTGATGATGGCCTCGAGGATCTCGGGATCGCCAAAGATCTGGGTGCTGCTGCCCCGGCCGAAGATGCCCAGCCGCCCTTGGTTGATCTCGACGCTCCAGGCGTTGTCGGCGTCCATCCTGAGGGCGACCTCGACGTCGTCGAACGCCTGGACGCCCGGCTTGAGCACCGCGCGTCGAGACGTTGAGCTCCTTCCCTTGCCTTCGAGGAGCTCGATCAGGCCCTCAGCGTCATCTGCGGCGTCGGCGAATTGTGCGTTCAATTTGTGCAGGTGGCCCGGTGGCGAGCGTATGATCGCTGCCGCCCGGAATGTAGCATTAAACGATGGCGAACCCCGGGCTCTTTGCCGGTTAGGGACCGGGGTATTTTTGTGAAGAAGACATGAAGGTCGGTCTTGTCCTGGGCGCGGGCGGCGTTATGGGAGGCGCTTGGATAACGGGCGGCCTGGAGGCGCTGGCGCGCGAAACCGGGTGGGACCCGGGCAGCGCGGACTACGTCGTGGGCACCTCCGCCGGTTCGATGATGGGAACCCTGGTCGCGTCCGGCATACCGCCGTGGTTCATGGTGGCCCACTCGCAAGGGCGCAACTTCGACGGCCTCGCCGGCGCCGACGGCCAGCCCGCCGCCACCGCCGATCGCAGCGCGGGCGCCCGCTACCGACTTGGCCGGGGCATCCCCTGGCTGGTGCTGGGATCGCCACAGCTGGCCCTCAACTCGCTGACGCGGCGTGGTGGTGCCGGCGCCTATGGCCTCCTGCTTTCGCTGGGCCCGCGGGGCGTGGTCTCCACCGAGCCGCTCAAGGAGATCATTCGGCGCGTGGTGCCCGAGGGCTGGTCGCCGCATCCCAACCTCTGGCTGGTGGCCACCGACTATGCCACCGGCAAGCGCGCCGTCTTCGGCCGGAAAGGCTCGCCGCGGGCCGAGCTGGCCGACGCGGTGGCCGCCTCCTGCGCGGTGCCCAGCTTCTACCAGCCGGTCAAGATCGGTGGGCGCCTCTACATCGACGGCGGCGTCAACTCGGTCTCCAACCTCGACCTGCTGGCCGGCAGGGACCTCGACCTGGTCATCTGCCTCAACCCGATGTCCTCGCGCTACCAGCCAAAGGGCTTCCGGCCGCTGCCGCGGCTTCAGGCGCTGCTGCGATCCGGTGCGGGACGACGGTTGGGGCAGGAGGCCCGCGTGGTACGCGAGGGCGGAACCAAGGTGGCCCTGCTGCAACCGACGGTGCCCGACCTCCGGCTGATGGGCACCAACTGGCTCAGCGGCCGCAAGCGCCACGCCGTCATCGAGCAGGCGATCGAGACGGTCGGCGCCCAGCTGCGGGCGCCCGAGATGCGGGAGCTCCTCGGGGGGCTGCCGCCGGGTGAGTCCTACCGCGTCAAGGAGCCAACCGACATCCCGGTCAACACCTGGTCGGAGATCGTCGGCGTCGGCGCTGCGCCCCGCCGGAAGTCCGCCTGATGCCAGTGCCGATCATCGGCAAGCTCAAGCTCCCCGTGGTTGGCAGCGTCGACGCCATCCCCGGCAAGCTCCTGCACCAGCTCGACCGGCAGGCGATGAGCATCCGGGTACTGACGGAGGCCGGCTTCCTGCGGCCGATGCGACCCGACACCATCGCGCACATGCTGCTGACCCTGCGGGCCTGGGCGAACACCCCGGCCGCGGGTTACATCATCGCGGGGCTGGCGCGAGCCGACGAGACCGCCATCATCGACGAGGTCGGCACGCTCTCCTTCAGCGACGTCAACCGCCGGACCGACGCCCTGGCCAACTCCCTGGAGGCGGCCGGCGTCGGGGCGGGGGACAACATCGGGGTAATGTGCCGCAACCACCGCGGCTTCATCGAGGCGGTGGTCGCAATCTCCAAGCTGGGCGGCAACACCCTGCTGCTCAACACCGGCTTCGCCGGGCCCCAGCTGGCCGATGTCTGCGAGCGCGAGGGGGTGCAGGCCATCATCCACGACGCCGAGTTCACCGACCTGCTCAAGAATGCGGCCAAGGGTCGCCATTCGTTCATCGGCTGGGTTGACAAGGGCGACAAGGTGACCGAGCCCACGATCGAGGAGCTGATCGCTGAGGGGAGTCAAGCGCCTCGTAGGCCGCCGAAGGAACCGGGCAGGGTCGTGATCCTGACGTCGGGGACGACTGGCACCCCCAAGGGAGCGGGACGCCAGCAGCCGAAGAACCTCGACCCCGGGGTGTCGTTGCTCTCCGTGATCCCGCTGAAGTCGCGCGAGACGACCTTCATCGCCGCACCCCTCTTCCACTCCTGGGGCTTTGCCCACTTCACCCTGGGACTCCTGCTCAGCTCAACCTTCGTGCTGCGCCGCCGCTATGACCCCGAGGACACGCTGGCCACCATCGAGAAGTACCGGCCGGCGGCGCTGGCGGTGGTGCCGGTGATGCTGCAGCGGATCATGGAGCTGCCGGAGGCGGTCCGCCACAAGTACGACACCGCCTCCCTGCGCGTGGTCGCCGTCAGTGGCTCGGCGCTCCCCGGCGAGCTCGCTACCAATTTCATGGACGACTTCGGCGACATCCTCTATAACCTCTACGGCTCGACCGAGGTGGCCTGGGCGACGATCGCCACGCCGAAGGACCTGCGCCAGGCGCCGGGCACCGCGGGCAAGCCGCCGTGGAACACCACCGTCCGGCTCTTCGACCAGAACAACCTTCCGGTGGACGGCGAGAACCAGACCGGCCGCATCTTCGTGGCCAGCGGCTTCGAGTTCGAGGGCTACACCGGCGGCGTCGAGTCCAAGGCCCAGATCGGGGGCCTGATGAGCACCGGCGATGTCGGCTACTTCGACCACGGCGGCCGGCTCTTTGTCGAGGGCCGCGACGACGAGATGATCGTCTCCGGCGGCGAAAACGTCTTCCCGCGGGAGATCGAGGACCTCATCGCCAGTCGCAAGGAGGTCTCGGAGGTCGCCGTCGTCGGCGTCAAGGACAAGGAGTTCGGCCAGCGGCTCAAGGCCTATGTGGTCCTCAACGACGGCGCCGATCTCTCCGAGAGCGAGGTCAAGGACTTCGTCAAGAGCAACACGGCGCGCTTCAAGGTGCCGCGTGAGGTCGAGTTCATCAAGGAGCTGCCGCGCAACACCACCGGCAAGGTTCTCAAGCGCGAGCTGGTTGACCGGGAGTCCCGGAATGGCGCACCAACCAAGGGGGCGACGCGGCGGCCCACTGCCGGGACCGGGTCGATCCGCCGCAAGGCGAGGCCGGCCGGCAAGAGCACAACGGGGCGGCGCAAGGCCGCGCCCGAGACTCCCACCACCTCGTAGGCTCGCAGGCCCACCGATCGACCGCCCTGGGCGTGCCGACCGCTACGCGGTCTTGCGCCAGGCCTCGGAGTAAAGCCTCAGCGCCACCTGCGGCGACGTGCGCGACCGCACCTCGTCGTAGATAACGGTGGCGGCCTCCATCAGCTCGGGGAAGCCGCCAAGGCCGCCGGACGCCAGCGCGGTCGGCCACT
The DNA here is from genome assembly GCA_035938265.1 of Candidatus Dormiibacterota bacterium. Lineage (GTDB taxonomy): Bacteria > Chloroflexota > Dormibacteria > DASZGP01 > DASZGP01 > DASZHA01. The sequence goes on from DASZHA010000099.1 coordinate 10,861, forward strand.
GGACCGTGTTCCAGACAACCGCCTCGAGCCCGACACCGCTCATCTGCAGGCTCGCGTAGAGGTCGCGCGCCAGTTTGGTCAGGGGCCGGCGCACATTGGTGGCCAGGACCCCGGCGATCTTGTCCGCCACCCCGATCTCGAGGGCCAGGTGGATGGTGTCGGCGGTAACCGGCATCGACACGCCGTCGAGATACGTGGGGATCACGGTCTTGGTGCTGAACCGCATCACGTTGCCCAGCGACTCCAGCGCCGGCCGGGTGTCGAGGATCAGGGTGTCGGCCACGTCCACCACCGGCGCAAACGTCCTCTCCAGCAGGTCGAGGGTGAGGTCGACACTGAAGGAGTTGCGGCTGCCCGGGATCACCAGGATCCCCTCCTTGGTCTGGATCAGGGCGTCTTCGAGGGTGGATCGTCCAAGGAGGACGTCCTCGATCGTCGCCCCGGTGATGGGGACCTGCATCTGGGTGGTCAGGGAGATCGAGGGATCGAGGTCGACGACGATCACCGAGCCCTGAAGGCCGGCGGCGGCGGCAAGCGAAAATGACGTCGTGGTCTTACCGACGCCGCCCTTGCTGCTCGCTACCGCGATGATCTCCGTCATGCAAACCTCGTCGGCCATGATAGCCGCCGCCCGAGGCGGGTCCACGTGACTTCCGAGTTCCAGCCGAGCGACAGGCTCAAGGCGATCCTGGAGCAGGCCAAGGTCAGGACCGCGGCCCAGGCCGCGGAGTACGCCAGGACTCGGGAGGCCGATCCCACCGACCTGGTCAACAAGGACGCCGCCCTGCCCGATCCCCGGGCGCTGGCGCGGATGTACCAGAGCGAGGATCTTCGCGCCAAGCTCACCGACGTCGAGACCCCAGCCGCCGGCGAGGCGCACGCGCAGCCGCCGGGATGGGACGCGCTGCCGGCACCGGCGCCGCGGCCGGGCGGCGGTGAAGCTGAGACATTGGCCGACGAGCGGGACGCCACATCGCGCCCCTCGATGACACCGGCCCAGATGCGCGCGGTGATGGCCGAGCTGCAAGAGACGTTCCAGGTCTCGGACCGCAGCTACGAGACGTACGAGCTCTCCTCGCGCCCCCTGGACGACCTCCCCGTCATCAGCGAGGAGGAGCGGGAGCGCGAGCGCGCCGAGGCGATCGCTGCGCTGTCGGAGGGAAGTGGCGGCATCTGGCCGTCCCTCCTCGGCGCCGGCCTGGTCCTGGTGGTGGTGGTCATCTTCGTGCTGCTGGCGATCAACGGCGTCGGGCCCTTCAAGCCGGCTCCCACTACCGTGGGGTCGCCGTCGCCGCAGGTGACCAAGTCGCCGTGACCGCGGGCGCCACCATGCCAGTGGCGGCGCTGGCCGCGGCCCGGGCGGCGATCGGTTTCATGCCCGACGCCGAGGGGCTGGCGCTGTTCGAGCTGGGCCGGCGGGCCGCCGCGATCGGCCCGCTGCTCGAGATCGGCAGCTACTGCGGCAAATCGGCGATCTACCTGGGGGCGGCCGCCCAGGCGGCGGGTACCCGGGTATTCAGCATCGACCACCACCGCGGATCCGAGGAGAACCAGCCGGGCGAGCAGTATCACGACGCCCGGCTGGTCGACTCCCAGGGGTTAGTCGACACCCTCCCCTGGTTCCGGCGCGCGATCGCCGAGGCGGGCCTCGAGGACACGGTGGTGGCGATCGTGGGTCGGTCGACGGCGACAGCGGCGGACTGGTCGACCCCCCTGGGGATGGTCTTCATCGACGGCGGCCACTCCGAGGCAGCGGCCCAGGGCGACTACGAAGCCTGGAGCCGCTTTGTCATGCCCGGGGGCATCCTTGCCATCCACGACGTCTTCCCCGACCCCGCCGACGGGGGGCGGCCACCGTACAACGTGTACCTCCGGGCGATCGACTCGGGGCGCTTTCGCGAGGTCCTGGTCGAGGGCAGCTTGCGGGGATTGGAACGCGTCTAGCGCCCGGCGAAGAGCTCCGCGGTGGGTCCGCCCGCCAGCGCATCGGCGGCCATCACGATCGCCGCTGACGACCACGCCGGGCGCTGCAGCGGCCAGTAGGCGCCGTCGGTGAAGTTGGCCCCCATCCAGTAGGCCGCGTCGTCGCCCCGGAGGTGCTGGGCCCACTCCAGCAGCTGCCGGGCCTCGGCGTGGTCGCCGATGGCGTTGAGCGCCATCACCAGCTCGGCGGTCTCGGCCGCGGTGACCCAGGCCCGGCCGCTAATGCAGCGGACGCCCTTGTCAGGCACGACGAACTCGTCCCACTTCTCCTCGAGGCGCGCCTGCGCGGCGGGGCCGCGGAGGACGCCGGTGAGGATCGGGTAGTACCAGTCCATCGCCCAGCGGTGCTTGTCGACGAAGGCCTCCGGCTGGTGCAGGATGGCGTGGCCGTGGGTGTCGGCAGCCTCCGTCCATTCCAGGCGGTTGTAACCGAGCGCGTCCGCCACCCGGACCGCGCAGCGGAGGCTGAGGTGCAGCGATGACCCGCCCGCGACCAGTCCCTTGCGCGCGCCCGAGCCGCCCGGCGGCCGCGACCAGGCGATGACTCCACTCTTGCGCCGCAGCGTCAGGGCGAAGTCGACGGCGGCGTCAATCGAGGGCCACAGCCACTTGAGGAAGCCACGCTCCCCGGTGACGAGGTAGTGGTGCCAGGCGCCGGTGGCGATGTAGGTCGAGACGTTGGTGTCGAGGGTTGGGTCCTTGACCTTGCCAGCCTGGTAGTAGGCGTGCCAGGCGCCGTCGTGGCGCTGGTTGCGGAGCATCCAGTCGTAGGCCCGGTTGACCTCGTCCCACCGACCGCCGAGGCACAGGGCCATCGCCGCCTCGACGTGGTTCCAAGGATCCATCTTCCCGCCGGGGTGCCAGGGGATGCCGCCGTCGGACTCCTGGCCCCGCGCGATGGCGTCCACCGTCGCCTCCAGGTCCGCGACCTCGAGGACGCGGAGGGCGTCAGACAGCAGCACCGCGACTCCTCTTGCCATTCGCGGACTGGGATCGGGCGCTGGCGGCGGCCGGCTTCTCCAGGTAGGCGACGAAGCTCTTGCCGATGATGGGGTTCAGGGCCGCCTCCGCGGCCCGGGTCAGCGGCGGCGCGTTGACCATGTCCCAGACCAGGAAGCGGTGGTACAGCCTGGGCAGGGGCGAGTCGTCTTTGCGTACGCCAACCGCGCACTTGAGCCACCAGTAAGGCGAGTGCAGGCCGTGGGCGTGGGTGGTGGCCCACAGGCGCAGGCCGGCACCACGGAGTCGCGCCACCAGCTCGTCGCCACGGTAGATGCGGACGTGCCCACCCGGGGTGTTGTGGTAGTCGTCGGAGAGGAGCCAGCAGACCTCCTCGGGACCCCGGCGGGGCACCGTCACGGCGGCCAGGCCGCGGGGGCGCAGCACCCGCGTGATCTCGCTCATTGCGCGACGGTCCTCAGGGATGTGCTCGAGGATCTCGCTGGCGATGACGACGTCGAAGCTGCCGTCGTCAAACGGCATGTCGAGGACGTTGACCTCGGCGGTCTTGAGCGCCGATCCCGGCGGCACCTGGCCGGCCTCGACCATGGCCTCGGACATCTTGTCGACCTCGGCCAGCGCCGTGGTGTCGAGGTCGGCGGCGGTCACCTGGGCCCCGCGCCGGAAGGCCTCGAAACTGTGGCGCCCCAGGCCGCAGCCGATGTCCAGGAGCCGGGTGCCGGGGCCGACGCCGAGGCGGTCGAAGTCGACGGTCAGCACTACCCAACCTCCGCGGGGGCGGCGAAGACGGTCGGCTGGCGGCTGTCGAGGAGGATGCGGTACTGCTCCACGGTGGCGGCCGCGGTCGCCTCCCAGCTGTAACGGGCCAGCGCCCTGGTCCGGGCCGCGTCCGCCAGGCGGGCGCGCAGGTCGGCGTCGCCCAGCGCCAGGTCGAGGGCCGCGGCCAGGGCGGCGCTGTCCCCGGGCGTGACCAGCAAGCCGTGCTCGCCGTGGCGGCCGATGACCTCGGGCAGGGCCCCGGCGGTGGTCGCCACCAGCGGCAGCCCCGACGCCATCGCCTGGACCGCGGGCAGGGAGAAGCCCTCGTAGAGCGAGGGCACCACCGCCACCTCGGCCTCGGCATAGTGCCGCACCAGCTCCTCCTCGGTGATGCCGTTGACGAAGCGCACCGTGTCCTCCAGCCCCAGCTTGCGCACGAAGGCCGGGGTGTCGCTGCCCTCCCGCGGCCGCGACACGATCACCAGCTCCACCGGCCGCGTCTGCCGCAGCCGCGCAATCGCCTGCAGCAGGGGCCGCACCCCCTTGAGGGGGACGTCGGCACTGGCCATGGCGAGGATTCGTCCCGGCACGCGGGCGACGTCGGGCAGCGGTCGGAAGACCTCGTGATCGACGCCCACCGGGACCACCGCCAGCTTCTCCAGCTCGATCCCCATCTCGTCTTTGAGGTCACGCCTGGAGGACTCCGACACGGTGATCAGCCGCGGGATCTGGCGGGCCACCCGCACCTGCATCCGGGTGAAGCTGTAGAAACGGCGCATCGAGATCTTGCGCCGGATGCTGGTGGCGTGGGTCATCTCCAGGTCGCGGTCCACCGTGATGGGGTGATGGATGGTGCCGATCACCGGGAACCCGGCGCGCTGGATGTCGAGGATGCCGTAGCCCAGGCACTGGTTGTCGTGGACGATGTCGAAATCCGCCAGGCGCGGCTTGAGCAGGCGCCGGGCCCGGAGGCTGAAGGTCAGCGGCTCGGGGAATGCGGCCGTGCAGACGGTGGCGTACTCGAGCACGTCGATCCAGTCACGGAACTCGCGGGGATGCGGGACGCGAAAGGGATCGTCGGGGCGGTACATGTCTAGAGAGGGCACAGGAGTGAAGTCGACGCCGGGGTCCAGCTCGGGGTAGGGCTGGCCGGCAAAGACCTCGACCCTGTGCCCCATCCCCACCAGGGCGCGCGCCAGGTGGCGCGTGTACACGCCCTGGCCCCCCGAGTGAGGGTTCCCCCGGTAGACCAGCAGGGCGACGCGAAGTCCCGAATCCTGCGGCATTGTCCGCCAGAGGTTATCAGCCATGGCGCTGCGAGATGAGGTCGCCCGGGCAGCCCCGGCTGCCTTCAAGGGTAGATTTGGAGCCGACATGGCCACTGCCGCGCCCGATTCGGCGCCCAACGAGCGCGTCCGCCACCTCTCCGAGCAGACGCACGGGATGCTGGGGGCGCTCGAGGAGCTGGTCATGGTGGAGTCGCCGTCGGCCGACCTCGCCGCCACCGCGGCTTGCGCGGCCGAGCTGGCCGGGATCGGCAGCGTGCTCCTGGGGGAGAAGCCGGAGCGGCTTGAGATCGAGGGTCGGGTCCACCTCCGGTGGGGCTTCGCCGGCGCCCCCAAGGTGCTCCTGGTCGGCCACTTCGACACGGTCTGGCCACTGGGGACGGTGAGGCGATGGCCCTACGCCGTTGAGGACGGCCGCGCCACCGGGCCTGGCATCTTCGACATGAAGGCCGGCCTGGTCCAGGCGCTCTACGCCGTGGCCTCGCTGGAGGATCGCTCTGGCGTGCAGCTGCTCTTCACCTCCGACGAGGAGCTGGGCTCGATCACCTCCCAGGCCACAATCGAGGCGATGGCCCGCGACGCGGCCGCGGCCCTGGTGCTGGAGCCAAGCCGAAAGGGGGCCCTGAAGGTCGCCCGCAAGGGGGTCTCCTTCTACCACCTGCATTTCACCGGCGCCGCCGCCCACGCCTCCGAGGCGACCCGTGGCGTCAACGCCATGCTGGAGATGGCCCACCAGGTGGCGGCCATCGAGCGGTTGGGGCGTCCCACGCTGGGGACCACCCTCACCCCCACGCTGGCCACCGCCGGGGTGACCCAGAACACGGTGCCGGCCGAGGCCTATGCCTACATCGATGTCCGGGTAGGCAGCGCCGCCGAGCAGGCGCGTATCGACGACGAGATCCGCGCCCTCCCGGCCCACGACTCGCGCGTCCTCCTCAGCGTCACCGGTGGGCCCAACCGGCCGCCGATGCCAGTCGAGGCTACCCGCGATCTCTTCGAGCGAGCGCGCCGCTGCGCCGCCGGCCTGGGCATCGAGTTCGCCACCGACGGGGTCGAGGCCTCCGGCGGCTCCGACGGCAACTTCACGGCGGCGATGGGCACGCCGACGCTGGACGGCCTGGGCGCGGTGGGCGACCATGCCCACGCCGAGGGCGAGTACGTCGAGGTGGCCCGGATGCCGGAGCGGGCGGCCCTGCTGGCCGCCCTGATCGAGGACATCCGCGCGGGTTAGACGCCGACCGAGCTCATGCGGTCGTTGCGCAGCTCCTCGACCAGGGAGTCGACCACGTCCACCAGGCTGCCGCCGGCCGCCAGCACCTGGCGCTGGCGGACATAGCTGGGGCCACGCTCCATGATCGCCCGGGCGCCCTCCAGCTGGACCTGGCAACCCAGGCTGGAGGCCACCGGCGCCAGCTCCTCCAGCATCGACTCGATCGACTCGCGCAGCGGCACCACCGTGCCTGAGTCGTCGACGATGATGCCGGCCTCGAGGCCGTGCCGCGCGGCACGCCATTTGTTCTCGCGGACGATCCACTCGTTGGGGCGATGCAGCTCCTCCCCCGCATCCATCCGCTGGTCGAGGCGCTCCACCAGCGACTGGAAGAGGGCGGCGGCGGTGGCCACCTCGCCCAGCGTGGGGATGCCGTCGCAGACCCGGAGCTCCATGGTGCCGAACTGGGGATGGGGCCGGATGTCCCACCAGACCTCGCGGATGGTGTTGATGGTGCGGGCCTCGATCAGGGTGTGCATGAACTGCTCGAACTCGGGCCAGCCGGACAGCTCATAGGGCAGCCCGGCGGTGGGCAGCGCCTCGAAGACCTTGGTGCGGCAGGAGGCCAGGCCGGTGTCCTTGCCCACCCAGTAGGGGCTCGAAGCCGACAGCGCCAGGAAGTGCGGGATATAGAAGGTGAGGGCGTTGACCATGGGAATCGCCTTTTCCGGCGACCGCACCCCAACGTGGACGTGGACACCGAAGATCTGCAGGCGGCGGGCCAGCCATTGCATGTCCTCGATCAGCTTGGCGTAGCGCGGGTTGGGGCTGATCACCTGCTTGGCCCAATGGCTGAAGGGATGGGTCCCGGAGCACATCAGCTCCAGCCCCCTGGGGCGGGTGTGCACCTCGATCTCTCGGATCGTCTGGCCCAGGTCGGCCTTGGCCTCGCCAACCGTCTGACAGACGCTGGTGAGGATCTCGATGGTGGACTCCAGGAGCTCGTGCTTGGCCTTGGGGTGCTCACCATCGGGGTGTTCCCGGCCCATCTCGCCGAGGACCTCGGTGGCGACGCTGGTCAGCTCTCGGCTCTCACCGTCGACGACCTCCAGCTCCATCTCGATGCCCAGGGAGGCGCGCTCGGATGCCGAGAAGTCGATGCGGAAGGGGTTCGCCGGGGTCGCGGCCATCGTGGGCCATGGTACCCGCGCGCGCGGTCAGCAGGAGGGCAGCTGGATCGTTGGGCAGATCGCAGGAAGCACCCGCAGGTTGTACTGGGTGCCTGAGTTGGGGTCCGCCGGGTTGCCGGGCCCGTCCCGGCCGACGCTGGCATCCTGCATGTTCTTGAGCAGCTCGATGAGCGGCGGCAGAATCGGCTTGGCGCCGCCGGCGACGGGGATGGCGGCGTTGAGCGCGTAGTCGGTGCTCTTGAGGCCGCTGGGCCCGCGGGCGAGGAAGTTCGCGAAGTTGTTCTCGTTGCCACTGAAGGTGGCGTCCAGGTTGGTGAGGGTATTGTCGCCGTGGACCAGCAGCCCGGCGAGGGCCGGGTCGTTGGCCTGCAGCACCGACAGCAGGCTGGCCCCGTGCTCCACCAGGCCGCGGAGGGCGGCGTCCTCGCGGACCAGGCCCTGGGTCAGGGTGTCGAAGGCGATGGTGGCCCGGTCGAGCGCGACCTGGTGGGTGTCGATGACGCCGGTCAGGGGCTCGGCGGCGACCGCCAGGTTGCGCAGCTGGCGAAGGTCGGTGTTGAGCGTCTGGGCCCGACCGCCGAGGGCGATCTCACCCTGCAGGGTCAGGGTCTTGAGCTTCTCCCGGGTGGGAGCGTCGAAGATGGCGTTGATCTGGTCGAGGTCGGTTGGCGAGGTGGTGGAATCGATGGTCAATTCGGTCCCGCTCTTGAGCTCCGGGCCGTTGGACGGACCGGGGAAGATCTCGAGGTACTTGTTGCCCAGCAGCCCGATGGCCCGGACCATGGCCTTGGTGCCCTGGTGCAGGGGCGCGAACTTGGGCTCCATGTCGACCGTGACCACGCCCACGCTGTCCTTGAGCTCGAGGCTGCCCACGCTTCCCGCATGGACGCCGTTGACCTGCACCTCATTGCCCTTGACCACGCCGTCGACGTTGGTGAAGTCGAGCTTAACCTGGTAGGAACTGGCAAACGGGCCGAAGGCCAGGCCCCCGGCGGCGAGCGCTAGGACGACGACCCCCGAGGCTAAACGTCGTCCCAACAGCCGAAGCCTCCTTTGTGCGTCAAAATATCGGTTGGCTGACCAACCGACACCTTTCAGTGTATACAACCGATAACGGCGCAACTGTGTCAAGCTTGCCCCGGGTAAGCACGGAAAGGGGCGATAGCCCAGGAAGTCGGGGTATGAAATGAAGCAGCGGGTGACGGCGGATGCCGGAGTAGGAGGCCGCCCGGATCGGCGGCGGCAGATCGTGGCCGCCGCGACCGCGGTCCTTGGTCGACAGGGCTATGCCAACACGTCACTGAAGCAGGTCGCCAGCCAGGCCGGTATCGCCCCCGGCCTCCTCCACTACTACTTCCAGTCCAAGGAGGAGCTGCTGGTGGAGGTGGTGGCGGCCATCGACCTCCAGCTGACCGCCGACTGGGACATCGACACCGCGGGCATCAGCGATCCCATGGCCCGCATCAACACCGGCATGGAGCGCGCCGTGGCCAACACCGCCGGCAACCCCGAGTTCATCCGCCTGCTGATCGACTGCTATGCGCTGGCGCTCGACAACCCCAACATCCGGCCCCGGGTGCAGGCCATGATCGAGGGCTTCTGCAGCCGGATCCGCAACGAGATCGAGAAGATGGCGGGGATCATCCCCGGCGACGACGCCATCGACCCCGAGCTGGTCGATTTTCCAGGCGCCATCGCCGGCGCCATCAACGGCATCGCCTTCACGTCACTGGTCAGGGACAAGAGCCCGGCGGCGGCCTACGCCGCATTCAAGATGTACGTGCTGGGTCTCGCCGCCGTCGCGTACATGTCAGCCGGCAAGGATCTGCCGGCGGAGCTGGTGGAGATGCTGCGAACTCCCATCAACGCCGCCTCGATTTCTTAGGCAACCTTCATCCATGAGTGCTCCAATGCACCCATGGCGGATCAGCCCCATGTGCTCGTCGTCGACGATGACTCCCGGATCGCCGCGGCACTGCGGCGCGCGCTGATCTACGAGGGCTATGCCGTCGACATTGCCCCCGACGGCCTCGTCGCCCTTCGCCGCGCCCATGAACGGATGCCCGACCTGGTGGTGCTCGACGTGATGCTGCCCGGCCTCGACGGCGTCGAGGTCTGCCGCCGGCTCCGGGCCGAGGGCGACGTCCCCATCCTGATGCTGACAGCGCGCGACGCCACCGCCGACCGCGTCGACGGGCTGGACAGTGGCGCCGACGACTACCTGGTCAAGCCCTTCGCCTACGAGGAGCTGCTGGCACGCATCCGGGCGCTGCTGCGCCGGCAGGCGCCCCGGGCCCGCCGGGTGCTCCGTTTTGGCGAGCTGACGATGGACCTGGGAACCCGCGAGGTGAAGCGCGGCGACCACACCCTCAGCCTGACGCCGCGCGAGTTCGACCTCCTCCAGCACTTCCTTCGCAACCCCCGCCAGGTGCTCACCCGCGACCGCATCCTCGATGTCGTGTGGGGATACGACTTCGGCGCCACCAGCAACTCCGTGGACGTCTACGTGGGCTACCTGCGGAGCAAGATGGAGATCGGGGGCATGCCGCGCATGCTCCAGACCGTCCGCGGCGTGGGGTACGCGCTGAGGGAGGACTGATGCCGATCCGCCTGAGAATCGCGCTCTTTGGCAGCCTGGTGGTGGCGCTGACGGTGCTGGTCTTCGGCACCCTGGTCTACTTCCTGGTCCAGCGCAACCTCTACACCGGCCAGGACGCTTCACTCACCCGGCGGGTTACCAGCGGCCCCTTCTTCGGCCGCGGTCCCGGCCGCGGTACCATCGTGGTCGGTCCCGACGGCACCGTCCAGAGGGTCGACCTGCCCATCGACCTGCGCACCAGCTCCGACACCTACGTCGAGCTCCTCTCCCCCACCGGCGCACCCCTGATCAGCAGTGGTGAGATCGACGGCCAGGCGCCCAAGGTGGCCACCGACGTGCTCAACCAGGTGCCCGCCAACAGCACCTTGCTGGCCACCGTTGAGCCCGCCAACGGCGTTCCCGTGCGGATGGCCGTCCGCAAGGTCGGCCCCGGCGACCCGTCCGGTGCCGGCTTCGTCCTCGTTGGTCAGCCGATGGTGCCGGTAGTCAACCAGCTCCTGGGCCTCAGGTTGGTCCTCATCATCGCCGCCGTCTTCAGCATCCTGATGGCGCTGGTGGCCAGCTGGCTGGTGGCGGGCCGGGCCCTTCGCCCGGTCGACCGGATCGCGGAGACGGCCGAGGAGATCGGCCGCACCCGTGATCTCAGCCGCCGGCTGCCTGCTTCCAACGCCAACGACGAGGTCAGCCGCCTGTCCACGCGGTTCAACGACATGCTGGGACAGCTGGAGCAGGCCTATAGCCTGCTGGAGGAGTCACTGGCGGCCCAGAAGCGCTTCGTCGCCGACGCCTCCCATGAGCTGCGCACCCCGCTGACCACGATCATCAGCAACGCCGGTCTCCTCCTCAACCGGCCCAATGTCCGCGCCGAGGACCAGCGCGACGCAATCGAGGACATCGCCGCCGAGGGCGACCGCATGAGCCGCCTGGTGCAGGAGCTGCTGACCCTGGCCCGGGCCGACAGCGGCCAGCACCTGGAGATGGCGCCGGTGGACCTGACCTCGATCGTCGCCGATGTCTGCCGCCAGGCACGCAAGCTCAGCGAGGGTCGCACCATCGCCTTCGACGGCGGGCAGCGCTTGGGGCTCAAGGGCAACGAGGACGCGCTGCGCCAGCTGATGTGGATCCTGGTCGACAACGGCATCAAGCACGCCCGCAGCGATGGCCGGGTCGAGGTCACCACCCGCCTGGTCGACGGTTTGGCCCGGCTCACGGTCAGCGACAACGGCCAGGGCATCGCGCCCGATGCGCTGGAGCGGATTTTCGAGCGCTTCTACCGTCCCGACGAAGCGCGCTCGGGCGAGGGTGCCGGCCTTGGCCTGGCCATCGCCCGCTGGATCGCCGAGGAGCACGGCGGCACGGTCAGCGCCGCCAACAACCCGGCCGGCGGCGCCACCTTCACGGTTGACATCCCTGCCGCCGGGGAAATCGAGGAGCCGGTTGCGGCCGCGGCGTCTTAGCCACTTCTTAGCTGTGGCTCACTACCGGCTCATTGCCAACTGCGACGATGTGCGCCTGCCCTTCGTCATCGGGACCGCCACCGCGCGCTGAATAAGGAAGAGGAATTGGAAAGTAATATCCCCACCGGCCCAGCCCCCGCAACCACGTCGGCACCCGCGCTGCGGCGGTCGAGCTCGCGCAGCCGGTGGCTCCGCGGCAACCGGCTCTGGGTCATCATCCTGGTGGTGGTCGCGCTGGCGCTGGCCGCCCTGATCGGCCAGCAGACGATCCTCAAGCCGGCCAGCACCACAACGGCGCCACGGATCGTCACGGTGACAACCGGCGACGTCAAGGCGTCGGTCAGCGGCACCGGGGCGCTGACCCCCATCAGCCAGCTCAACCTCAACTTCCGCACCTCGGGCCAGATCACCGAGATGGACGTCAAGGTGGGTGACCACGTCTCGGCGGGGCAGACGCTGGCGAAGGTCGACTCCACCACCCAGCAGAGCACGCTGGCCTCGGCCCAGGCCAGCCTGCAATCGGCCCAGGCGGCGGTGCAAATCGCCCAGAACCCGGTTACCTCGGCCCAGGTCGCCCAGCTGCAGCACGGTGTCCAGGCGGCCCAGACCAGCTACAACGACACCGTCAACAGCGTCAACGCCACCAACAACGGCGACGTCCAGACGGTGCAGAGCGACCAGGCGGCGGTGAACAAGGCCCAGAACGACTACAACGCCAACGGCTGCGGCACCTCTAGCCCGGCAGCCGGCTGTGCCGGCCCCACCGGCTACACCGCCACGCTCCAGAACGCGCAGAGCAAGCTGGCCACCGACCAGCAGAAGCAGACCTCGGACCAGATCGCGGGGCAGACTCGCATCGACCAGGCCCAGCAGCAGATCACCTCGGCGCAGGACAACCTCAATGTCCAGACCCAGGTCAAGCCCAACGCAGTGGCCTCGGCCCAGGCGCAGCTGGCCTCGGCCCAGGCCCAGGTGCAATCGGCGCAGATGACGCTCGACCAGACGACCCTGAAGGCTCCCACCGACGGTACCGTGGTCAGCGTTACAGGCAACGTCGGTGAGACATCTGGGGGCGGCGGCAGCAGCACCAGCCAGGCACCGGGCAGCAATGCCCCGCTCACCGGCGGCTCGTCCAGCTCCGGCGGCACCGGCAGCAGCAGCAGCAGCTCCAGCAGCTCCGCCACCGTGGTGCTGGCCTCAGCGGCTGGCTTCCAGGCGGTGGTGCCGTTCCCCGAGAGTGACGCCAGCAAGCTGGTTCCCAACCAGGACGTCAACCTCACCTACGACGCCATCCCCAACCTCAACGTCGCCGGCAAGGTGCTGGCGGTGGCCCCAACCGCCACCGTCGTCTCCAACGTGGTCAACTACTACGCCACCATCGTGGTCAACAGCACCGACTCGCGGCTCAAATCAGGAATGACAACGAACGCCTCGGTCACGATCCAGTCCGCCCTGGGGGTGCTGTCGCTGCCCAACACCGCCGTCCAGAACACGGGGGGCTCGAGCACCGTCAACCTGGTGCGCAACGGGCAGCAGACGTCGGTGCCGGTCACCACCGGCCTGGTGGGTGACAGCACAACCGAGATCCGCGCTGGGCTCAACGACGGTGACCAGGTGGCGCTGCCCCAGGCCCGCACCAGTGCCACGCCGGCCGCCGGTGGCGGTGGCGGCGGGGGCCGCGGCTTCGGCGGCGGCTTCTAGCGGGTGATCACCCTCGACAACGTGACCAAGTGCTACCAGGTCGGCACCATCGAGTTCTGGGCACTGAGGGGCATCAGCCTGCACGTCGGCGAGGGGGCGTTCGTCGCCATCATGGGACCGTCCGGTTCCGGCAAGAGCACGCTCATGAACCTGATCGGGGCCCTCGACGTTCCGACCTCAGGCCGCTACATCCTTGACGGCATCGACGTCGCCGAGCTCGACGACTACGAGTTGGCCGAGATCCGCAACCACAAGATCGGCTTCGTCTTCCAGTCTTTCAACCTGATCCCGCGGACCACGGCGCTGCACAACGTCGAGATGCCGCTGATCTATGCCGGCGTCGGCCGCGTCCGCCACGAGCGCGCCCTCGAGGCGCTGCGCATGGTGGGCCTGGAGGACTGGGCGGCCAACCAGCCTACCGAGCTGTCGGGCGGCCAGCAGCAGCGCGTCGCAATCGCCCGGGCCCTGGTCACGCAGCCGGCGATCCTCCTCGCTGACGAGCCCACCGGCAACCTCGACTCGGTCGCCAGCATGGAAATCATGCGGCTGCTGGTGGACCTCAACCAGCAGGGCAGGACGGTGGTCCTGATCACCCACGAACCCGACGTCGCCCGCTTCGCCGGCCGCGTCGTCCACCTCCGCGATGGCCTGGTGGAGAGCGATGAGGTAAACACCGCGGCACCAATGCCGGCGCAGGACGCGACCGGCGCCGCCGGGGCCGGCATCTACGTGCCCCGGTGAACGTCCTCGAAGCGCTGCGGCTCGCCGTCGGCGGCCTGCTCGGCAACCGCCTGCGCTCTGGGCTGACCATGCTCGGCATCCTCATCGGCGTCGGCGCGGTGGTGCTGCTGGTGGCGGTGGGCAACGGCGCCTCGGCCTCCGTGCAGAGCCAGATCCAGGGCCTGGGCTCCAACCTCCTCATCGTTTTCCCGCAGAGCTCGCGAAACGCCCAGGGCGTCTCCCAGGGATTCGGCAGCGCTAACACCCTGACCTACGACGACATGACCGCGCTCAACGACCAGAAGACATCGCCCGACATCGTCGCTGCCGTGCCCAGCACCCAGCGCAACGCGCAGATGACGTACACCAACCAGAACTGGAGCACGGAGATCACCGGTTCCACCGCGAAGTACCCGCAAGTGCGCGACTACAAGATGGCGTCGGGGTCCTTCTTCACCGACGCCGACGTCAGCGACAACTCCCGCGTCGTGGTCCTCGGCCAGACCGTGGTCGACAACCTCTTCGCCGGGCAGGAGCCCGTCGGCCAGACGGTAAAGATCAACCGGCAGAACTTCCGCGTCATTGGGGTCTTCGCCTCCAAGGGGGCGGGGGGACTTGCCAACCAGGACGACACCGCGGTTGTGCCGATCACATCAGCCTGGAATTACCTGTCCGGAGGCCGCAACCAGATCCAGAGCATCTACGTGCAGGCGGGGTCGTCGAGCGCCACCTCTGACGCCTCCTCTGAGGTGACCCAGGTGCTCCTCTCCCGCCACCACATCTCCGATCCCACCAACGCCGACTTCCGCGTCCTCAGCCAGGCCGACATCCTCGCCACCGCGACCCAGATCACTGGAATCCTCACCATCCTGCTGGGCGCGATCGCGGCGATATCGCTGGTGGTCGGTGGCATCGGGATCATGAACATCATGCTGGTCACGGTCACCGAGCGAACCCGTGAAATCGGCATCCGCAAGGCGATCGGCGCCAACCACCGCGACGTCCTGCTCCAGTTCCTCATCGAATCCATGTTCCTGTCGGGCACCGGAGGCGTGCTCGGCATAGGCGCCGGAATCCTGCTTTCGACGCTGCTGCCGCACGTGGTGTCGCAGCTGCCGACACCCGTGGTCTCGCCATCCTCGGTGGCGCTCGCGTTTGGGGTGAGCGTGGGGATTGGGATCTTCTTCGGGATTTATCCCGCCAACCGCGCCGCACGGCTGAGTCCGATCCAGGCGCTGCGATACGAATAGGAGGCTTTTCACATGACAAAGTACGCAGTCCCGGCGCTCATCGCCGTCGTTGCGCTTCTCGGAGGCTTCTACGGCGGCTTCCGCTTTGGCCAGACCAACGCCAGCGCCCAGGTGGGCAACAACGGCGGCAACAACGGCCCAGCTGCCAACGCCACGCCCGGCGCGGGGCGCAACGCCTGCAGCACCACCAACACCAGCCGCAACGGCAACAACGCCAACCGGACCACCGTGTTCGGTCAGATCACCGCGGTCGCCGGCAACGTGCTCACGATCCACAACCCAACCTGCAACACCGACAGCAAGGTGACCCTGAGCAGCAACTCGGTGATCCGCAAGACCGTGGACGGGTCAGCGGCGGACCTTACCAACGGCGCTAACGTCACCATCCAGGGAACCAAGAACAGCGATGGCAGCATCAGCGCCAACAACGCCAACATCCTGCCCCCGGGCCAGACGTTCGGTAACGGCGCCGGCGGCGCCGGCGGCGCCGGTGGCGGCAATGGCGGCAATGGCGGTGGTGGCGGTGGTGGCGGTGGTGGCTTCCCGGGCGGTGGTGGCTTCCCGGGCGGTGGTGGCTGAGTGGCGAGCTGACGTGACCCTGGCGGCGAGCGTTAAGAGCGGCCGATGACCCGGCTCCTCTGGGCGCTCGCTGCCGTCGTCCTCTGCCTGGTCGGCTACTACCTCACGCTCTACGACGCGCTGGCCTGGGTCGGCTTCGTCGTCTTCGGCGTAGGCCTGGGCATCGGCGCCGCGGTGCTGGGCTCACTGGTCCACGATGCCCTGGCGCGCACGCCCAACGAAAGGCTGTAGGGTCCGGCCTCAGCGCCCCGAGAAGGTCGCGGTGCGACGCTCGATGAACGACTGCACGCCCTCACGGGCGTCCTCGCTCTTGATCAGCTCGGCCTGCATGGGCACCAGCGTCGGCACCACCGCGCGGTAGCCCTGGGCCTCGGCCAGCCGGGCCGACGCCAGCGTCGCCGCCACCGCCAAGGGCGCCTGGGCCGCGATCACCTCGGCGATCTCGATCGCCCTGTTGAGCTGCTCGCCGGGAGCAACCAGCTCCTGGACCAGGCCCATGCGGAGGGCTTCATCGGCGTCGAACTCGTCGCCGGTGAGGATGTAGCGCATGGCGTTGCCCCAGCCGGCGTCGCGGAAGAAACGCCAGGTCGCGCCACCGGTGGGGAAGATGCCGCGCTTGACCTCGATCTGGGCGAAGCGGGTGTCGGTGGCGGCGACCCGGATGTCGGAGGCCAGCATCAGCTCGATGCCGATGGTCAGGCACCGCCCCTGAACCGCGATCACCACCGGCTTGGAGACGGGGTCGGTGGTGATGCCCAGCGGGTCGAGCCCGCCTTCGGTGGGCATCAGCCCGTCGTTTTCGATGACACCCACCCAGTCGGTTAGGTCGAGGCCGCCGGTGAAATGGTCGCCGTCGGCATGGAGCACGCCCACCCGCATCTCGGGGTCCTTGTCCAGCTCGGCGTACGCCACGGCCAGCTGGTTGTACATCGCGCGGTCGACGGCATTGCGCTTGTCGGCGCGGTTGAGCTTGACCAGGAACACATGGCCGCGGCGCTCGGTGACCACTCGCGGTGGGTCAGTCATGGCGATCCTCCTCTGCGCCCCGGACACGGCGATGGCCATGGCTTGCGACTCCCGGGGACGTGCTATGTTGGCACGCTCCAGCGAGTGAAGGAGGACGTCGATGCGCCAGCTGACCTTCGTCGAGCCGGGAAAGCTCGAGTGGCAGGACGTCCCCACGCCCGCGGTCGAGGGACCTGGCGAGGCCATCGTGGAGCCGGTGGCGGTGGCCACCTGCGACCTGGACCTCGCCATCATCCGCGGCCAGGCCCCTATCCCGGGGCCCTTTGCCCTGGGCCACGAGTTCATCGCCAGGGTGGTGGAGGTGGGACCCGGGGTGACGTCGGCGAAGGCAGGCGACCTGGTGGTGGTGCCCTTCCAGATCACCTGCGGGGAGTGCGCCAACTGCCTGCGGGGAATGACCAGCAACTGCACCGGGGTCGAGCCCAAGCGAGCCATGTACGGCCTGGCGACTGTCTGCCGCAAGGAATGGGGCGGCGCCTTGAGTGACCGTGTGCGGGTCCCCTTCGCCGACGCCATGCTGGTGCCGGTGCCGCCGGACCTCGACCCGGTGGTCATAGCCAGCTTGAGCGACAACATCGTCGACGGCTGGCGCACCGTCGGACCTCACCTCGAGGCCAACCCCGGGGCGTCGGTGTTGGTGGTTGGCGGGTGGGCGCCGAGCATCGGCTGCTACGCCATCGCCCTGGCCAAGGCCCTGGGCGCCGCCCAGGTCACCTATATCGATACCGACCCGGTTCGGCTGGACCTGGCCCAAAGGCTCGGGGCCGAAGCAGTGGAGGGGCCACCCCCACCGCGCCACGGCCGCCACCCCATTACCGTCGACGCCAGCGGCCAGCATGAGGGCCTGGCCTGCGCGATTCGCTCGACCGAGCCGGGTGGCGTGTGCACCAGCATCGGGATCTATTACGAGGCGGAGACCCCGCTGCCCCTGCTGGAGATGTACACGTACGGCATTACCTTCATCACGGGACGGCCGAACTCGCGACCTGTGATCCCTTCACTCCTCCAGCTGGTGTCGTCGGGTCGACTCAGTCCCGAGCTGGTGACCACGTCCGTGGTTTCATGGGCGGACGCCCCCGCAGCGCTGCTAGAGCCCGTCAACAAGCTGGTGATGGTGCCGGCAAAGGAGGAGTCATGAGCGACCGCGATCCCACCGGCCAGCATCCAGAGGACCTGCCCTGGAACGACGTTCCCGCGGACAGCGACGTTCTCCCTGGGAGTGAGGAGCCTGAGCCGGCGGAGGTCGGCGGCACCGAGGACGACGACGCAGCATTCGACAGCGCCTCCCACGCCGCGCCCGACATTGACGAGAAGTACCGGCGCGATACTCTCGACCAGCGACTGGCTGAGGAGGTCCCCGATCGCCCCGAGCGTGGCGCTGACCCGGACGTCTCCGTCTATGGCGCCGACGAGGACGACGAGGCGGGCGCCGCCGAGGCGGACGACGATGAATCGGACGCCGACGACCAGTCCGCCGAGGAGTCGGCAATGCACCTCACGGATGAGCCATGAGCTGAAGCGCGAGCCTCCGCCCCGGGGAGACGCGGGGTGAAGGTCGCCGTCCTCGGCGCCGGCCGGATGGGATCCGCGATGGCGCGACGGCTGGCCAACCAGGGCTTCGACGTCGTCATCTGGAACCGGACCCGGGACAAGGCTGAGGCCGTCGGCGTCGGCACGGTTGCCGAGACCCCGACCGAGGCGGTCCAGGGCGCCGACGCGGTGGTCAGCAGCCTCACCGGGCCGGACGCGGTGCGCGACGTTTACCTTGGCGCCAATGGGGTGGTGTCGGTGGTAGGCGGCCGAGTGGTCATCGAGATGAGCACGGCCGGGCCCCACGTTGTCCTCGAGCTGGTCGAGCCTCTGCGCGAGCGCGGCGCCGCCCTGGTGGAGGCACCCGTCCTGGGCAGCATTGGGGCGGTGGGGAAGGGCGAGCTGTACATCCTCGCCGGCGGTGACACCGGCGACATCGAGCGGGCCAGGCCGGTGCTGGAAAAGCTCGGTGAGGTACTGCCGGTGGGATCCATCGGCAGCGCCAACCGCCTCAAGCTGGTGGCCAACTCGATGCTGGCCGTCTGCAGTGGCGCCTCCGCCGAGCTGCAGGCGGCCGGGGTCGCGGCCGGGCTCCAGCCAGAGATCGTCTTCAACGTCCTCAGGCGCTACTTCCCCTACCTTGAGGCGCGCCGGGCCGGCTACCTCGAAGGTCGATACCAGCCGGTGACCTTCGCGGTCAAGGACCTGCTCAAGGACCTCAGCCTGGCGCTGGAGCTGTTTCGTGACAACGGGTCAGAGGCCCCCTACACCGTGCTTTCGCACCAGCTGTACAGCGAAGTCGCCGGCGACCACGCCGAGGACGAGATGTCGGCGATCAACGAGAGGTTCCGGCGCCCCAGCGAGTCGGCGTAGCCAAGTCCCCGGCCGGTCACGGCGCGAGGGGGATAATCCGGCCGTGGTCCTCACGGTCGCGCAGGTCCTCTCCTACTCCGTCAGCGCCGCCTTCGTCCTGCTGGGGTTGGTGGCGGTGGTGGTCTGGCTGCGGTCTCGGGATGCCCGCCGCGGGTACCTGGCGCTGGCCCTGGGGATGCTTGGTGTGGCCGCGGTCATCGGCCCGCTGCAGACGCTTACCGGCTACCACGAACCATGGCTGACCTGGGTCACCCTGGCCGCCTTCCAGCTCAGTGGCTTCGGCCTGCTGATGTTCCGCCACACACTGATTCCGCTGTCGCGCTGGGCCCTGGCGCTGGCGGCGGTGACGCTGGCCGGCACCGCCGCACTGGTCGCCTACCTCGGCACCGCCGCCCCGGCGACGACACCCTCGACGGAGCAGTCAATCGCGGCGCTGTTGCTGATCATCGCGTGGAGCGTGTGCGTGGCCGAGCCGGCCTTTCGGCTGCTGCGGGCGTCGTTTGGCCGGCCGGTGGTGCAGCGCCGCCGGCTGCGAGCGCTGTCGGTGGGCTACCTCGGCATCATCCTCATCCTCCTGGTCAGCGCCATCCCGCAGTCAGGGGCGGTATCCAGCTCGGTGTCGGTGGCGACCAGCCTGGTGGCCCTCTTCATGGTCCCGGTGCTGTACGCCGGCTTCTCGCCGCCGGCCTGGCTGCGAGGCGTCTGGCGAGCGCGAGAGGAGGAGGACTTCCGCGACGCCGTCAACGACCTGCTGCTCTACGCGCGGACCCGGGCCGAGCTGGCCGAGCGGGCCCTGCCCTGGGTGGTGCGGCTGGTGGGGGCCGACTTCGCCTTCATCATCGACGGCGACGGCGCCATCCTTGCCGTCCATGGGACAACCATGGAAATAGCCGGTGAGCAGGCCGCGCGCCTGGAGGGCCAGGGGCTGCTGCGCAGAGGTCCGGAGGTCGCGGCCAGCGGCGCCCTCATCTTCCCCATGCCGCTGGAGAGGGGTACCGGTTACCTGGCCGCGTTCGCCGGGCCGTTCACCCCGATTTTCGGCGCCGAGGAGACGTCGCGCCTGCGTCTCTACGCGGCTTCGCTGACCGCGGCCCTCGACCGCGCTCAGATCTCGGAACGTCTGCTTGCGCTGGAAGACGCCAAGACCCGTTTCCTGAAGATCGCGTCGCACGAGCTGCGCGGTCCCCTCACCCTGGTGAAGGGCTACCTGTCGATGATGGAGGATGGGACCATCCCCGCGGGCGCGCCTCCGCAGATCATCAACATCATGCTGTCCAAGGTCGACCAGATGTCGTCGATGCTGACCCAGATGCTGGAGACGTCGCGGATGGAGGACCAGCGGACGGACCTCCGCGAGGAACGCTTCGACCTGCGCGAGGCGGTCGCCGAGGTGCTGGAGGAGGTGCGGCCGACCACTGATGTGCGGCACGAGCTCGAGGCTCGCATCCCCGACGTGCCAATCGAGGTCGTCGCCGACAAGGAGCGAGTCGCGCTGATCCTCAGCAACATCGTCGACAACGCCATCAAGTACTCCCCGCGCGGCGGCCGGGTTGCAATCAACGTCGCAAGCAGCAACGGAACCGCTATCGTTGCGGTGCAGGACGAAGGCATCGGTATCGCCGAAGAGGACATGGACCAGCTTTTCACGCGCTTTGGACGAATCGCCAACGACGCCACCTCCGCCGTCCCGGGGACGGGCCTCGGCCTCTACCTCGCGCGCGAGCTGGCCCGGATGCACCACGGGGACGTTGAGGCCGAGTCCGAGTTGGGCGCCGGCAGCGTCTTCACCCTCCAGCTACCTCTGGCCGGCCCGGCATGAAGACGGTAAACATCGTGGTCGACTGGGGCGTCATCAGGCTGCCGTCGGGGACACAGCCCCGTCCAGGTTCCAGCGGTCAGCCGGCCGCCGAGTCGGAACCAGGAACCGAGCAGAAGGGCCGGGGGCTCCGCATCCTTATGGTTGAGGACGACCCCGCCCTTTCGATGATGTACCGGGTGCGGCTGGAGGCGGCCGGGTACACCGTGGCCCTCGCCACCGACGGCGAAGAGGGTCTTCGTCAGATCACGGAGGGAGCCGGGTTCGACCTCGTCTTCCTCGACGTCGGCTTGCCCGGGATCGACGGCCTGGCGGTGCTCGAATCGATCCGCAACTCAACCCAGTCGGAGACGGTGCCGGTGGTCATCCTCAGCAACTACAACGAACCGCCGATGCGCCAGCGTGGCCTCAGCCTGGGAGCCCTGGCCTACCTGGTCAAGAGCGAGATCACTCCGTCATGGCTGGTGGCTCGAATCCCCGGCTGGGCCAAACGCTAGCCCGAGCCAGGCGCAGCGGCGCCGCGGCGCGCTTCAAAGCCGCCGGCCGCGGGTAGAAAGGGCCCATGCGCGAGCAGATCCACCTCGCCACGATCGCGGGCATCCGCATCGGGGCCAACTGGAGCGTCCTGGTGGTCCTGGTCCTGATCGCCTGGAGCCTGGCGGCGAACCTGCTGCCGGACGCCGCCCCCGGCAACCCGGCCGCCCTCTACTGGGCGGCCGCCATCGGAGCCGCGGTCCTCTTCCTGGCGTCGATCACCATCCATGAGCTCGCCCATTCGCTGGTGGCCCGCCGCCTCGGCGTGGGCGTGGAGGGGATCACGCTGTGGATGTTCGGGGGCGTGTCCACGATCGAAGGCGAGGCCCCATCGGCGGGCGCGGAGGCCAAGATCGCTTTCGTGGGACCGGCCACCAGTTTCATCCTGGCGGCGGTATTCGGCCTCGCCAACGTGCTGCTGGCAGCGGCCGGCGCGCCAGCGATCCTGACCGCGATGACGGCATGGCTCGCGGTCATCAACTTCGTCCTCGGCCTCTTCAACCTGGTGCCCGGGTTCCCCCTGGATGGCGGTCGCCTGCTCCGCGCCATCCTCTGGGGCCTGGGGCGCGAGCGCGACAAGGCCACCGTGCGGGCGGCGGTGGTGGGCGAGGTGATCGGCATCGGCATGATGGCGATCGGCCTGCTTCTTCTCTTCACCACACGAGACCTGGTCGGTGGGCTCTGGCTCCTGTTCCTGGGTTGGATCCTGCGCAACGCCGCCTCCGCGGAGAGGTCGCGGGTGGAGGTCACGCGGGCGCTGCTGGGCGTTTCAGTCGGCGACCTGATGACGCCCGGACCTGTGACGATGCCCGCGGCGATGCCCGTCGATGAGTTCCTGGCGGCGCCACGGCCGTACCGCTTTGCCACCTTCCCCGTGGTTGGCGCGACCGATGACGTGGAAGGCCTGGTCAGCCTGCGAAGGATGCTGGAGGTGCCCGCGCCGGAGCGGCCGACGACGACGCTGGGCTCGATCGCCACGGGGCTGGCCGGCGTGCCTACCGCCGCGCCCGACGAGAAGGTCACCGACCTCCTCCAGAGGTTGGGCAACGACGTCAACAAGAGGGTCCTCGTGATGCAGGACGGCCGCCTGGTCGGCATCCTGTCGCCGCACGACATCTCGCGGGCGCTGTACTGGGCGACCCAGCGCGGCAAGCGCCCCGCCGTCTAGCAGGGCTGGGCTAGGCCCCTACGCTGCTGGAGCCCGAGCGGTATATGGACGCGTGGCGGGAGCTTTGGGAAGGATCCGGGGAGATCAGGAGGCTCAGCCAGCTACGGGACGAAGCTTCCAAGTCTCCTGATTCTC
The DNA here is from genome assembly GCA_035938265.1 of Candidatus Dormiibacterota bacterium. GTDB lineage: Bacteria > Chloroflexota > Dormibacteria > DASZGP01 > DASZGP01 > DASZHA01. Next base: position 33,637 of record DASZHA010000099.1, read on the forward strand.
ACGTGCCGACGGCGGCCCAGCGGGAGCGGGCCAGTCGAACCCCGGTCGGGGGAGGGCCTGATACCTCCCCGAGTAGAAACAGCTTTGCCGGACCCGCGTAAAAAAATCCGTAATAATCCGCCAGTAAGCGGTACCGTCCGCCATCGACGGGCCTGGCGGAGGGGGTGGGATTCGAACCCACGGTGGGTTGCCCCACACGGCTTTTCAAGAGCCGCACCTTAAACCACTCGGACACCCCTCCGGGCGCTTCCAGCATATCCAGCCGATGAGGCGGCGGCGATGAGGTTAGGCTTCCAAGGACGGGGATGAGGCTAGGACTGGGAGTCGCTGCCGGACCGGACCCGGAGCAGTTCGGGCGTCTTGCCACAGAAGCTGAAGGCATGGGTTACGAGGCCATCTGTGCCAACGACACCCCGGCGGGCGACGGCCTCGCCCTGGTGGCGGCATGGGCCCATGACTCGCAGCGAATCGACCTCGGAGTCGGGGTACTTGCCCTCGACCGGTACACGCCGGACGACATCTCCTCCCGCGTCGAGGCGCTGGACCTCCCCCACCACCGCCTGGTGCTGGGCGTTGGTGCCGGGTTCATCGAGGAGCCGGTAGCCGCCGTGCGAGAGGGCGTCGGCGCCCTGCGACAGCTGCTGCCGGACGTCCGCATCATCGTCGCGGCGATGGGCCCCAGGATGTGCCAGCTGGCAGGCGAGATCGGTGACGGCGCGCTGCTCAACTGGATGACGCCGGAGCGCGCCACCTGGGCACGAGACCTGGTCGTGGAGGGCGCCAACCGCGTTGGGCGGGATCTTACGGAGATCACCATCTACGGCTACGTGCGAGTCGCCCTCGGCCCCGATGCCAGGGAACGCCTGGAGCGGGAGGCTAGTTTCTACATGCAGATGCCGCATTACGCCCGCCACTTCGAAGCCAGCGGCGGTCCGCCCGGCGGCATCGGCGTCGCCGCCAGCGACGCCGACGACCTGAAGGAGCAGCTGCAGCACTACTTCGCCCTCGACGTCCCCGTGGTTCGCGTCCTATCGGAGCGCGATGTCGACACCATCCTCGAGGTCGCCCGCGCCGCCATCGAGTGAAGCCTGGACGACCCCTCGCGACTGACCTAACTGGCGGCGCCGATGACCTCTAGGCCGCCCATGTATGGGCGCAACACCTCGGGCACGGTGACGGTGCCGTCGGCCCGCTGGTACGTCTCGAGGATCGCTGTAACTGTGCGCACCAGGGCCAGGCCGGAGCCGTTGAGCGTGTGGGCGAACTGCGGCTTGGCCCCGACCTCCGGGCGGAAACGGATGCCTGCGCGCCGCGCCTGGAAATCGGTGAACAGTGAGCAGGAGCTGACCTCCAGGTAGCGATCCAGGCCCGGGGCCCAGGCCTCGAGGTCGTACTTCTTGTACTGCGCGAAGCCCATGTCGCCGGTGCACATCAGCAGCACGCGGTAGTGCAGCCCGAGCTCCTGGAGAACCTCCTCGGCGTCGTTGGTGAGCGAATCCAGTTCGTCGAGTGAACCCTCCGGCCGGGTGAACTTGACCATCTCCACCTTGTTGAATTGGTGGAGCCGAACGTATCCGCGGGTGTCCTTGCCGGCGGCGCCGGCCTCAGAGCGGAAGCAGGGGGAGTAGGCGACGTGGCGGATGGGCAGCTTGGCGCCATCGAGGATCTCGTCGCGGTAGAGGTTGGTAACCGGCACCTCGGCGGTGGGGACCAGCCAGAGGTCGCGACCTTCG
>DASZHA010000100.1:0-7886 GCA_035938265.1 Candidatus Dormiibacterota bacterium
GACCAGGGCGGTGGCGGTGCCGTAGATCGCCCGGCCGATGGGTCCGGCGGGCGCCGTCCGCGGATCCGACATCATCAGGAGAACGAAGATGGCCACCTCTGGCGAGGCGGCGATCCCGATCCAGTAGTCCGGGCCGCACACCGGCGTCGCCCGCCAGACCGCCGAGAAGCACTGACCCTCGGCGGCGAAGATCGCGATCAGCGTCGTGAAGGCGATCAGGAAGGTGGTCACCATCGGGATCATCCCCAGCCGCCAGAGCACCCAGATGCCACCGAGGACGATCACCCCCCAGGCCAGCACCACCGGGAGGTCCATCGGGCCCCACCAGAGCGGCTGGGGGAACACGCGGGTCGGCCCCGCCAGCAGCAGCACGGCGACCAGCCCGATGTTCGAAGGGTTGTAGATGTGCTCACCGCCCCAGCGGACCAGGTACTTCGAGAGCAGCCCGATGGTCGCCGCTAGCAGGAAGTACTCGATCCCGTGCAGGCTCCACCAGTCACCGTGGTGGGTGCCGGTAGCCCGTAGGAAGAGGGCGATGCTGTTGCCGGTGAGGATGGCGCTCGACGGCCAGACCGCCACCCGGCGCTGCCAGTACGTCACGGCCAGCTCCAGCGTCGCGCAGAATGCGATCGTGACCACGATCTGCGGGATCGAGAGCTGGAACCCGAGCACTGTCTGGCCGAGCACCTGCAGGGCGATGGTCACCGCGGCCAGACGGACTCGCGGGTCGCTCAGGTTGGGCAGCGTCATATCCCCGAATATTCGCCGCTTCGGGCGTATCGCGCCCGGCGGCAGCCTGCCGTGGTTAGGCTGCCGGGCGCTCGATTTTGAGGGCGGGCAGGATGAGGAGGCTCACCAGGACGCCAACGATCCCGGCCGCCACCACGCTCCCCGCCCAGATATTGGCCGGCCACCAGACGCCCCCGGCCTGGCTGAGCACGAAGAAGTAGGTCAGGGCCATCGCCGAGGGCACCGCGGCGGCGAAGCCGCGCACCTGTAACCGGCGGGCGCGCGACGGCCGCAGGGCACGGATCAGCTCGTCGGCGACGAGACCTCCCACCACTCCCACCGCCAGCACCGGGTGGGGCGCGACGATGAGCGTGGTCATGATCCCGGTGACGCCGAGGACCACGGTGAGCGCCCCGAAGGGCAGCTCGAAGCGGAGCACCAGGGGCAGGATGAAGCCAACGATGATGGCGGCCCAGATTGCCACCTCGACGGTCCCCAGCTGCTCAGCCTGCTCCGGCAGCATGGCGCCCGGATAGACGCGCGAGGCCCACTGGGCGAGGAACGGGTGAGTCGCCTCGTCGAAGAAGAAGATCATCGCCAGCACCAGCGTCCCGGAGGCCAGCGCGCTCCATGTGATCCTTCTTGCGGTTCCCGACCACGCCTCACGCAGGGGTCCCGTCGCCATCAGGCAGAGCCCGGCTCCGGTCATTATGTGGGTGGGGCTGGTCACCGAGCCGAACCCCTGGTCGACGCCGAAGATGGCGTGCCAGATCAGGTCTCCGACCCCGCCAGTGAGGGTGATGACGAACCCGGCGACAGCCAGGCCGTAACCCCGGGGTATGGCTTTGAGCATCCCTCCGATCCCACCGGCAATGCGGTAGAGAGACACCGCCATGAAGGCGCCGGCAGCGCCCAGCCCGGTGAAGACGACCCCGTGAGGGACGGTCCAGATCGTGGTCAGCGTGGAATGGTGGTGGGCCCAGGTGTCGAAGTAGGCGCCGCAGACGATCCATAGTGGCAAGAGGAGCATCCCGGCGCGGAACCATGGCGGCGCATCCTCGCGGGTCGTCGCGACGGAACGCTGACGCAAACCGGCAACGGCTCGGAGGCTGAGACTGGCGTGTTCGGCAATCCCCACTGCACCCCTCCCCTGTGGGATCCCCAGTATGCGCCAGAAGAGGAGTGGTACGCCCGGAGGCTATCGGACCCGACGAGCCGCCGAGATGTCAGTCCGCCGCAGCGACCTCAAGGCGGCCGCGCTCTGCGACCTGGTCCGCCAGCCGCCAGAGGGCAACGGCGGCCGGATCCTTTGGGCGCTGCTGGATGTAGACCTGGCCGAGGTCGGCGGCGGTGAGGAGGGCGTCGCCGCCGTAGGGGACCGCGAAAGTGGCTGTTCCCAGGCCCTTCTGGACCTGGGAGAGGGTCAGGCGAGCGCGTGGGGTGACCTCGTTGAGGACGATCAGCACCTTATCGTGGTTGACCCGGACGACGGAGAACGCGTCCAGCATCGCCCTGGTGAGCAACACCGAGACAACGTCTGGCGGACAGGTGACGAGGAGGGTGTCGGAGGTCTCCCACAGGTCGAGCATGAAATCGCGGAAGGAGGGCCGGCCGTCGACGATGACGTGGTCGTAGGTGTGACGAAGGCGGTTGATGAGGCGGGGCAGGCCACCGTCGGGGATCAGCTCCGAGTCCCCCGGCTCACCGAGGGCGGGGACCAGGCGGAGCCCGCTCCGGTGCGCCAGGAGCAAGGCGTCAAGCTCGGTATCGGAGACATCGGACTCGATCGCGTTGGCGATGTCGCGGAGCGTGTAGCGCGGGCGGAGGTCGAGGGCGATGGCGGTGGTCCCGAACTCGAGGTTGAGGTCGAGCAGCACCGCCGACTCACCCCGGCGCTCGGCCAGGGCAACGGCGAGGTTGGTCGCCAGCGTCGTCTTGCCACTGCCGCCGCGGGCGCTCAGCACGGTCACGGTGTTGGCCGCTCGCCTGGAGGCGGGCTGGCCTGGAGGTGGCCCGCCAAGAACCGGTTCTGGCACCGGCTGGTCTCCGTCCTGCCCAGCGCCGGCGTCAGCGTTGAAGGCCATAGCTTCCTGAGCTGGGGGCGAGCACGGCCTGGAGGCTGCAGACGTAGGAGAATGCCTGGGTGCCGTTGCCGCCACCACTTATAGACACGGATTTGAAGACGACCGAGCCGTAGAAATGAAACGAGCTGTTGCCCTCGGAGCCGAGATCCGCCTTGTTCAGGTCGACGATCCCGGTGATGTTGCTGTTGTCCACGTTGACGGCGCCGCTGTAGGTGGGCGCATAGATCGCGAAGTTATGGGTCCCAAGGGCGTCGCGGACGCCGATGCCGTCGTCATCGAGGCCGTTGAGGGTCGTGTTGGAAAGGTCGAGGTCGGCCTGGTCAGAGCTGTCGAGCACGATGGTGACGGCACCCGCCTTGTCAGCTGTACCCACAGTACCGGGGACGGCATTGCCGCCCACCTGCATCGTTGATCCCTCATCGCCCCCCTCAACGTTCTTGACAACGTATACCCCCGGCGCCATCAGGTGGCTCCGGTCGGGGAAGAAGCCGTCGTAGGTGCCAGGCTGCCAGACGTTCGCTACCAGGGCCTGCCACGAGGACGTGTACGTGGTGTTCACGGCAGGAACCGGGGCCGCGACCCCCGCGTACGGGTCGGTCTTGGCGGGGCTGATCCTCACGTTGGTGGTCCCGGACGCAGGACCATTGCCATTCCGCACCCAGGTGATGCTGCCGCTGATGCTGGAGTTGGTGGTGTCGAGGTGGGTCGTGCTCGCCGGCTGGCAAACGTTGCCGTTGGCGTCGGTGGGTTGGGTTGGGATCCTGAGAGAGTGACCATTGCCGCCCTCGTCGTGTCCCTGTTGCCCTTGCCCGTTGCCGATGTTGCCGGCGGCGTAGATGTTGCCGCTGACGTCACCGCTGGGGGCATTACTGCCGCCGCCGCTGAGTTGGAAGTCGCCGCCGCTGACGAACACGGCGTAGCCGGCGGCCGTGCCGGTGACGGCTGCAGGCGCCTTGGCCCTTGCCCCCGTGCCCACGGTGATGCCATTGGAACCCAGCTTCCCGGCTGGGGCGAACAGGGCCGTCAGCGTATGGGTTGCGGTTATGTCCAGCGTCCCGGGGCCATCGACAAACGTGAAGGTGTATCCGCCGGTCAACGTCAACGCGTTGCCGCACGACAAGAATGTGCACGACTGGGGAACGCTTCCCTTGAGGGCCTTGGCCAGGTAGAGCATCGCCACGTAGTGGGCGTTGCTGGCAGTGGCCGCTGCGCCCAGCGTGTAGTACTCGCGGGCCCCGGCAAGGGAGGCCGAGTCGACGACGGCCTGCAGGCCTCGCCGGTCGGCCATCGCCAGCCCGGTGTCGACGGCGATGGCGGCCACGCCAAAGAGAACGACGGCCGCCAGGGCAAAGAGCACGATGGTTTGTCCCTGCTGCTGCCGGCGACCTCGGGGTTTCAACATCAGTACTCGGCCAGGGTTGAGCTCGACGAGACGAGCCGGATGCGGTTGCCGATCACGCCCTGCAGCAGAGCGGTCATCGGCTTGTAGGCGTAGATGACAGTGACCTGCACGTAGAAGCACCCCCGGTACCTGGCGGCGCTCCACTCGTCCTTTCGATCCCCCAGGTCACCGGCGACGGGGTCGCGGCCCAAGCGCAGCTTGGCCGCGCTGCAGGATGCATCGGTGCCCGTCCCGGTTGCCTCCGACGGGGAGATGCAGACCCAGGCATGGTTGGGGGCCAGAGCCACCTGCGTGGCGTTGGCGATGCAGGTCTTGGCGTTGGTATTGGACTGCAGGGTGGCGGCCGGGTCCATGGCCCCAGAGCTGAGGGTGCGGCGCACCGTCTCGAGGATCCCGGCGTCCGTGAGGCAGCCCTGGCCGGTTGCCGACGTAGCGAACTGGGTTCCGGGACAAGGGGAGGCGTTGCGGGCGCCAAACGGGCTGTCGGTGGGATCCGCATTGGCCGCGCCCTGGCGAGCACCCTGACGCGCCGCTTCGGCTACGGTGGTGTAATCCTGCGTCAGCTTGCCCAGGTCGAACACGCCGAACAGCAGGAGGAAGAGCACGGGGCCCATGAGCGCGAACTCGACCACGGCGACACCGGATTGACGGCCACGAGACATCAGTACTCCGCCCGCTCGTACACCGTGTCGCTCAGGGTCCTGGTCGGAGAGCCACCGAAAAGCCCGGCCGCGAAGGGCGTGTACATCTTGAAGCTGTAGGTGACCTGCACCGCGACCGTGTCGGACGTGGCCAGCGAAGGATCGTTGCTGGTCGCCGTCATGTTGGTCAGGGCCTTGGGGCCGAGGCAGTGCCACGTGACGGTGATGGTCGACGGGCTGGCCGCGTTGTTTAGGACCGAGCCGAGTATGGTCCCATCCGACGACGCCTCCAGAGCAGCTGCGTCCACGATCGGCTGAATCGGGTCATTGTTCTGCTCGGGCAGGTTCACCTTCTGCGCGGCAACCCCGTTGACGTTGTTCGTGCCGCAGTAGCCGTCACCGATGGACTGCTGGGTCGTCTGCACGGCATACCTGGCCGCCTGGCGGGCCGCGTTGTCGACCGCTTCTTGGTAGTAGAAGGCGCGCCCGGTGTCGGCGACACCGACGCTCAGCGCGGTCAGGATGGGGAGGATCAGCGCGAACTCGACCAGGGCCTGGCCCGACGCCCCGCAGTGGACAGCGCCCCGGCTGCGGCCGGTCATTCCCCCGCCTCGCGTTTCTCCAACTGCTTTGCCCGCTCCCTCAGGCTCCCGGTACGGATGGACGGTGGGGCGGGCGCGGAGAGCGGCGCCGGTGGCGGCGACGACTGCGGCGGCGTGGTGCCATTCGCGCCGTCGTCCGGCGCCTCGTTGCGAGAGCGTGACTGGTCCGCGCCGGCCACGTCGGGGTCCGCAATGAAGAGGCTCTCAGGCACCTCCATCCGGTAGAACCGCATCTTGTCGAGCTTCTGCGGGATCACCCCGGTGGCCTCGAACATGCCGGCGCCGTCCGCTGTGCCGCGATAACGGAAGATGTCGGCCAGCACGGGCCCCCGGTCGTCATAGTCGTGCACCTCAGAGACCTGGATGATCTTGCGGCTACCATCGGTCATCCGCTGCTGGTGGACGACGAGGTCGATGGCTGACTTGATCTGGCCCCGGACCGCCACCAGCGGCACATCCACCGACCCGGACAGGACCATGGTCTCGAGGCGCCAGAAGGCGTCGCGAGCGGAGTTGGCGTGGATCGTGGTCAGGCTGCCGTCGTGACCCGTGTTCATGGCCTGCAGCATGTCGAGGGCCTCGGCCCCCCGGACCTCGCCTACCAAGACCCGGTCAGGCCTCATCCGGAGGCTGTTGCGGAGCAGGTGGCGAATGGTCACCTCCCCCCTGCCCTCGGTGTTCTCCGGCCTGCCCTCGAGCGAGATGACATGCGGATGTTGAAGGTTCAGCTCGAGGCTGTCCTCGATGGTGATAAGGCGCTCCTCGTGAGAGATCAGGGAGCCCAGGACGTTAAGCGTGGTGGTCTTGCCTGAGTCGGTGCCTCCCGAGATCAGGATGCTGAGGCGACCGCGAACCGCATAGATCAGGAACTCCGCCACCCGCGGGCTCAAGGTTCCCTCCCGAAGGAGGTCCTCCATGCCGTGGCGGAAGACGCGGAACTTGCGGACCGTCAGCACCGGCCCATGCGCGGATATCGGGGGGATGACCGCATTGATGCGGCTGCCGTCGGCCAGCCGGGCATCGACCGTGGGGCTGGACTCGTCGATGCGACGTCCCACCAGGGCGGCCATGCGCCGGATGACGTTGAGGAGCTGCTCGTTGTCGTCGAACTTGATGGGGCTGACCATTAGCCGGCCCTCGCGCTCCACGATCACCTCTTCGTGGCCGTTGACCATGATCTCGCTGACGTGCTCGTCGGCCAGCAGCGGGTCCAATGGGCCGAACCCCAGCGCGTCCTGGAGGATCGCCGCCACCACCTGCTCCCGGTCGGACTCCTTGAGCTGCTCGCGGTCGGCCTGCATGAACTGGCTGAGGTGGAGCCGGACGGCACGCTCGAAGACGATTGGGTTGGGACTGCGCAGGTCGAGGTTGGACTCCAGCGCCAGGCGCTGTTCGTAGACCCGTGCCCGCTTGCGCACCTCCGGCTTTATCTGCGTGTAGGTTCCACCTCCCGGGGCTCGATACTCCGGCAGCGTGGGGCCCATCACCGGCGGAGCGGTCGGCGCCTCAGGCTCGCTCTCTTCCTTCAATCTCAGGAGCGGTGGCGTTGGCGGAGGGGACACCTGGCCGTTCCCAGCGGCCGGGGCCGGGCGTTTGCCGCGACCGAATATTCCCACTACGCCCTCCCCCGCGAGCCGACCGCCATCCCAACCAGGTCGAACGTCGTGATCCCGGCGTTGGGCCACGGCCGCCGACACGTCGGTGCCCGGCGGGTCGCGCTCCGATGCGGATGTCTCGGGGTGCCCATAGGAGCATCCCGACCTGCTGACGACACCATCCTCCCCTCGGTGGACTGCTATTCCCTAACCAGGTGCCCTCCCCAGGGCACTCCACTATTAGAACAGGCTCAGCCTGATGTGTCAAACAAGTAACAATGACTTCTTAGTAACACTTGTTGACGGATGAAAAGGGGGTGGTACGCCCGGAGGGATTCGGGCGTTTAGCTACTACCCGGGGAGCTGTATTCGGTTAGCGTGCGGAAACCGCTAGCCGTTAGGGCTGGCCCGCGGCAAGCCAAGGTCTGACCGGACGATATCGACCGATGCGCCCATGTCCGAATCGGCGGTCTCCTCAGGTTGATGGAAGGGTGCAGTAGGGGAATTACGCCCGGAGGTATGCCGCCGACACGAATATCATGACGGCGCCGACAGCCCCCATGACCACCCCAAAGAGCGCGACAATCCAAGCCCCTGGCTGCGGCTGAGCGAGAAGCGGTGAGAAGAGCCAGTAGACGACACACAGCAAGCCCAAGAGCAACAGGCCAACGCCCAGGAGTATGACCAAGACGGCCCCCACTACAAGCGCCTTCGATCGCGTCCTCATCCCACTCAGACCTCCACCAATCCTCCGGGTCGAGGGAGAATCGCTAGAGCGTCCACTGCCCGCTGCTTCCGAGCACAGCAATCAAACCTAGCTGTCCGGTGACCTT
>DASZHA010000101.1:0-8291 GCA_035938265.1 Candidatus Dormiibacterota bacterium
ACGCCCGAAGCCAGCCGGATCGCCGGCATGATCTCGTTCTTCAACGAGCGCGTCGACGCCGTGTTCGTCGACGGCGTCGAGCAGCCCCGGACCTGGACTCCCTGGAGTTAACGGACGGCGGCACCCATGTAGCAGCCGACCGTGTAGGGGTACTCGAGGGTGGCGACGTAGTGGTACATGCTCACCTGCTGGCTGTCCCAGCTGATCTGGCTGGTGCGGCCGTGGCAGGCGTCGAGGTCGGCGTTGGTGAGCAGCCCGCCTGAGGAGCTGCGGTCCACGAAGATGCCGAAGCCGTCCTTGGCGTAGCCCACCAGGTTGGAGCTGCCGTTGGCCAGTGCCTGCAGGCAGGCGGGGACGTCGTGGTGGTGGTACTGCCCGGTCATCTCCGGGTGACCGCCGCATGTGTCGAGGAGCTCGTGGGCGACGGCGTCACGGCCCTGGCCGTCGAGGGCGTTGAAGAGGTAGACCCCGTCGATCAGCATGCCGATCGGCCCACCGGGGAGGCACGTGGGCTGGACCGCTGCGGCGGGGTTGGCGGGGATGGTAAGGGTGCTCGAGGTGGAGTTGATGCGATTGGGGTTGCGGTCGTACGCGGCGGCGGGGTCGCTGGCCGCGACCGGGAAGGTTCCCGTGGTCTGGTTGACGGGCACATCCTTGGTCGTCAGCACCCGGTTGGCCCCGCTGATGGTGGCCGTGTAGGCGGCCTGCGACCACTTAACGGTGCCTTTGACCGCGATCTTGGTGGTGGAGTCCCAGGCGCTGCCCTGGATCCAGGGGCCGGCCTTGGCCGCGCCACCGCCGCCGAACTGGGTCTGGCAGGACCAGACGTAGCCTGCCTTGGCCGAGCTGCTCACATGGCCGTCGCCGAGGGGGAGCGCCTTCGGGTCAACAGTCGACTGCCCTGGGTTGGTCGAACTCGAGGGCGATGGGGTGGGCGTGGACGCTGTGCTGGTGCTGCTGGTGCCGCAGGCGACCAGGAGGGCGCAGCAGAGCCCTACCAGCGGTTGCCGGCGCCCGGGCGTTCTGGCCACGGGCGCATCGTAAGGCAGCCGCTCCGCCCGGTGTTGAGGGAGTTCTTAGGCGGTCCCGGGAGCTCCCGTGGCAGCGACGCCGGTCACCTCCGCCAGCATGTCGACCTGGTCGACCTCGGCGATGGTGGGGAACCAGATCAGCTCGTCGATTCCGATGTCTTCGAACGCCTTCTGTCTCTGCTGGATGGCTTCTGGCGACTTGGGGGTGTTCTGGGTGATCATCTCCGCCACCGGGCCAATCCACTCGTAGTAATGCATCAGGTCCTTCCGAGCCCCTTCCTCGGCGTTTGGTCCCAGGGCAAAGTAACCGAGCACCACGATGCGCGGCTCGCCCTCGCGGCCCGCCTCCTTCCAGGCGGCGCGGAGCTTCTCCGCAAACGGGGGGATCATCTCCGGCGGCGCCCCTCCGACGGTCCAGCCCTGGCCCCATTTGACAATGCGCGGGATTACCGCTTCCTTGTATCCGCCGATCAACATCGGAACGCGCTCGCCGTGGGTCGGCGTCGGCGTTACAGGGTATTCGGAGCCCTCCGGGGGCTCGCCCCTCCAGAGGCTATGCATCAGCTCGATCGCTCGGTCCCAGCGCCGGCCGCGGTCCTCGAAGCTGCGGCCGGTGATGGCGAAGTCGTCGGTGCGGTTGCCGACCGAGGCGCCCAGGGTGAACCGGCCACTGGAGAGCTGGTCGAGGCTGGCGGCGTCCTTGGCCAGCAGCACGGGGTCGTAGAGCGGGCCGAGAAGGATGTCGGTCATCAGGCCGATTCGGCTGGTGGCGCCGGCCGCCGCGGACAGCGCGATCAGATCGGTGTAGCTGGGGTAGGCGACGCGGCCGATGGTGGCGAGGCTGGAGAAGCCGCGGTCCTCGGCCCGGCGGGCCCAATCGAGCAGGGTCTTGCCAGGGGTGCCGACGATGGCGTTGGGGAGTCCGATTCCTATCTTCATGGCGCTCCTAATTCTCCCCACAAAGGCCGGAATTCCAACGCCGTCGAGCCGGTGCCGTCACGCCGCGTGCAAATCCCAGAGCGGGTGCAACTCCATCCAGCCGTGGACAGTGTCCAGCACGTATGCGCCGGTGGCGCTGTAGTGCGTGCCGATGACCGGCCGGGGGACGCTAGGGCTGACGCCGGAGCAAGCCGAGATGGCGTCGCGCTGGGTCACGCGGATCTCGCAAACTGGCTCCAGGACCAGGTCACCTCGCTCGCTGGAGATGTTGCCGTTGTTGACCAGGTTGGCGAAGGCCGGGTCCAGACGCATCAGGATGTGGTAGTCGCCGTCGGCCTCAGACCTGATGAGCTCGACAGTCCCGCTGATCGTCATGCATCGGTCGACGAGGTGCAGCCGGTCCGGGTTGTAGACGTGCTCGTGGGGATCGCGGCAGGCCGACGCCGCCGGCGGGTTGGTGGGGGTCGGTGAGCTTGCCGGCTGGCTCGGCGATACGCCGCTGGCGCTGGGTGAGGGCGATGGCTGGGCGTCAGTCGGGGATGCCGACGGGGTCGCGGACGGCGTCGGGTTCTGCTGCGCCTGGCTGGACGCGGAGCTGCAGCCCACCACCAGGGTGGCGGCGACGACCAGGACGGCGCGCGTCCTCATGTCGGGGTCACCACAGGCAGGTTGTGCTGCCGTGCGGCGCCGGCGAGGCGCTCGTCGTATGTGATCACAGCGCCGACATCCTCGCCGAGCGAGAGCAGGGCAGCGAGGTGGATAGCGTCGACGGTGCGCAGGAAGACGGGGTCGGCGGTGGCGGCTGCGCGCATCAGGCTCATGTCGACCTCAAGCATGGCAATCCCCGCGACCACCGACTCGGCGCGATGGACCAGCTGCTGGCCGACGGCGCCAGGGAGGCCACGGGCGGCTGCGAGGCGGCAGGCGCGGATTACCTCGGCCTGGGTGATCGACGCCGAGATCCACTCGTCCCACTGAGCCAGCTCGCGCTGCAGGGCCTCGGTCTCCGGCTCGCTCACCACCAGCTTTACGATGGCGGAGGAGTCGAGATACGCGAGGCTCAGCGCCGGTCCTCGCGGAGTTGCTCCAGTGTTCGGCTGAGCGGTTCCTTCAGCTGCAGGCGGAGTGGCGGACCGAGGCCGCCGCTGAGCGGGGTCGGCGGGGTCGCCTTGCCGGCGGCGACCAGGCGCTGGATCACTGTGGACTGACCGGGCACGGGCGCCAGGACCGCCACCGGGCGGCCGTGCTCGGTGATCTCGAGGGACTCGCCGGCCTTGACTCGGTCGAGGTAGACGGAGAGGTTCTGGCGGACCTCCCGAACCCCGATTTGAGTTCGATTTGGCACGTAGCACAAGGTAGCACTTTTGACCCTTGGCTATGGGTACCAGATGCGACCCTCAAGCCTTTCGACCTCGTCCCTGGCTTCGGGGAGCTGCTCCAGGGCATCTCGCTGCTCGGCCATCACCAGGGCGGAGATGCCGGCGTCGAAGGCGTCCTCGGACTCCGCGGCGAGCTCGCGGAGGGAGGCCGGCATCGACCAGCGGTCATGGTCGAGGAAGGCCAGGCGCGCGACGCGATGGGACTTGGTCACCGCGCCGGTCAGCAGGCGCGGGTAGATCTCGACGATCCGGGGCCAGCCCGGTGGGTCGAAGGGCCAGATCGAGAAACCCGCCCGGCTGAGGCGGCCGAGGAGGGGCAGCCCCCGGATGGTGCCGGTCCCGACCGCGCCGGCCCCGGCGACCTGGAACACCGACTTGGGACCGATGCCCGCCACGCGCGGAATGGTCGGCTCGTCGCGCCGGAAGCGCTTCTCCGGCTCCGGCGGATGCGTTCCCGCCCGACCCCAGAATGGCGGCTGGCAACTGGCCAGCCACTCCTCGCCCTCGGCCGCGGCCAGGTCCCACAGCTCGCGGGCCGACGACAGGCCGCGCTCGGCGAGGAACCAGCTCGGCATCGAGAAGGCGAAGTCGATGCCGATGACGGTGTGCTGGTCGGCCGCGGCCAGGTTGGCAAGGTGAGCCGTCAATTCCTCCCGGTCCCTCCCGCTGGACAGGTCGGCGAGCTCGCCATCGCGGACCACACCGGTCCAGGTGTACTTCCGCGCTTGCTTGGCGTTCCCCGACCAGTCCACCCCCACGAACTGCATCCGGCGCCATCGTCGCACACCGACCTCGCGGTCGCCAGGACCGCGACAGACACCTGTCCCACCGCTCGCGCAGACTTGGCTCATGCAACTTCTCGAGGGGCAGCTGATCCTCAGCCCCAGTGACCTGACCGGGTTCATCGCCTGCGAGCACCTGACCCAGCTGGAGCTGGAGGTGACCCGTGGCGAGCGCGAGCGCGCCACCCGTGACGACCCCGAGCTGGAGATCCTCTTTGCTCGTGGGGAGCAACACGAGAAGGCTCACCTGGCCAAGCTGTGGGACCTGGGCCTAAGGGTGGTCGAGATCGAAGCGGACGGCGGGAGCGTTGCCGGGCTCGAGCAGGCGGCGGCTGAAACCATCGAGGCTATGCGCGCCGGTGTCGACGTGATCTACCAGGCGACCTTCTTCCACGACGGCTGGCGCGGCCACGCCGACTTCCTGATGCGGGTCGACCGCCCCAGCGACCTTGGCGCGTGGAGCTATGAGGTCGCCGACACCAAGCTGGCCCGCAAAGCCAAGGTGCCGGCAGTGATGCAGCTCTGCGCCTACTCCGAGCACGTAAGCCGCATCCAAGGCCTGGAGCCGGAGCTAATCCATCTCGAGCTCGGCACCGGCGAGCGCGAGTCGCTCAGGGTGCGCGACTTCATGGGCTACTTCCGCCTGGTCAAGGCTCGCTTTGACGCCACCGTTCGTGGTGTTGCACCCCCGGGGCTGCCCGACGCGTTGCTGCCCGCGTTCCTACGCGCCGGCGCTGCGCCGGGAATCGGCCCACAGACGTATCCCGAGCCGGTGGAGCACTGTCGCTCCTGCCGCTGGCTCGACGTCTGCACCGAGCGGCGGGTCGCCGACGACCACCTCTGCCTGGTGGCGGGTATGCGCCGTGACTGGATCCGCCGGCTCCGTGCCATCGGCGTCCCGACCGTCGCGAAGCTGGCCAGCTCCGACCCCGAGCTGGAGGTTGACGGCATCCAGCCGCACGTCGTGTCGAGACTGGTCAACCAGGCTCGGATGCAGGTGGAACAGCGCCTCACCGACATCGTTTCCGCCGAACTGCTGGAGCCCGACCCTGGTTTCGGCCTGGCGCTGCTACCCGAGCCGTCGCCGGGCGACCTGTTCTTCGACATGGAGGGTGACCCCTTTGCCGGCCCCGACGGCGCCGGGCTGGAGTACCTCTGGGGCGTACTGGAGCCAGGTGCTGTGGAGGGCGGCACCTGGCACGCCTTCTGGGGCCATGACCCCGCCCACGAGCGTGTCGCGTTCGAGGCCACCGTCGACCTCATCATCGACCGCCTTAAGCACGACCCCAACCTCCACGTCTACCACTACGCCAACTACGAGCGGAACCGCCTCAGCACCCTGGCCGGGCGCTACGCCAGCCGCGAGGTCGAGGTCGACCGCCTCCTCCGGGGCGAGGTCCTGGTCGACCTGTACCGCGTGGTCAGGCAGGGCATCCAGGTGTCGCAGGACTCCTACTCGCTGAAGAAGCTGGAGCCCCTCTACATGGAGTCGACCCGCGACGCCGCCATAAAGGAAGCGGGCAGCAGCATCGTCGCCTACGAGCGCTGGCTGTCCTCGCGCCAGCAGCGGGAGCTGGACGACATCGAGGCCTACAACCGCGAGGACTGCGTCTCGACATGGCAGCTGCGCGACTGGCTCGAGACCCGCCGGCTGGAGGCGATGGGCCAATTCGGCGTCGAGATCGCGCGGCCGCAGCTGCAGGAGGCGGCGCCCAGCCAGGAGGTGGGACGCGTCGAGGATGAAACCGCGGAGCTGGTCGCTCGGATCACGGCCGACATCCCCAAGGCCGAGGCCGAGCGCAATGACGATGACCGGGCCCGCTGGCTCCTCGGGCACCTGCTCAGCTGGCATCGGCGCGAGGAGCGAACGCAGTGGCAGGAGTACTTTCGTCGGCTGGAGCTGCCGCCGGAAGAGTTCATCGATGACCGCGAGGCGCTTGGCGGGCTGGAGTATGAAGGCGTCGTTGCTGAGGTCAAGCAGTCGCTGGTCCACCGCTATCGTTTCCCGCCCCAGGAGAACAAGATCCGCCCCGGCGGCGACGTGGAGGACCCAGCCACCCGGGCGTCGCCGGGGACCGTCCTCGCCATCGAAAACGCCGCCGGCCTAATCGACATCAGCCGGGCGAGCGACTCAGACAAGCCCCACCCACGGGCGCTGGTGTCGGGCCGGCCCTACGACACCGGCGAGCAGCAGCGCTCGCTATTTCGCATGGGCGAGGCGGTGGTTGCCGGCGGGTTGGACATGGCCATGAGCCACCGCGCCGGGCTAAGCCTGTTGCAGAGCCTGACGCCCGCCGGCGAAGGCATCGCCGGAGGCGCAATGCAGCACCCTGGCGAGGGCCAGCTGGACGCCGCCATCCGCCTGGGGCTCGGCATCCGCGGCTCATACCTCCCGATCCAGGGTCCGCCGGGCTCGGGCAAGACCTGGACCGCGGCCCGGATGATCGTCGCCCTGGTCGACGACCACAAGCGCGTGGGGGTCGCCGCCACCAGCCACAAGGTGATCTCCAACGTCCTCGACGGCGTCTGCGCCCACTGTGAAGAGGTGGGACGAGCGGTGCCGCGGATCCTGCAGAAGGGCGGGGGGGAGGACGCCTCGCAGCGCCCGGAGGTGGAGCACACCAACGACAACGCCACCGTTGATGAACGGCTTGCGGAGGGGGAGGTCGACGTCGTCGCCGGCACCAGCTGGCTTTTCTCCCGCGAGGCCATGGAGCGCGCCGTCGACGTGATCTTCATCGACGAGGCGGGTCAGATGTCGCTGGCGGATGCCCTGGCCCTGGGCCAGGCCGGTCGCAACCTGGTCCTCCTCGGCGACCCGCAGCAGCTGGCCCAGCCGTCGCAGGCCATCCATCCCGCCGGCGCCGGGGTCTCGGCCCTGGGGCACGTGCTCGGCGCCCACCCCACGATGCCGCCCGAGCGCGGCATCTTCCTGGCCACCACCCACCGGATGCACCCGGACGTCTGCCAGTTCATCTCTGAGATGGCTTACGAAGGCCGCCTCCACTCAGAAGCGAAGACCGCGCGCCAGAAGGTGCTCGGCGAAGGATTTCTCACCGGCACCGGTCTGCGCTACGTCCCAGTCGAAGCCGAAGGCAACCGCACGTCGTCACCGGAGGAGGTCGAGGTCGTGGCGCGCGAATTCGCAGGGCTCCAGGGGCGGACCTGGATCGACATGGACAGTGTCGAGAAGCCGATCACCATCGACGACATCCTCGTCGTCGCCCCCTACAATGCCCACGTCGCCCGGCTGACCGAGGCGCTTCCGGAGGGGGCGAGGGTGGGAACGGTCGACAAGTTCCAGGGTCAGGAGGCGGCGGTCGTCTTCTATTCGATGGCGTCGTCGAGCCCGGATGACATGCCGAGGAACCTGGAGTTCCTCTATAGCCTCAACCGACTCAACGTGGCGATGTCCCGGGCCCGCTGCCTGGCCGTATTGGTGGCGTCGCCAGCCCTGCTGGGCCTTCGCGCCCGCCGGGTCAGCCAGGTCCGCCTGGCCAATGCCCTGGTGACGGCTGCCACCACTCCCGTCCTCGACCCTGCGCTGCGCTAGCTAGAGCTTGTAGCCGATCTGCCTGAGCAGCTCCCGGCGGGCGCCCTCATCGTCCGCGGTCTCGACGCCCAGCGGGCTGCCGCCGTCGACGACGCCGACGATGCCGCGGCCGGCCTCCGTCTCCGCCACCAGCACCTCGACCGGGTTGGCAGTGGCGCAGAAGACGTTGCACACCTCGGGCACCATCTTCACCTGGTTGAGCACATTGACCGGGAAGCCGTCACGAAGAAAGATGATGAACGAGTGCCCGGCGCCGATCGCCTGGGCGTTGCGCACAGCCAGGCCGACCAGCTCATCGTCGTTACCCGCCTTGCGCACCAGGCGGGGGCCCGACGCCTCGCAGAAGGCGATGCCGAACTTGAGGTACGGCGATGTCCCCACCAGCGCCTCGTAAAGGTCCTCCACCGTCTTGATGAAGTGCGACTGGCCCAGGATCAGGTTCATATCCTCGGGCTTGTCGATGGCCACGGATTTGAGCTCCATGTGCCTAGGCTCTCACGGTTGGGTCACCGAGAGCATGTTGCCGTCGGGGTCCTTAAACCACGCCACCTTGGCCCCGCTGGGGGAGGGCCAGACGGCGAACTCGTCCTGGCCGATGCCCTCGACG
>DASZHA010000102.1:0-11549 GCA_035938265.1 Candidatus Dormiibacterota bacterium
CGCTCAGCCCAGGGCCGCGCCGCTCGCCGAACTCCTTCAGCAGGACGTAAACGGAGCCCAGGTTCGGCGCGTTGGCGCTCAAGATCAGCGACTGGCCGGAGACGCCCACTGTGTGCGCGACCCCCGGCGTGTCGCGGGCCAGCGCTTCGACGTGGGCCACGACTTTTTGCGTCCGGTCGGCGGCGGCAGAGTCCGGCAGCTGGACGTTGAGGAGCAGATACCCCTTATCCTGCTGCGGGACGAAGCCGGTGGGGGCGCGGGTGAACAGGAAGTAGGTCAGCACCAGCAGGCCGGCGTAGGCCAGCGGGGCGACCAGGCTGGCGCGCAGTAATCCGCCCACCAGCCGTACGTACAGGGCCGTGCTCTTGTCGAAGGCCCAGTTGAAGAGCCGGAAGGGCCAGCCGAGCACCAGGTCCAGCAGCCAGGTGAGCGGGTCCTTCTTCGCCCCGCGCGGCCGCAGCAGGATGGCCGCCAGGGCCGGGCTCAGCGTCAGCGAGTTGAACGCCGAGATCACCGTCGAGGCGGCGATGGTCACCGCGAACTGGCGGAAGAACTGCCCAGTGATGCCGGAGATGAAGGCGCAGGGCACGAACACGGCGCACAGCACCAGCGCCACCGCGATGACCGGCCCGGTCACCTCGTCCATGGCCTTGCGCGCCGCCTCGCGCGGCGGCAGGCCGTGCTCCAGCCAGCGCTCGACGTTCTCGACCACCACGATGGCGTCATCGACCACGATGCCGATGGCCAGCACCAGCCCGAACAGCGACAGGTTGTTGAGCGAATAGCGGAGGGCGGCCATGACGGCGAAGGTGCCGACGACGGCGACGGGGACGGCGACCAGCGGGATGAGGGCCGACCGCCAGTTCTGCAGGAACACCAGCACCACGACGGCCACCAGGATCAGCGCGTCGCGCAGGGTGGAGAAGACCTCGCTGACCGACTCGCGGATGAACGGCGTGGTGTCGTAGACGATCTGGTAATCCAGCCCCTCGGGGAAGCTGCTCTTCAGCTCCTCCATCTTGTCGTAGACGCCCTTGGCGGTGTCGAGCGCGTTGGAGCCGGGTAGCTGGTAGACCGACAGGGCCACCGACGGCTTGCCGTCGAGCGTGCTGTTCTGCCCGTACTGCTGGGACCCCAGCTCGACACGCGGCCTCCCCTCGGGCGTCCGGGTCACCACGTCGCGCAGGCGGACGACGGCGGCGGACTGCGGCGTCGGGCCGCTCTGGCCGGCGGTGCCGCTCAGGCCCCCCAGGCCGGTCTGGCCGCCCGGGCCGGCGACCCCCAGGGCGGTCGAGCCGGTCGGCGACGGCTGCACCAGTGGGTTGCCCTGGGCAGCCTTGAGGATGATGTCCCCGAACTGCTCCGGGGTGGTGAGCCGGCCCAGCGTGTTGATGGTCAGCTGGAACTGCTGGCCCTTCGGGGCCGGCGGCTGCCCGATCTGCCCGGCGGCGACCTGTAAGTTCTGCTGAGCGATGGCCGTCACCACGTCCATGGCGTCGAGGCCGAGGGCCGCCAGCCGGTTCGGGTCGAGCCAGGCGCGCAGGCTGTAGTCGCGCTGGCCGAGGTAGGTGAGGCCGGCCACGCCGGGGAGCCGGCCCAGCTCGTCCTTGACGTAGATGGTCGCGTAGTTGCTGAGGAAGAGGCTGTTATAGCGGCCGTCCGGCGAGATCAGGTTGACGATCATCAGGGTGCTGGGCGACATCTTGCGGACGTTGATGCCCTCGGTCTGCACCAGCGGCGGGATGACGGGCAGCGCCAGCGAGACGCGGTTCTGCACCAGCACCTGCGCCATGTTCGAGTCCATGCCCAGCTTGAAGGTCACGGTGAGGGTGTACGTGCCGTCGTTGGTGGACGTGGAGGACATGTACATCATGCCCTCGACGCCGGAGACCTGCTCCTCGATGGGGGCGGCCACCGTGTCGCGCACCGTCTGGGCGTTGGCGCCCGGGTAGACCGCCGTCACCAGCACGGTGGGCGGCGTCACCTCCGGGTACTGCGCCACCGGCAGCGTGAACACCGCCACGCCCCCCGCCAGCACAAACACGATGGACAGGACCGAGGCGAAGATCGGCCGGTCGATGAAGAAGTGGGAAATCACGTAGGTTGCCCCCCGGTTGGTTCTTCAGGAGGGGCCTGAGGCGCCCGCCGGCGCACCACCCGCGCCAGCGCCAGGACCAGAAGGCCGCCAAGGACCGCCGCGGTACCGCCGATCACCGCCTCCCACAGCGGGCTCAGGTGAGTAACCCGGGCCAGCAGGAAGCCGGCGGCGAGCCCCGACAGCCCACCCGCCAGGGGGGAGCCGACGCGCCGGATGGCGCCGGATGCGAACAGCCGCGTTTCGCCCAGCCCCTGGAGGACGTAGAAGAAGGCCGGCGTCAGGAAGATGCCGAACAGCGTCACCCCCAGCATGCCGCTGAACACCGCCGTCCCCAGTGACCGCCGCATCTCCGCGCCGGCCCCCGTGGCGACGACCAAGGGGACCACGCCCAGGATGAACGCGAACGACGTCATCAGGATCGGCCGCAGCCGCAGCCGCGATGCCTCCACCGTCGCCTCGAAGCGTGGCTTGCCCTCCTGCTGGGTCTGCTTGGCGAACTCGACGATGAGGATGGCGTTCTTGCAGGCCAGCCCGACCAGCACTACCAGGCCGATCTGCACGAAGATGTCCACGGACTTGTGGGTGAACAGCACCCCCGCGACCGAGCAGAGCAGGCACAGCGGCACCACCAGGATGACCGCCAGCGGCAGCGCCCAGCTCTCGTACAGGGCGGCCAGGGCCAGGAAGACGCAAACGACCGCCAGCGCGAACACGTACATCGCCGTGTTGCCCGCCCGGATCTGCATGAACATGATCTCGGTCCACTCCCCCTGCATTGAAATCGGCAGGGACTCGTGGGACAGGCGGTCGATCTCCTGGATGGCGGTGCCGGTGCTGGCGCCCGGGGCCAGGCTGCCGGTGACGGTCGCGGCGGTGGCGAGGTTGTAGCGCGTGACGTAGACCGGGCCGCCGACCTCGCGCGGTTTGACCAGGGTGCCCAGCAGGACCATCTGCCCCGACTGGTTGCGCACCTGGAGCAGGTTGATGTCCTCGACCCGGTTGCGGTACCTGGCGTCCGCCTGGACGGTCACTTGCCAGTAGCGGCCGAACTCGTTGAAGCTGGTGACGTAGAGCGAGCCCAGGTTGGTCCCCATGGTCTGGTTGACGTCCAGCAGCGACACGCCCAGGGAGGCGACCTTGGCCCGGTCGATGTCGGCGAAGATCTGCGGGGTGTTGGAGCGGAACTGGGTGGACGCGCCGGCTAGGGCGGGGTTGGCCTTCAGCTTGGCGACCAGGGCGTCCGTCTGGCGCTGCAAGGCCGCCGGCCCGAGGCCGCCCCGGTCCTCGACCATGTATTTGAAGCCGCCCGCGACGCTGAGGCCCGGGATCGCCGGCGCCCCGAAGGCGATCACCTGGGCGTCCTTGATCTCGCGGGCCCAGGCCGCCCGCAGCCGGGCGATGATGGCGGGGCTGCTCATCTCGGGGCTCGTCCGCTTGGCGAACGGCTCCAGGACGACGAACATCGTCGCGAAAGTGGGGCTGTTGGCCTGGAGCACGAACGACGTGCCCGAGATCGCGATCGTGTGGGCCACGCCCTTCGTCCGGCGGGCGATGGACTCGATCTGGGCCACGGCCTCCTTGGTCCGCTCCAGCGACGCCGAGTCGGGCAACTGGATGGTACAGATGATCCGGCCCTGGTCCTGCTGCGGGACGAAGCCGGCGGGCGCCGCCCGGAAGGCCCACCAGGTCAGCACCAGCAGGCCGCCGTAGACCAGCAGGACGAGCAAGTTGACCCGCAGCAGCCGGCCCACCACCCAGCCGTAGCCCGCGGTCCCCTTGCCGAAGGCCCAGTTGAAGAGCCGGAAGAACCAGCCAAGCGCCTTGTCCAGCAGCCAGGCGAGAGGGTCGCGGCGGGCGCCGTGCGGTTTCAGGAGGATGGCGGCCAGGGCCGGGCTGAGCGTCAGCGAGTTGAACGCCGAGATCACCGTCGAGGCGGCGATGGTCACCGCGAACTGGCGGAAGAACTGCCCCGTGATGCCGGAGATGAAGGCGCAGGGCACGAACACGGCGCACAGCACCAGCGCCACCGCGACCACCGGCCCGGTCACCTCGTCCATCGCGCGCCGGGCGGCCTCGCGCGGCGGCAGGCCGTGCTCCAGCCAGCGCTCGACGTTCTCGACCACCACGATGGCGTCATCGACCACGATGCCGATGGCCAGCACCAGCCCGAACAGGGAGACGTTGTTCAGGCTGAAGCCGAGGGCGGCCATGACGGCGAAGGTGCCGACGACGGCGACGGGGACGGCGGCCAGCGGGATGAGGGCCGACCGCCAGTTCTGCAGGAACACCAGCACCACGACGGCCACCAGCGCCACCGCCTCCAGCAGCGTATGCACGACGTCGGCGACCGACTCGCGGATGAACGGCGTGGTGTCGTAGGCGATCTGGTAGTCCACCCCCTCCGGGAAGTCGGCCTTCAGCTCCTCCATCTTGGCCCGGACCCGGTCGGCGACGTCCAGCGCGTTGGTGCCGGGGAGCTGAAAGATGGCCAGGCCCACAGACGGGCGGCCGTCGAAGAGGCAGGCGAGGCTGTAATTCTGGGCGCCCAGCTCGACGCGGCCCACGTCGCGCAGCCGGACGATGCCGACCGCCGGGCGGGCCTGCCCGCGGCCCATGGCCGTGGCGCTGAGCACGCCGTTCTTCCCGGCAACGCCGGGCGTCGCGCCGGGGACCGACGGCCCGCCCCCCAGGCCGGTCGGGCCCCCGCCGATCGCGGTGGCTGTGGCCCCACCGCCGGTCATGGCGCCGCCGACGCTCTGGGCGCCCCCGGCCGTCGTCCCCCCGCCCGAGGTCATCCCCACCCCGGTCGTGCCGGCCATGGCGCTGCCGGTCATCCCGGTCGTCATGCCGGTCTCGAAGGCCATGCCCGTCGCCGTGGTGCCACCCGTGGCGTTGCCGTAGGCCGAGGTACTCAACGTGGTGTTGCCGATGGTCATGCCGGCCATCGGCCCGAGCGTGGTCCCGCCGGTGTCGAGGGGCCCGGTGCTGCCGCCGGCGGGCAGGCCGTTGGTGCCCGGCGAGGGCGCGGGGGCGGCGCCGGCCGTCGGGGGCGGCTGGCCCAGGTCGGCCTTGACGATGAGGTCGCCGAACTGCTCCGTGGTGGTGAGGCGGCCCAGGGCGTCGATAGGCAGCTCGAACGGCTGCGCCCGGCTGGACGGCGGCTGGCCCAGCGCCCCGGCGGGGGCGTCGAGGTTCTGGTTGCGGATGGCGTTGGCCACGTCGAGGACGGTCATGTTCAGCGACGCCAGCTTCTGCGGGTCGAGCCAGGCGCGGATGCTGTAGTTGCCCACCCCCTGGTAGTTGATCTGCGAAACCCCCTCGATGCGGAGCAGCTCGTCCAGGACGTGGATGGTGGCGTAGTTGCTCAGGTAGACGTCGTCGTAGCGGCCGTCCGGCGAGTAGAAGTTGATGATGTTCAGGATGTCGGGCGTCTTCTTGCGGATGGTGATGCCCTGGTTCTGGACCGAGGTCGGCAGCAGCGGCATGGCCTGCTGCACGCGGTTCTGGACCATGACCAGGGCCGTGTTCAGGTCCGTGCCGATGTCGAAGGTGACGGTCAGCGTGTAGGAGCCGTCGTTGCCCATCTGCGAGGCCATGTAGAGCATGCCCTCGACGCCGTTGACCTGCTGCTCGATCGGCGCCGCCACCGTGTCGGCCACCACCTGGGCGCTGGCCCCCGGGTAGAAGATCGAAACGGTCACCGCGGGCGGGGTGACCGGCGGGTACTGGGCCAGCGGCAGGGAGAGCAGCGCGATCCCGCCCGTGAGGGTGATGAAGATGGACAGCACCGCCGCGAAGATCGGCCGGTCGATGAAGAACCGCGAGATCATGGCAGCCCACCGTTCATGCGCCGCCGTCTGTGCGCGGGTTGCTCTCGGCCGAGGGCGGTGGCCGGAGCCCAGCCGCTTCGGACACTTCGCCCGCCAGACCGGTCCAATCGAGGTCGCCCCGCCCCTTGGCCGCCGCGGCCAGGAAGTGGTCGTGCAGCAAGCCGGCGAGCGGCATGGGCACGAGACTGGAGGCGGCCGTCTGTCGCACCAGGCTGACGTCTTTCAGGCCCAGCGACAGCTTGAACAGGGCGGGCTGGTAGCGCTGCTCCGCGATCAGCCCGGCGTAGTTCCGGTAAGCCGGGCAGTCGAAGAGGGTTTGCACCAGCAGGTCGGCCAGGTGACGGCGTTCGATGCCGTTCTTCTCGGCCAGGGTGAAGGCCTCGGCCATGGCCTCGATCGCGGCGGCCAGCAGGAAATTGCAGGCCAGCTTGACCACGTTGGCCGCCCCGGGGTCTTCGCCCAGGTCGAACACCCCCTGGCCCAGGGCGCGCAGCGCCGGCCATGCCCGTTCCTTGGCCTCGGCCGGCCCCGAGACGAAGATCCAGAGCTTGGCGGCCGCGGCGGCATCCGGACGGCCCAGCACCGGCGCCGCCAGGTAGGTGACCCCGTAGTGCTTGTGGCCCTCGGCCAGGCGCCGCGACGTCGCGGGCGCTACCGTGCTGGCGGAGACGTGAATGCCTCCGGGGCCGAGCCGGCGCAGCAGTTCATGGCTGGCCCCGACCACCTCCTCCAACACCCGGTCATTGGCCAGCGAGCTGATGACCAGGGCGCCGGCTTCCGCCACCTCCTCCGGGCGAGGCACGCTCGTCGCGCCCTCGGCGGCCAGCGCGGCGGCCCGTGCGGGGGTGCGGTCCCAGACGCGGACGGCGTAGCCTGCCTTGAGCAGGTTGGCGGCCATGGGCTGGCCCATGTTGCCGAGGCCCACAAACCCGAGAACGGGTCGCATCGGTACTCCTTCTCACTCCGGTGTCGAATGGATTGTCACCGGCCTGACTCCACTTGCACGGCAGCGCCGTCCGAAATTCCCGACAGGTCGCCGGCAATGACCGCCTCGCTGCCGTCGAACGCCGCCCAGGCCCCTTCCGACGATTCGGCCGACCGGACGAGCTTCCCCGTCACCTCCACCCAGGAGCCGTCGCTCACGCCGGTCTGCACCGGCGTCCGCACGGCCTTGCCGTCCACCGCCAGGTAGCAACAGGTCTGGTTGCCGATCTGGGTGACGGCCGACACCGGCAAGGCCCGGACGTTGGGTCGTTCGATGAACACCGACCCGTAGGCGTACATGCCGGGGAGGAACTCCGCCTTCGGGTTCGGCAGCTCGATCTGGGCCATGAGCGTGCGGCTGGTGCTGTTGAGCGCCCAGGAGGTTCGCGTCACCCGCGTCGCGACTTCACGCCCCGCCAGCGCCGGCACCCGCACCCGGGCCTGGGACCCTGCGGCAACGTAGGCGGCGTCCGCCTCCGGCACGCCGACGACGAACAGCACCGGGTCGATGCGGTTGATCACGTACAGCGGCGTGGCCCGGCTGGGCGACACCCCCAGGGAAAAGGTGCCTTGCGAAGGGTCTCCGCTCGCGGGCTGCACGAAGTCACCGCTGTTCACGTTGCGGGCGAAGACGACTCCGTCGTAGGGCGCGGCAATCGTGAGGTAGCCGACCAGGGCCGCCAGCCGGCGCTCCTCCGCGCTCGCCACCTGCACCCGCGCCTCGGCGGTGCCGATATCGGCCTTGGTCCTCTCCGTGGTGGCCTCCGCGGCCAGGCGCTCGGCGTCGCGGGTCTTGACCGCCGCCCGCGAGGCCTCGCGGGCCGCCTGGCTCGACTTCAGTTGTCGCCGCGTCTCGTCGAGGACCTGTTGGTCCACCACCCGCTCTCCGACCAGGCCGGTCAGCCGCTTGACCTCGCTCTCCCAGCGCTCCACGTCGGCCGCGTAGCGGTTCACGTCGGCCCGTGCCTGGGCGACCGTCTCGGTGGCGGCCGTTACGTTGCGCTGCGCGACGAGGTGGAGCTTGTGGGACTGCTCCACCAGCGCCCGGTCCAGTACGACCTGGGCCTGCATCTGCCGGTGCTGCTCGACCAGCTCGGGCGCAGTCAGCTCGACCAGCGTCGCGCCCTTCTTCACCCGGTCGCCGATGTCCACGTTCCACTTTTCGACGAAGCCGGAAACTTTCGCATAGAGGGCAGTGCGCTCGTACGCCCCGATCACCCCCGGCTGCTCGACGGTGCGCTTTACGGTCCGGTGTTGGGCGTGGACCACCTTGACCGTCGGGTCGAGGCTGATCGGCGACGCGGGAGGCGGCTTCGGGTCGGAGCAGCCGCACGCCAGGCCGAGGGGCAGCAACAGGGTGAGCCAGATACGGTTCATGGGTGGCGCTCCGGGAGACCGGGGTGAGAGGCGGTGGGGCCGCCCTGCGGCGCTTCAGGCTCACGGCCGTTTGGGTCGTAGTGCGCGCTGGCCGGGTCGTCGGGGTGCAGCGACGGCGAGCGGGGCGCCGTCCGGCCCATCAGCAGGGCGAAGACGGACGGGACGATGAAGAGCGTCACGAACGTGGACACGACCAGCCCGCCGATCACCGCCCGGCCGAGCGGCGCCTGCATCTCGCTGCCCCGCTCCAGGGCCAGGGCCATCGGCACCATGCCGACCGTCATGGCGCAGGCGGTCATCAGGATCGGCCGCAAGCGGTCCTGCGCGCCGGCGCGGGCGGCCGCGGGGACCACCTTGCGCTCGCGCCACTCCTTGTCGATGAACGTCACTAGCATGACCGAGTTGGACACCGACACGCCGATGCACATGATCGACCCCATGAACGACTCAATGTTGAGGGTTGTGCCGGCCAGCAGCAGCATGACCACCACGCCGCAGAGGACCCCCGGCACGCTCGACACCGACGCCAGGGCCAGGCGCGGCGACTCGAAGTACGCGGTCAAGAGCACCAGGATCACCACCACCGCGATACCCAGGCCGGTCCCGAGCGAGGTGAACATCTCGCGCATTGGCGCCACCTGGCCGCGCGTCTCGACTCGGACGCCTTTCGGCGGCCGGCCCGCGGCGGCGATGGCCTGCTCGACCTGACGGGAGGCGCGGCCGAGGTCCTCCCCCTCGACGTTGGCGGTGATGCTCACGTAGCGCTGCATCGTGCTGCGGTCGATCTCACCCGGCATGGTGCCCTGGCCCACCTTGGCCACGTCGCGGATCATCAGGTTCAGATCGGGGCTCACCATCCGGAGCGGGAGCGTCTCCACCTGTTCCGGCGAGTTCATCCGCGGCGTGGGGACCATAACTTCCACCTGGTAGTCGATACCGCTCTTTGGGTCGCGCCAGAAGTTGCGGGCGACGTAGCGGCTCGACGAGGTGGCCACCACTACCGCGTCGCCCACCTGCCGGGCGGTCACGCCGCTCAACCCGGCGCGTTCGCGGTCGATCTCGACGGGCACCGTCGGGTAGTCCAGCTCCTGCTGGAACTGCACGTCGCGCAGGAACGGGATCTTGGCCATCTCTGCCTTGAGCCGCAGCGCGTGCGCCCGGGCGTCGGCGAGGTTCGGGCTGGCGACGACGATCTCGACGGGGGTCGGCGAGCCGAAGCTCATCACCTCGCTGACCATGTCGCCCGGCTCGAACCCGAACGTCACCTGCTCGGCCCGTGTCTTCGCGGGCCCCGGGGCCAGACCTTGTGCCCGGAGAAACTCCGCCAGCCAGGGTTTCACCTTCTCCGGCAACGCCTTCCGCAGCCGCTCGCGGAACGCTTCCAGGCGGGTGCCTGAGCCCTCGCGCAGGGCGACCCGCATCTGCCCGTCGTCCGGGCCGCGCATGAACAAGATGAGGTTGTTGACCGAGTAGAGAGGCGCCTGCTGCCCGGCGAAGCCCATCGAAATGGCTACGTTCTCGGCCCCGGCCTCCTCCTGGATCACCTGAAGCGACTTCACCCAAATCTGGCGGGTGATCTCGAAGTCGGAGCCGGGCGGGGCTCGGAAGCGCAGCACGAACTCGCCCGAATCGACCTGGGGAAACAGCTCCGTCCCGAGCCGGGGCCCAAGCCCCCCGAGCAGCGCGGCGCAGAGAGCAAAGTAGGCCGGCACCACCAGCCAGCGCAGCCGTACGAGCCAGCCGACGGCTGCGCCAAATGCGGCCTGCACCCGCGCGAAAGAAAAGGAGGGAAGACGAAGATGGAGGCGCGAAAGGGGGCCAGGACGACGGCCTGGCGGTTCTGTCCCCGCGCTGGCGTTCCGAGCTTCCGCCGTTCCGTGGTGCTTCAGCAGCCAGACCGACAGCACCGGCACGACCGTGCTGGAGAGGACATACGACGAGATCATGGCGAAGCCCACCGCCAGCGACAGCGGCAGGAACAGCGACCGCACCGGCTCGGCCATGATGAACGCCGGGATGAACACCGACAGGATGCACAACAGCGCCAGCAACCGCGGCACCGCCGTCTCGTTGCTGCCGCGCTCGACCGCCCGCGCCAGCGACGGCGTCCGCGCCATCTGCACGTGGATATTCTCGATCGACACCGTCGCCTCATCGACGAGGATGCCGATCGCCAACGCCAGCCCGCCGAGCGTCATGATGTTGATCGTGTTGCCCGTCAGCCAGAGTGCGAACAAGGAGCCCAGCAGCGCCATCGGGATGTTGAACACGACCACCACCACGCTGCGCCAGTCGCGCAGGAAGATCAGGATCATCAGGCCGGTCAGCGTCGCGCCGATCAGGCCCTCCGTCGCCACGTTCCGGACGGCCGTGACAACGGTCGGCGATTCGTCGAACGCGAAGCTGATGTCCACGTCGTCCGGCAGCACGCCCTTGAACAGCGGCATCGCCTTGTGGATGTCGGACACCACCTGGAGCGTCGAGGCGGTGTTCTTCTTGACGATCGGCAGGTAGACCGACTTGCGGCCGTCTACCAGGGCGTAGCCGTAGATGATGTCGGTGGCGTCGGCGACCGTCCCCACGTCGCGCAGGTAGACGTTGCGGCCGGGCTTGAGCGGGATGCTGCCGAACTCCTTTGGATCGCGGATCATGGCATTGTTGGGGACGAGCGGCATTTGGCCGCGGATATAGAGGTTGCCGGCGGGGCTGACGACGTTGCCCTGGCCGATGGCATCGACCACGTCCTGGGGCGTCAGGTTGTAGGCCCGCAGCTTATCGGGATCGACGCTGACGACGATCGAGCGCTGGCTCGCGCCGAACGGGGAGGTGGCGACGGTGCCGGGGACCCGCGCCTGAACCAGGGCGCGAATACGGTTCTGTGCCAGGTCACCAATCTCCCCGAGGGGGCGGGTCTTGCTCTTGAAGACCAGGTAGCCGACCGGCACGCTACCGGCGTCCATCTGCATGATGAGCGGCGGCAACGTGTTCGCGGGCATTGCCGACAGCGCCCGGGTCGCCTCGCTATCGACCTGTGCCATGGCGCTGGCCATGTCGGTGCCGGGGTAGAACGACAGCTTGATGACCGCGACCTGTTGGATGCACTTCGACTCGATGTTGCTGACGCCATCGACGTACTGGAACTGGAGCTCGAACTGGTTGACCAGGATCCCTTCCATCTGGCCCGGGTCCAGGCCGCCGTAGTTGAGGAACACGTAAATCTGCGGCTGGTTGATCGGGGGGAAGATATCGACGCGCATGCG
>DASZHA010000103.1:0-14449 GCA_035938265.1 Candidatus Dormiibacterota bacterium
CGCCAGGTTCGACTCCAGCGGCCGCACTCTGCGGATCCATTTCGCCCAAGAGGAGAAGGTTGGCAGCCGCTGACGGAGGGACCGGGGGAAAGGGCCCGCGCGGGCGCAGCCGGGGACCAAAGCAGCCCGCTTCCCGGTCGCGCCCGTCGAGCATCCGTGCTGCGGCTGAGACCGCCGCCGCCGGCTCGGCCGCCTCGCAGTCCAAGCCGGCCCGCCGCGGCGCCGCGGCGCCCCTGCGCCAGAAACCAGAGAAGGGCCGTAGCCGGACGTCGGAAGCCACCCGCCAGGCTGCCGCGGAAGCCCTGACGCCGGCGGCAGGGGCTCGCGCGGCGGCCGGTGGGCCGCCAAAGTTATCGCGACCATCGAAGGCATCAAGACCGGGCAGGACGTCGAAGCCCGCGAAGAAGGCCCGAGCCAAGGCGACACCGCCTTCATCGGCGTCGCGGCTGTCGATCGAGCCGGTCGACAGCGGCATCATCGAGGTCACCCCGGCTCCGCCGCCACCTGTCGAGCCGGAGATCCCGGACCTGCCCCCGCCCGACGCGCCGGGGTCAGGGGACGCCTTCCCCGACTACGAGGTCAGGAGCGATACCTGGGACCCGTGGAGTGAACAGGATGGCGGTCCCGGGCGCATCGACCCCGACTTTGACGCCCAGCGGACCCTGGGAGAGTGGCTGGAGGGGGTCATCCCGGCCGACGCCCAGGTGCACTTCATCAATGCCGGCCGCGAGTTCGCCCAGGGCGTCCAGGTCACCGTCGACCACCACACCGGCAAGCGCCGTGGGCCGGCCGGCGATCACCCGGGCGGCCCCAGCCGGATCGAGATCGAGTAGGGCCGCCGCCCAGGTGACCTGATGCTGTTCGGCGACCAGCACTTCCTGATTCAGCGCGTCCTCTTCTTCATCCCCGCCCTCGTCATCGGCTTCACCCTCCACGAGTTCTCCCACGCCCTGGTAGCCAACCTCGTCGGTGATCCAACGGCCAAGAACCAGGGCCGGCTGACGCTGAACCCGGTCAAGCACATCGACCCGATCGGAATGATCATGATCCTGGTGATCGGGCTCGGCTACGCCAAGCCGGTGCCGGTGAACCACTCCAAGATGCGGGGCCGGCTCGCACCCCTGCTGGTGGCGCTGGCGGGCCCGGGCATGAACCTGATCATCGCCATCGTGGCGTCGATCGCCCTGAAGGTCATCGCCGGCAACAGCGGGCTCCTCGGGGGCCCCGACTTCTCCACGTATTGCTCGCTGACCGTCGACCCCATCCAGGTCCTCAAGACCGAGCTCTTCTACATCTACACCCTGAACCTGTTCCTGATGGTGTTCAACCTGCTCCCGATTCCGCCCCTGGACGGGTTCGAGCTAGTGCGCACGATCCTGCGCCGGAGCAACCCCCGGCTGCTCTTCCAGATAGAGATGAACCTGCCCCAGATCTACATCGTGATCCTGCTCATATTCCTCTTCCTGCCCGGGGTGCTCTTCTTCGTCGTCAATTTCGTGGCGGCCCCGGTGGCCTTCGTCCTCGGGGTGCCGCTGATTCGCCCCTGCCCGTGAGCCCCGCCGAGGGGGCCGACCCGCGGCGAGGCCTGCCCTCGGTCGAGGCGCTGGTGACGGCCGCCCACCGGAAGCTGGATGGCCGCGACCCGGTGACTCGCGACCTCCTGACCGCCCTGGCGCGGGCACGCCTCGCGGAAGCTCGGGAGCGTGACGACCGGGGGACCGCGGACAAGCTGGCCGTGACGGTGGCCGAAGAGGCGCGCCGGCTGCTGCGTGGCACTCTCGTTCCGGTGATCAACGCCACCGGCGTGGCGCTGCAGACCAACCTGGGACGGGCGCCTTTGTCGGAAGCCGCGCTGGAGCGCGTT
This sequence comes from Candidatus Dormiibacterota bacterium, assembly GCA_035938265.1. Lineage (GTDB taxonomy): Bacteria > Chloroflexota > Dormibacteria > DASZGP01 > DASZGP01 > DASZHA01. Next base: position 1,865 of record DASZHA010000103.1, read on the forward strand.
GCCGCCGTCGGCCGCGGCTACTCCAGCCTTGAGTTCGACCTCGAGCGCGGACGCCGCAGCGAGCGCTCTATCAGCCTGTCTCGAACCCTTGAGGCCCTCCTGGGCGTCCCCGCGGTGGTGGTCAACAACAACGCCGCCAGCCTGGTCCTCAGCCTCTTCGCGCTGGCCCGGGGCAAGGAGGTGATCGTGTCGCGAGGCGAGCTGATCGAGATCGGCGGCTCGTTCCGGCTCCCCGACGTGATGCGCATCAGCGGCGCCCGCCTGGTCGAGGTCGGCACCACCAACCGTACCCGGGCGGCGGACTACGGCGAGGCCATCACCCCGAAGACGGCGATGCTGCTCAAGGTCCACGCCTCCAACTACCAGGTGGTCGGCTTCACCGAGAGCGTGGCGGATGCGGAGCTGGCAGCGCTGGCCCACGAGAACGACCTGGTGGTCATGGAGGACCTCGGCTCTGGTGCCCTGGTTGGCACCGAGGCCGCCGGCTTGGCCCACGAGCCGACGGCGCAGGACGCCCTGGCCGCCGGGGTCGACCTGGTCGCCTTCTCGGCCGACAAGCTGATGGGCGGACCCCAGGCCGGGGTCGTTGCGGGGCGACCTGACCTGGTCAGAAAGCTGGGCCGGAGCCCGCTCTACCGGGCCCTGCGGCCGGACAAGATGACGCTGGCGGCGCTGGAGGCGACCCTCGGCGCCTACCTCGCCGGCGCCTCCGCCGACCTGCCGCTGTGGCGCATGCTCCACCAGGACCCTGCTACGACAAAGGCTCGGGCGGAGGGCTGGGCCGTGGCGGCCGGCCAGGGCGAAGTCGTGGAGCTTGAATCGCCGGTCGGCGGGGGCTCCCTTCCGGGGCAGACGCTGAAGGGTTTTGGCCTCGCCCTGGGTGGCCCTGGGGCGCGGCCGTCGGCCGACACCGTCGCGCGCCGCCTGCGGCGTGGCTCGCCGCCAGTGGTGGCGCGTATCCACGACGATCGCGTCATCCTCGACCCGCGCACCGTGCTGCCCGACCAGGACATCGACGTGGCCGCCGCGCTCAAGGCCGCGTTGGGCTGACGCATGCCCGTCATCGGCACCGCCGGCCACGTCGACCACGGCAAGTCGGCCGTGGTCCAGGCCCTGACCGGCTTGGACCCCGATCGACTGGCGGAGGAGAAGCGCCGGGGCATGACCATCGACCTGGGCTTCGGCCACCTGGCGCTGCCCGGGGCCGTTGAGGTGGGGATCGTTGACGTCCCCGGGCACGCCCGGTTCCTGCCCAACATGCTGGCGGGGGTCCATGGCCTCGACGTGGTTCTGCTGGTTGTCGCCGCCGACGAGGGGGTCATGCCCCAGACCCGAGAGCACCTCGACATCGTCGGCCTGGTCGGCGTCGTGCGGGTGGTGGTGGCGCTCACCAAGGTGGACCTGGTTGGCGACGAGGAGTCCCTGGCCCTGACGGAGGCCGAGGTGGCCGAGGAGCTGACGCGCCGAGGCCTGCGCGCGCCAATCGTTCGTGTGTCGGCGCCGGCGGGGGTTGGCCTCGACAGTCTCCGTGAGGCCCTTGGCGCGGCGCTGGCGGCGCCTGTTGGCGCCCCGGTCCCAGGGCGGGATCGGGAGACGGTCGGCCCCCGGCTGCCTGTGGACCGAGTCTTCGTGATGAAGGGCTTTGGCCCGGTGGTCACAGGGACCCTCATCGATGGCCCGCTTCGCGTCGGCCAGGACGTGGAGCTGGTGCCGTCGGGCCGCGGCGCGCCAGGCCCCGACCTGCTCCAGGCTCGGATCCGTGGGCTGCAGCAGCACGGGCGCCAGGTTGACGAGGCGGCGCCCAACAACCGGGTCGCGGTCAACCTCCAGGGTGTCGACCGTCAGCAGCTGGCGCGGGGCCATGTGCTCAGTCGCCGCGGCTCCCTGGGGACCACCGACCGCCTCACCATGCGGTTGACGGTGCTCTCCGGTGCCACCCAGGGCGTGCCCCACAACGCCCGCGTCACGGTCTTCAGCGGCACCTCGTCGAGCCCCGCAAGGGTCAGGGTCCTGGAGGAGAGCTCGGAGCTGGTGCCCGGTGCCGAGGGGATGGTGGAGATACGCCTGGGGTCGCCGATGGCCCTGGTGCGGGGCGACGCCGTGGTGTTGCGGCGCCCGTCACCGGCGGCGACGCTGGCCGGTGGCGCCGTCGACGACCTTGATCCGCCACGGTACTCGCGTCGTGGCGGGGTGTGGAGGGCAACCGCCGACCCGCGCCGACCGGACAACGAATATCTCCGTCGCGACGTGCTGGCAATGGTTCGCGAGCACCACGCCCGGCATCCGTCCCGGTCAGGGATGCCCCGGGGCGAGCTGCGGCAGCCGGCCGGCACGGCGAGGCAAGACCTGGCCGCCGCCGTCGACGGACTAGTGTCAGGCGGCGAGTTGGTGGCTGTTGGGGACGCGCTGGCGGTGCCCGGCTGGGAGCCACGGCTAAGCCCGGCCCAGGCGGCCGCCGTCGACCGCGTCCTGGCGCGCCTGGGTGAGACGCCCCTGTCGCCACCCCGCATCAGCGACCTCGCTGCCGACGGCCTCGACGACGCCATCCGGCGCTACCTCGAGGAGCAGGGCCTGGCGGTGCGCGTGGCGCCCGACCTACTGATGCTCCCCGACGCCCTGGGCGATGCGGAGGCGCGCCTGCGCGCCCACCTGCAGGCCCACCGGGCGACCACCGTCGCCCAGGCCCGCGACCTGCTGGGGTCGTCGCGCAAGACCGTTGTGCCGCTGCTGGAGTACTTCGACGCCGTGCGCCTGACGCGACGCGAGGGAGACGTGCGCGTGCTCCGCACGTGAACCGCGGGCGCCGGCCGATCGTTCGGGACGCGCTCGCCATCGCCGTCGCGGACGGGATCTTCGGCGTCACCTTCGGCGCCCTGGCGGTCAGCGCCCACCTTTCCCTCCTCGAGGCCTGCGCCCTATCACTCCTGGCCTTCACCGGAGCCTCCCAGTTCGCCCTGGTGTCGGTGCTGGCCGCCGGCGGCGGCTCCCCCGCGGCAGTGGCGTCGGCGCTCCTGCTAGGAGCTCGGAACACCCTCTACGCGCTCCGTGTGCGCAGCCTCCTGCCGCGCCAATGGTGGCCGCTGCGCGCCCACTTCGTCATCGATGAGACCACCGGCATGGCGCTGGGGCAGAGGGAGAGCAGCCTCCACCTGCCCGCCTTCACGATCACCGCCGCCTGCGTATTCATGATGTGGAACATCGGCACCGCCATCGGTGCCCTGGTAGGCCTGACCACCGGCGACCCGCGGCGCTTTGGCCTCGACGCCGCCGGGCCCGCGGTCTTCCTGGCCCTGCTGGTGCCCATGATCAAAGGCCGGGCCGAGCTGGTCGCAACCCTGGCTGCGGCGGTGACAACCCTGGTAACGCTGCCGATCCTGCCGCCGGGCGTGCCTGTCCTGCTGGCCGCCGCCGTGGGGGGTTTGGTGGCGATGGTGATGCGCCGGTGACCTGGGTCGTTGTCGGGGTCACCTGCGCCGGGTGCTATGCGCTCAAGGCCCTTGGCTTCCTCGTCCCCGAGCGCGTCATGGAGCGGCCTGTAGTCGGCAGCGCGGTGCGGCTGCTCCCGGTGGCGCTGCTCTCGTCCCTGATCGTGAGCCAGTCCATCGGCGGCGCAGGTGGCGTCAGGCTTGACGCTCGGCTGCTGGGTCTCGCCGTCGCCGGCTTGCTGCTGGCGCTCCGGGTGCCGCTGGCGCTGACCCTGGTCGCGGCCGTGGCCGCCACTGCGCTGCTGCGCCTGGCAATTGGTATCTAACCGCGCTCCAGTCGCCTAACTAGACTCATTCGCATGCTTTTTCGAGTGGGGTTGGCGATTGTGGCCTCGGTTTGGCTGCTGGCGTGCGGCTCGACCGTCGACGCCGGCCAGCAGCTCAAGGACGCCGCCGCCGCCATGAAGACGATCCAGACGGTGCAGCTGGACCTCAAGTTTGGCGCCGGCGCCACGGTCACCGCCTCCAACGTCACCGTCGACCTCGTCTCCGCCACCGGCAAGGTAAAGCTGCCGACCGACAGCGAGCTGGTCGGCAGGGTCAAGCAGGGGGACACCATCATCGAGTCCCGGATCGTGACCATCGGCAACGACACCTACTACAAGCCGATCTCCTTCCTGCCAGCCAGCAAGTTGAGCCCTGAGGAAGCCAAGCAGTACCCCAGCGCGGCCCGCCTCCTGAACCCCGATACAGGCCTGCCAGCGGTCATTGACAAGGGTCAGGGCGCCAAGGTCACTGGCACCGAGTCGATCGACGGCCAGGACTCCAACAAGGTCGAGGCGACCTACACCCCCGACGACCTGAAGGCGGCGCTGGCACCCTTCACGCCGGCGGACAAGGTGCAGGTCACGTTCTGGATCGGCAAAGACGACCATCGTGTCCGCAAGGCCCTGATCACGGGCCATGTCTTCAGCGCCAACAGTGACAGCACCATCGAGGTCCACCTCCACGACTTCAACGCCGCCGTCGACATCTCCCCGCCCGCCTGAGCTGGCGGCGGTGACCGGGCCGGTGGCAGCGCCCGCCCTCGCCTCGCGGCGCCTGCTACTGGGATCCGTGGCGGCCGGGCTCTTCCTGGCCGCGCTGGACACCTACGTCGTCGTCACGGTTTTGCCGCGGATGATGTTCGACCTCACCATCCCCATCGACCGGATCGAACAGGCGACGCCGGTGATCACTGGCTTCCTGCTGGGCTACATCGTGACCATGCCGCTGCTGGGGGCCGTGTCCGATCGCTACGGCCGGGGACGCGTCTACCTCATCAGCCTGGGGATCTTCTGCCTCGGCTCGGTGCTGACGGCGACGGCGGGCCTGGCCGCCATCCCCGATGAGAATGCCGGCGGGCTGCCCTGGTTGGTGGCCGGCCGTGTGCTCCAGGGCCTGGGCGGGGGAGCCCTGGTCCCGGTGGCACTGGCGCTGGCCGCCGACCTCTACCCGGTGGGCCGCCGGTCGCTGCCGCTGGGCGTGGTCGCGGCCCTGCAGGAGACCGGCAGCGTGCTGGGGCCACTCTACGGCGCCGTCGTGGCCGGCGCGGCGGTCGGCCTTGGCGGCTGGCGCGCCATCTTCTGGATCAACCTGCCCCTGGCGGCGATCTGCGCGGTGGGCTTCCTGGTCGCGGCCAGGACGGGCGCGAGCCATGCCGGCCGGGGACGGACCGCGGTGGCCGGTCACGCCTCCGCCTCGGTCGATTGGCTGGGGGGGATCCTCCTGGGTCTGGGCCTGGGCCTGCTGGTGCTCGCGCTCTACCCCGACGACCCCTCCCGCCACGCCGTGGGATCGCTGTTCCTCCCCCTCGGCGTCGCCGCGGTGGTGGTGCTGGGGCTCTACGGCTGGCGCCAGGCCACCGGCAGCAGCCCCCTGATCCCGCCGGCCCTGCTGCGCGACCGCGCCTTCGTCGGCGCCAACCTGACCAACCTGCTGGTGGGCGCCGGCCTGATGGTGGCCCTGGTCGACGTGCCCATCGTGGCTCGCGGCGTGTTCGGCCTGGGCGAATTCGACGCCGCTCTCCTGCTGGCGCGCTTCATGGTCGCGATCCCGGTGGGGGCGGTCCTCGGGGGCTGGCTCGGCGGCCGGCTCGGCTATCGCCTGACCGCGGTGCTGGGGCTGCTGGTGGCGGCGAGCGCCTTCCTGCGCATGTCGACGTGGACCGTCGACGAGCTCAGCCGTACCACCGCCGGCATCCCCGACTCGCTGGTGACGCTCTTCCTCTGTGGCTTCGGATTTGGGCTGGTGATCGCGCCGGTGGCCGCCGCCATCCTCGATCGCTCCCAGGATCGCGAGCACGGGCTGGCCTCCAGCCTGGTGGTGGTGGCGCGGACGGTGGGGATGCTGCTGGGCCTCAGCGCCCTGGCGGCCTTCGGGATCCACCGCTTCTACCAGCTGATCCAGGCCGACAGCGGGGCCAGGTTCGATGCCACACAGGGTATCGGTGCGGTCGCGGCCTTGCAGGCGCGGTTCGTGGCGGCCCTGCTGCAGGAGTACCACGAGATCTTCTCCATCGCCGCCGGGGTCTGCGTTTTGGCCGCCGTGATCGCTTTGCTGACCCTGCAGGGCGGGCGACCATCGGCGCGGACAGCGGCATGACGACGTACGTTTTCGGGCTCGACATCGGCGGCACCCAGCTGCGCGCGGCCATCGCCGCCGACACCGGCGACGTCATCGACCTGCGTCGCACCGAGACCGACCCCGGACAGGGGCCCGAGGCCGCGGTCGCGACGCTGGTCTCGATGATGGACGAGCTGGCCACCGCCCAGGGCATCCGGGTCGAGGATGCCGACGCCATCGGGGCGGGGCTGCCGGGGCCCACCGACCCGGAGGAGGGCCTGCTCTTCAACCCGCCGCACCTGCCCCTGTGGCGCAACGTCCGTTTCGCCCAGATGCTGGAGGACGCCACCGGCGTCCCCGCCCACGTCCGCAACGACGCCCAGCTGGCGGCATTTGGCGAGTTCCGCCGCGGCGCCGGTCGGGGCAGCCGCCACATGCTCTACGTCACCGTCAGCACCGGCATCGGCGGCGGCATCGTCATCGACGGCAGGCTCTACGGCGGCGCCGCCGGGACCGCCGGCGAGGTCGGCCACGTGGTCATCGATGCCAATGGGCCGGCCTGCAGCTGCGGCGCCCGCGGTTGCATCGAATCGCTGGCTTCGGGGACGGCGATGGCGCGGATCGCCGCCGGGCGGATCGCCGACGGCGAGGCCTCCACCCTGGAGGGCGTCGAGGAGGTGACCGGCGCCGCCGTTGCCGCGGCCGCAGCCAAGGGCGACGCCCTGGCGCTCTCAGTGGTCAACCGGGCCGGCCACCTCCTCGGGCTGGCCCTGGGCGGGCTACTCAACACCCTGGCGCCCGAGGTCCTGGTACTGGGCGGCGGGGCCATGGCGTCAGGCCCGGCATTCCTGGAGCCGATGGACAGGGCGATGCGCTTCCAGGCATTCGAGTCGACCATGGCCCACGTCCGCGTCGAGATGGCCGAGCTCAAGGACCCGGGCCTCACCGGCGCCGTCGAATGGGCCCGCGAATTCCTGCCCGGCCGGGCACAGGCGACGCTGGACGAGATCGACCGGTGAGCCAGGGTCCGGCCGTGAGGATCGAGCATCAGCCTGGGCTGGAACAGCTGCTGGACACCGTCGAGGAGGTGGCCGGCCGCGCTGGTGTGGCGGCGTACCTGGTCGGGGGTTACGTGCGGGACCGGCTGATGGGCCGCGACGCCAACGAGGTCGACGTGGTCATCGTCGGCGGCGACGCTCCCGCTGCCACGGCGGTGGCGACGGAGGTGGCCGAGCGGGCCGGAAGCCGGGCGCCGGTGATCTTCGAGCGCTTTGGCACCGCCCACGTGGTGGCGGGCGAATTCACCCTCGAGTTCGTGGCGGCGCGCTCGGAGAGCTACGCGCCTGACAGCCGCAAGCCCGAGGTCCGGCCGGCCAGCCTGGACGAGGACATCCGCCGCCGCGACTTCACCGTCAACACGCTGGTGGCTGACCGCGCCGGCGAGGTCAGCGACATCACCGGCCAGGGCCTTCCGGACCTCGAGGCGAAGCTGCTGCGGACCCCGCTGCCGGCACGCGAAACTTTCCTCGAGGACCCCCTCCGGGCGGTTCGCGCGGTCCGCTTCGCGGTCACCCTCGGTTTCGCCTTCGACCCGGACATCCCGCCCGCGATCGAGGCCTCGCTGGACCGCCTGGCCACGGTGGTCAGCATCGAGCGATTCACCGAGGAGTTCCGGCGCATGCTCCTGTCCGAGCATCCCGGCGAGTCGATCCGCCAGCTGAGGGAGACCGGCATCCTGGCGCGGCTGCTGCCCGAGGTGGAAGCCCTGGCGGGCGTGCTGCAGGACGGCTTCCACCCCGACGATGTCCTGAACCACACCGCCGCGGCCCTCGAGGCGGTGGCGGCCCGTCCCCAGCCCCACATGCCCGCTGACGACGAGTTGGTCCTGCGCCTGGCCGTGCTCACCCATGACATCGGCAAGCCGGCGACGGCGGCCAGGACCGCCGACCGGATCACCTTCCTCGGTCACCCGGACGTCGGCGCCGGCATCGCCCGGGCCATGCTTCAGCGGCTGCGGTTCAGCAATGCCATCGCCGACCGGGTGACCCGCCTGGTCATGCTCCACATGCGCCCCATCAGCTACCTGCCCGAGGAGTGGACCGATGGCGCGGTGCGGCGGCTGGTGCGCGACAGCGCCGACGTCCTGCCGGGCCTGATCGAGCTGGCTCGGGCCGACATGCAGGCCAGCGCATACCCCGAGTCCGAGGCCAGGCGCAAGCTCGGCGACCTGGAACGGCGCATTGCCGAGCTCGACGTCGAGGCGGTGCAAGCGGCCCGGCCGCCGATCGACGGCGAAGCCCTGATGACACGCTACGGGCGTCCGCCAGGGCCCTGGATCCGCAGGGTGCAGGACGCGCTGCTGGAGGCGCTGATCGACGGCGAGCTGCCGGCGGCCGACCAGACCGCCGCGTGGGCGTACCTGGAGGCCCACCCGGAGCTGCTGGCCGAGTGAGCGTGAGCAAACACCCCGACGTGGTGGTGGTTGGCGCCGGCATCGCCGGCCTCAGCATCGCATGGGAGCTGAGCCGCCGCGGCGAGGCTGTAACCGTGCTGCGGTCCAACCGGCCGGCAGCCTCCCCGATCGCCGCCGGGATGCTGGCGCCCATGCCCGAGGTGGCCATCAACCCGCCGCTGGGCCGCCTGGCCACCGAGGGGCTGCGTTACTACCCCGACTTCCTGGAGGCGCTGGCTGACGAGACAGACCGGCCCACCGGCTTCATCCGCAGCGGGCTGCTGCGCGTCGCCTACAGCGCCGAGGAGGCCGTTGCGCTGCGCGAGGCGGTGGGGCAGTACGAGGCCGCGGGGATGCCGTCGCGCTGGCTCAGCCCCGCGGCGGCGGCCAAGGAGCTGCCGGGACTCGGCACCGTGGGGCTGGCGGGCGGCCTGCTGTCGTTCGACGAGGCCCAGGTGCAGCCGGCCTGGCTGCTGGCCGCCCTCGAAGATGGCATTGTGGCCCGTGGCGGGAAGGTCGTCGAGGCCGAGGTCGAGGCTGTCGAGGAGGCCGGCGACTCCGCCCAGGTTCGCACCGGCGACGGGGTAATGGCTGCCGGCCGCGCGGTGCTGGCCTTGGGCAGCTGGAGTGGGACGCTTCCGGGCCTGGACTACCCGGTGCGGCCGGTCAAGGGGCAGTTACTGGCCTTCCCCGCCGGCGCGCCCGGTCCCGAGGTCATCATCTACCGGGACCACAACTACCTCCTGACCAAGGCCGACGGCACCGTCGTCCTGGGCGGGACGGTGGAGACCGATGCCGGCTTCTCGATCACCCCCGACGCGCGGGTCGAGGAGCTACGGCGCCTGCTCCCCGAGCTCTGGCCGGGCTTAGTCGGCGCCAAGGCCGAGGTCCGGGTGGGCCTGCGGCCGGCGGCGCCGGACGGGCTTCCGGTGATCGGTGGACTGCCCAGCGCGCCACACGCCTATATCTTCACCGCGCACTACCGCAACGGCTTCCTGCTGTCGCCCTACTCTGCGCGCCTGGCTGTCGATGAGATCCTCGAGGCCCGCGAGGCGTCGCTGCTCCGCCCGATGCGTCCGGGGCGCCTTTCAGTCGAGGCGCCGAGCCAGTAATCAGCCCGGCCTGTCAGCCGGCGTGGATGATGGTCGCGCTGTCGGTGATGGTGCGAACGACCTGGCCGACTGGAACCCCGAGCTTGGGGAAGCCGACCACGCCGCTGCGCTGGGCCGCTCCCGCCAGCACGGCGGGATCGGCCTCAGAGAGGAGGAAGAAGCGGGCGCCGTCATAGACGTGCCGCATCCGCTCGATCAGCTCGGTGCCCACCATGTCGCCCAGGATCAGGTCGACCAGCACCGCGTCGGGCTTCTCCTCGGCGAAGACCTCCAGCGCATCGGCGCCCGAGGCCGCGGTCAGCACCTTGTGGCCGTGCATGCTGAAGGCCAGGCGGTAAAGCTCGAGATTGGGGTAGTCGTCGTCGACGAGCAGGATCGTCATTTGCTTTTTCTTGGTGGCAGGCATATCCGCAACCTTAGGCCGCTGGGGCCGAACTGACTACCCCATTGGCGCACGTGGCTGTTACGGGCACCCGCGACCAGGTGACGGATCCATGACGTGCGAAGGTACTGGCGTCTTGAATCGTTGGAACCATCATGCCAATGCGCATCCTGGAAATGATCCTGCCTCGACTGGAGCTGATGGCCGACCTGGCCGGCGATCGCGACTCAGTGCGCGATCCTGTCGTGATGGCCCAGCTGCGCGAGGACTACCGATACATGGCCTCGGTTTGCCGAAGCTTGCTGCCGGACCTGGAGCCTGACCTCAACGAGCTCCCCGACGGCATCTCGCCGGTTGCGCCGGTCGAGCAGAAGATCTCCCAGCAGATGGCGCTCATCCGCTGCACCAACCGCCTTCACCGGGCGGTGGAGTCCTACCTCACCGACAGGGCCGCCGGCGGCCGGGTCGCAACCAGGGGCGGTTGACCCTCCGCTACGTCGCGGCGCGACTTCCCTGGCCTCAGCGCCTCCAGGGGTAGGACGGCTCGCCCAGCACCGTAGGCGACTGGGCGGGGGTCCCTGTGCTGACCAGGTCAGGCAGGTCGGCCATGGGGGCGTCGTTGCGGAGGACGGTCCGGTTGTAGGTCCGCTGAAGCAGCTGGGCGATCTGGCTGCCCGTCTCCAGGAGCCGGGTCGACTCGACAGGGAGGGCGCTGAGCAGGGCTGCGCCGCCCTCTGGGGGGCAGCGGTCGAAGAGGACCAGGCCACTGGCCCGGCTGATGCCTCCCTCGATGCCATGGAGGAAGATGCGGTCGCTGACACCGTCGGTCCAGCCGTCGTCGTGCATCTGACGAACACGGAAGGGACCCAAACCGCGGAGTATCTGCTCCCTCTCCATGTTGAAAATGTCGCGGAAGCGCTCCCCGCCAAGCGGCATGGAGCGGAAGTCGAGGGCGAGGCCGAGGATAGGGCGCTCGGTGGCGTTGCCCGGGTCGACGACCAAGCGCAGCTGCGCCGGCCAGTCGTGCTTGCGAGCGGTCACCGACGTCCTCTTCTCGAATGCCACCCAGCCGCGGCCGCTGAGCAGCTGGGAGAGCTGCCGGGGGAGGGAGGAGTGGGTCGGTTCCATTCGTCTCTATTAACCGCGCCGCCACCACGGAAACTGCGCCAAGTTACGATCCTGTTGCGATTGTGTAAAACGCCCGGGACCGGGGTCGATGCGCCGGAGGCCGCCTACTGCACCACGACCACGATCGTGGTCATCACCCTGGGGTTGAACGGCACGTGGTCCGCGGCCACGAACTCGGCCGTGAGGCGGTAGAGGCCCGGGGTCAGGGGAGTGTCCTGCATGGTGCTGTAGTTCATCGCCACGAGCTTGTCGTTGACGGAAAAGTGGACATGACCCTCGGTTGGCGTGATGTTGGTGGTGGTCTGAGGCACGATCTTGGCCCCTTCCAGGGACAGCTGGATGTGGACGACCCCGGCCTTGAGCTGGGCCTGGTCCTGGGGCTGGACGAAGGTCAACTTGGCCGGCGACGCAGGCCGTCCCGCGGGGTCATAGCTGGCGGACGGCGACGGCGACGCGCCTGGCTGAGAGGGGCCGAATGGAACACACCCGGCGCAGAGTGGCGCCAGCATTGCCAGCAGAAGGAATCGGCGGAAGGGCAGGTTGGTCATCTTCTCCTTGTGGTCAGGCTGTCATGACCCAACGTCGATGTCGATGTGGGTACTGAGCTGACCTCCCGTCGGCGCCGCTCCCAGGATGTCGAACCCGTACCGCCCCTTGGCGACGGTCGCGTCGGCGACAAAGTGCCCGGGTTCCAGCCGGCGGATCGGCAGCGGTGACGCCTGGCCCCCCGGGGGCGACATCGAGATGGTGGCGCTGTTGACGGGCAGCTCGTTGCCGGACGAGTCAAAGAAGGTGGCGTGGAATTCGTTGAGGCCGGGCTTGCCGGGGTCCATGTAGACCTGAACGGTGCGGCCCTGCGTCAGGTGGATGGTGTAGATGGTCAATTGCCCGGGGACGCTGTTGACGTCGATCTGCGGCGGCACCGTCCGCGTCTGCAGGTTGACCGTGACCTGCGCGGATTGGGCCGCCCTCTGGACGAAGATATCGATTCTCCAATTGCCGTCGAGCGACATGTTGGGCCCGCTCCCCTGGTAGGTCCCATCGGGCATCAGCTTCAACTCCAGGCTGGAGGTGCCGACATCGGGCTGCGCCGGCAGCGAGAACCTGAGACTGACCCCGTCGGCCCTGATCGCGCGGCCGGTGTCGTAGTCAGTGATGCGCAGGGTGAAGACATTGAACCCGGCGGTCCCAGGAGATGCGGACAGCCGGACCTTGACCGTGGTCCCAAAGTCCGACCCGGTGGCGACGACCTCGGGCGGGGAAGGGGTAGTCTGGGCGGCGGCGTATGCGGGCGGGGGCACGTTCACCAGGCCTGCCGCCGTTAGCAGCGCAGCCGCGCCCAGCGCGACCTCGGCGCTTCCCACCCGCCGCAGCGGACGGAGCCGGTCGAATACCCGGGGGATGTTGCGGTAACGGTTGACCGCGCCGAGCCCGGCGAGGCACAGGATCAAGGCCACCTTCACCAGCACAAGGAGGCCAAAC
>DASZHA010000104.1:0-44517 GCA_035938265.1 Candidatus Dormiibacterota bacterium
CACGGCGGGATCGGGTTCACCTGGGAGCACCCGATCCACCTCTACGTCCGCCGGGCGGCGTCGGTAGCCCGGCTGTACGGGTCTGGCGACATGCACCGGGAGCGGGTGGCGCAGGCCGTCGGGCTCTAGGCCTGGGCCGCCGGCGGCCTAGGCCCGGGCCCCAAGCGGTTGGGCCTGGCGCTCACCCCGAAGGCGGGCGGTCGCTGGCCTAGGCGGCGGGCAGGCGGCTGATCGCGGCTTCGAGCCGAGGCGACGACTTCAGCGTCTGCAGCACCACGCAGTAGCGCTCGGTCAGCTTGAGAAGCGTGGCCAGCTTCTCCTCCGTCGCAGCCGTGTCCAATTCGAAGCGCAGCCGGATGTCGGAGAACCCGACCGGGGCATCGCGGTCGACCGCCAGCGTGCCCCGCCAGTCCAGGTCGCCCTCGGCGTGCACGGTGCCATCCACCTCCACCCCTATCGAAGTGGCCACCGACCGCAGGGTGACGCCAGCGCAGGCGGCCAGCGCCTGGAGCAGCATGTCGCCAGAGCAGGCCGAACGGCCGTCGCCACCGGTGCCCGGGTGGAGGCCGGCGCGAACCAGCGCCTGGCCGGTCTGGACCGAGCAGGTGACGCCCTCGCCCAACGCCGCGTCGGCGTGCAGGGTAATGAACGCGGCGGCCGGCTCCGCACGGTACCGCTTTTTGATCGGCGCCTGGATCTCCTTGAGCTCGGTCGCTTTCATCCGTCAGTCTCCAAAATCGCGTGAATCAGGCTCTTCCATTCTGGAGGGGGACCCGTCCCGGCTGCAGACCACCCGGCGCCGGCGCCGGTGGGGTCAGACGGCCTCGGCTCCGATGACGACGGTCGCGTCCAGCTCGTCGGATCTCGCAACCCGGGAACGCAGGCCGCCTTGGGCAAAGATCTCGACGGTCAGCGGCGCCTGGCGCTGACTGGTCTCGACCAGCAGGTGGCCGCCCGGTGCAAGCCAATCGGAGGCGGCCGAGGCCACCTGGCGCTGGACGTCCAGTCCGTCCGGGCCGCCATCCAGGGCCACCAGCGCCTCGTGCAGGCGCGCCTCCCGGGGCATCGTCTCGATCTCGTCGGTGGGCACGTAGGGCGTATTGGCCACCAGGATGTCGACGCGGCCGCGTAGCGTGGCGGGCAACGGCTCGAACAGGTTTCCCTCGAGCACCTGGCCGCCGACGATGTTGCGACGGGCACACCTCACCGCCGCGGGGTCGATGTCCACCGCGTACAGCGCCAACCCGTCCTGCGCCGCCATCAGCGTGGCGCCCACCGCGCCGGAGCCGCAGCACATGTCAATCACCACGGGGTTGGCGCATTGGGCAGCCAGGGCGATGGCCTCCCGGGCCAGCAGCTCGGTGCGAGGGCGGGGAACGAAGACGCCGGGGTCGACCGCGACCCGCAGGCCGCAGAACTCCGCCCAGCCGAGGATGTGTTCGAGCGGCAGGCCGGCTACCCGCTGGTCCACCATGTCGTCGAGCTCGGCCGGCGTGCCTGCCGCGGAGATCAGCAGCTGCGCCTCGTCCTCGGCGAAGACGCAGCCGGCGGCCCGAAGCCTGGTGATGACCTCGGATCGAGTCTGAGGTGACGGTGAAGCTGACATCAGAGCAATTCTCCCGCTCCGCCCCCCACCCTGCGTGGCCGTGGGCTCTTCCTTGGAACCCCGTCGTGCGCCCGCTGTCCGCTCAGGCGCCGGCAGCTGCAGGCCACGGGCGCGCGCCCTCCGCAGCAAAACTGTAACGTGTTCTAGTATCCTATCGGGATGAGCGAGAGCCCCAACGGCACACCCGCGTCCGCGGCCACCGATCACCTCCTGGTCAACCGGGAGGGCTCGGTGATGGTCCTGAGCATGAACCGGCCCGAGGCACGCAACGCCTTCAGCTCGGAGATGCTCGGTCGGATGGAGGACGCCTGGGTCGAAGCCGAGGCCAACAGCGACATCCGGGTCGTCATCCTCACCGGCGAGAACGGCCACTTCTGCGCCGGCGCCGACCTCAAGGCGATGTTCAACCCCGACCCCAACGATCCATACGGCAAGCGCTTCAAGGAGGACGCCGACCTGGCCTGGCGGGCGCTCCTGCGCCACCGCCGGCTGTCTAAGCCGCTGCTGGCCGCGGTCGAGGGGTCGTGCATCGCCGGCGGCACCGAGATCCTGCAGGCCACCGACATCCGGGTCGCCGGGGAGAGCGCCAAGTTCGGCATCAGCGAGGTGCGCTGGGGCCTCTTCCCCCTTGGCGGGTCGACGGTGCGCCTTCGCCGGCAGATCCCGTATGCGCGGGCAATGGAGGTGCTCCTCACCGGCGACCACTTCACCGCCACCCAGGCGCTGGAGATGGGCCTCATCAACCGCGTCGTCGCCGACGGGGCGGCGCTTACCGCCGCCCGCGAGATCGCGGACCGGATCGCGGCCAACGGGCCGCTGGCGGTGCAGGCGGTGAAGCGCTCGGTCCAGGAAACTGAGGGCCTGCCCGAGACCGAGGCGCTCAAGATCGAGATGGACATCGGCTTCGGGGTATTCGCCACCGAGGACGCCAAGGAGGGCCCCAAAGCCTTCGCCGAGAAGCGCAAGCCGGAGTTCAAGGCGAAGTGAGCCGGGCTGGGGGGAAGGAGGACAAGGAGCTCGCCGGCGCCATCCGGGAGCTGGTCGAGCAGATGATGGCCTGCGACGCCCCGGCGGGGGCGACAACGGCCGCGGCCGAGACCGTCCGGTCGGTCACCAACGCGCTCAAGACCGCTGGCGGCAAGCCCCGGCTGCCGCTGACCCAGGCGCCCGACGGCGACGTCGCCGCCTTCTTCCGCTTCAGCCCCGTCAGTGGTGAGTCCAACCCACTGGCGCCGCCCGCCCGGCTCGAGCTCCAGGGGCAGCAGGTGGTCGGCAGCGTCACCTTCAACAGCGCCTACGAGGGCCCGCCGGGGTACGTCCACGGTGCCTTTGTGGCCGCCGTCTTCGACGAGCTGCTCGGGATCACCAACGCGACCCTGGGCCTGCCCGCGATGACCGGCCTGCTCGAGGTGCGCTACCACCGCCCCACCCCGCTGGGCAAGGAGATCCGGCTGGTCGGGCGGCACGTGGAGCTCAACGGCCGCAAGTCGATCGCCACCGGCGAGTTCTTCGACGGCGAAACCCTTCTCGCCGAGGCCAAGGGGACGTTCATAGCCGTCAAGCCGGCCAAGGCGATGGAGCTCTTCGGGGCGCAGCTCGAGCGGATTCAAGCCGACCAGGAAGCCGGCGAAGAGTCGCTGCCAGCGGAGAAATAGGAGGAAGCAGATGTCGGGTCTTCTGGAGGGTCGCGTTGTCGCCATCACCGGCGCCGGGCGCGGCATCGGGCGGGCGCACGCGCTGTTGTGCGCGGAGCACGGCGCGTCGGTGGTGGTCAACGACCTCGGCGCCCAGCTCGACGGCGGCGGCACGTCGGCAGGACCGGCCGGCGAGGTGGTCGACGAGATCCAGCGCGCGGGTGGCGACGCCGTCGCCAACAACGACGACTGCGCCGACTGGGAGGGGGCCCAGCGCCTGGTCCAGACCGCGATCGACAACTTCGGCCGCCTCGACGTGATGGTTGCCAACGCCGGCATCCTGCGCGACCGGATGCTGGTCAACATGACCATCGAAGACTGGGATGCGGTGATGCGCGTCCACCTCCGCGGCACCTTCTGCAGCGCCCACTGGGCGGCCGTCCACTGGCGCGAGCGGAGCAAGGGCGGTGAGGAGGTCGACGCGCGGCTGATAACGACGTCCAGCGCCGCCGGCCTCTACGGCAACATCGGCCAGGCCAACTACTCGGCGGCCAAGGCGGGCATCGCGGCCTTCACGCGGACGGTCGCGGCGGAGCTGGAGCGTTATGGCGTGACCGCCAACGCGGTCGCCCCGGCGGCCCGGACGCGGATGACCGAAACGCTGTTCGCCGACGTGATGAAGCCGCCCGAGGAGGGTTTCGACGCCATGGCCCCAGAGAACAACTCGCCGATCATCGCCTGGCTGGCGAGCAAGGAGTCGAAGGGCGTCACAGCGCGGATCTTCGAGACCATGGGCGGCCAGCTCGGCATCGCCGAGGGCTACCGCCATGGTCCCGTGGTCAAGCAGGACGGGCCCTTCGACCCCACCAAGCTCGGCAGCGTGGTCGAGCAGCTGCTGGCCGAAGCAGCCCAGCCGACGGCCCTCCTGGGGGCATCGTGACAGCCTTGGCGGCGACCTTGACCGGCGCCGACCCAACCAACGCGGCGACCATTGCTGGCGCCGACCCACGAGAGGTAGTGACCCATGCCTGAGGCCGTGATTGTCGAGGCGGCGCGGACGCCGATCGGACGCCGGAACGGCGTGCTCAGCACGCTTCACCCCACGGAAATGCTGGCGGCGGCGATCAAGGGGGTGCTGGAGCGGTCCGGGGTGGACCCCGGCGACGTCGAGCAGCTGGTCGGCGGCTGCGTCACCCAGGCAGGGGAGCAGGCCTCCAATGTGACCCGCAACGCCTGGCTCTCGGCCGGGCTGCCATATACCGCGGCAGCGACCACCGTCGACGCCCAGTGCGGCTCGGCGCAACAGGCCAACCACATGATCGCCGGGCTGATCGCGGCGGGGTCGATCGAGGTCGGCATCGCCTGTGGCGTGGAGGCGATGAGCCGGGTCGGGCTCGGCGCCAACGTATACAACGGCCCGGGTCTGCCCTGGGGGCCGGACTTCCCCTACGAGTCGATCGACCAGTTCACCGGCGCCGAGCGCATCGCCAAGATGCGCGGCATAACGCGCGACGACACCGACGCATTCGGCGTCGCCTCGCAGCACAAGGGCAAGGCGGCCTGGGACGACAGCCGCTTTGACCGCGAGGTGGTGCCGGTGACGGCGCCGGTCCGCGGCGAGGACGGCGAGCCGACCAGTGAGACGCAGGTCGTCAGCCGCGACCAGGGGCTGCGCGAGACCACCCTGGAGGGCCTCGGCAACCTCAAGCCGGTGGTCGAGGACGGGATCCACACTCCGGGGACCAGCTCCCAGATCTCCGACGGAGCCGCCGCGGTGCTGTGGATGTCCGAGGAGCGGGCCCGAGCCATGGGGCTGCGGCCGCGCGCCCGGATCGTGGCCCAGACCGTCGTCGGGACCGACCCCTACTACCTCCTCGACGGCCCGGTGCACGCCACCGAGCGGGTGCTGGCCAAGGCCGAGATGTCGATCAACGACATCGACGTCTTCGAGGTCAACGAGGCGTTTGCCGCGGTCGTGCTCAGCTGGGCCAGCGTCCACGAGCCCGATATGGACAGGGTCAACGTCAACGGCGGAGCGATCGCCCTGGGACACCCGGTCGGCGCCACCGGCAGCCGCCTGATCGTGACCGCGCTGCACGAGCTGGAGCGCTCCGACCGATCGACGGCGCTGGTCAGCATGTGCTGCGGGGGCGCCCTCGGCACGGGCACCATCCTGGAGCGGCTTTCGTGACCGCCGACGCCGCCCTGCCCGAGGTCCTCAGCGCCCCGCACGTCCTGGAGTACCCGTACAAGCGCTCCGTCGGCAGCGTCCTCAGCGCCTTCTTCACCGGCCTGCGAGATCGGCAGGTCCTTGGCATCCGGGGCAGCGACGGCCGCGTGCTGGTGCCGCCGCAGGAGTACGACCCCGTCACCGCGGACACGCTGTCGGAGATGGTGCCGGTGGGCGACGCCGGCGTCGTCACCACCTGGGCCTGGGTTGACCAACCCACCGCCAAGAGCCCCCTCCAGAAGCCGTTCGCCTGGGCCCTGGTGAGGCTCGACGGTGCCGACACCGCCCTCCTCCACGCCGTCGACGCCGGTGTCATCGACATGATGTCGACCGGCATGCGGGTCAGGGTCCGCTGGCGCGACGAGCGTGGCAACGGCATCCGGGACATTGAATGCTTCGAGCCGGAGGCGTCGGCATGACCGAGGTCAAGACCCCCGAGGTCGCCACCGAAGACGCGGCCGGACAGGAGCCGGTGACCGTGATCCAGACCCCGATCTCGGTCGAGTACCGCTTCACCGCCGGCGTGGCCAGCTCGAAATTCCTCCGCAACGTGGCCCAGGGCAAGCTGGTGGGCCAGCGCTGCCCGCGGTGCCACAAGGTCTACGTGCCGCCGCGAGGCTCCTGCCCCACATGTGGCGTGCCGACGCAGGAGGAGGTCGAGCTCTCCAATCGCGGCACGGTGACCACCTTCTGCGTGGTCAACGTCCCCTTCTCGGCACACGTCATCGAGATGCCGTACGTGGCGGCAACCATCCTGTTGGACGGCGCCGACATCGGCTTCCAGCACCTGGTCCAGGAGATCCCCGCCGCCGAGGTGCGTGTGGGGCTCAGGGTCGAGGCGGTCTGGAAGGACCCGGCGGAGTGGGGCCCGACGATGGAGTCGATCAAGCACTTCCGTCCCAGCGGCGAGCCCGACGCCATCCTCCCCCAGGCCGGCTGATGCGCGACGTCGCCGTTGTCGCCTTCGCCCAATCGCCCTCGGTCCGCCGCGAGCAGTACCGCAATGAGGTGGAGATGCTGATGCCGGTCGTCGGCGAGGCGCTCCAGGCCGCAGGGATGACGATGGATGACATCGGCTTCACCTGCTCGGGCAGCTCCGACTTCCTCGCCGGCGCGCCATTCTCCTTCGTGTCGGCGCTGGACGCCATCGGGCCATGGCCGCCGATCCAGGAGTCGCACGTGGAGATGGACGGCGCCTGGGCCCTGTACGAGGCCTGGGTCCGGCTCCAGCACGGGGACATCGACGCCGCTCTGGTGTACGGCTTCGGCAAGTCGTCGGTCGGTCCGATCACCGAGCTGCTGGCGCTGCAGCTCGATCCCTATGTCGTCGGCCCCCTCTGGCCGGACTCCGTCTCGCTGGCCGCGCTGCAGGCGCGGCTGCTGCTCGAGAACGGGATCACCGAGACCGACATGGCCAGCGTGGCGGTCCAGAGCCGCCGCGCCGCCAAGGGCAACCCCAACGCCCAGCTGAGCGGCGACTTCGAGGTCGACGCGCTGCTGGCGGAGCCCTACTTCGTAGCGCCGCTGCGCAAGCACGACTGCCCTCCTGTCAGCGACGCCGCCGCCGCGGTGGTGCTGGCGGCCGGTGAGAAGGCGCGGCAGGCGGCGCGGCGGCCGGCATGGATCGCGGGCATCGACCATCGCATCGAGGCCCACTCGTTGGGTGCGCGGGACCTGGCCCACTCGCCCTCGACAGTCCTGGCGGCGGAGGGAGCGGGAGCGTTCGACGGCCCAGTCGAGGTCGCCGAGCTCCACGCTCCCTTCAGCCATCAGCAGCTGCTGCTCAAGGAGGCGCTGCGTCTCGACGACGCCGTCGACATCAACCCGTCGGGTGGAGCACTGGCCGCCAACCCGGTGATGGCCGCGGGCCTGGTCCGCATCGGGGAGGCGGCGGCGCGGGTCATGGACGGCGGCGCCCAGCGGGTGCTGGCCCACGCCACCAGCGGCCCCTGCCTGCAGCAGAACCTGGTCTGTGTCATGGAGGCTCGCTGATGGCGCTTGAACGCTGTGCGGTGATCGGCACCGGCCAGACCCGCCACTCATCCGCCCGTACCGATGTCTCCATCGCCGGCCTCGTCCGCGAGGCGGCGCTGGCGGCATTGAAGGACGCGGGCCTGGGCTGGTCCGACATCGACGCCGTCGTCATCGGCAAGGCCCCGGACATGTTCGAGGGCGTGATGATGCCTGAGCTCTACCTCGCCGACGCGCTCGGCGCGGTGGGCAAGCCGATGCTGCGGGTCCACACCGCCGGCTCGGTCGGAGGCTCAACCGCGATCGTTGCCGCCAACCTGGTGATGGCCGGGATCCACAAGCGCGTGCTGACGGTCGCCTTCGAGAAGCAGTCGGACGCCGACGCGATGTGGGCGCTGACCATGAAGGTCCCCTTCCAGCTGCCCGTGGTAGCTGGCGCCGGTGGGTACTTCGCGCCCATCATCCGCAGCTACATCCGGCGCAGCGGGGCGCCGGACGACGTCGGCATCCAGGTCGCGGTCAAGGACCGCCTCAACGCGCTGAAGAACCCCTTCGCGCACCTGCACATCGAGGACATCGACGCCCAGAAGGTGCGCGAGTCGCCGATGCTGTGGGACCCCATCCGCTACCTCGAGTGCTGCCCCTCGTCCGACGGCGCCTGTGCCATGGTGCTGGCGGCCGAGGACGCCATCAACGGGTCTGGGTATCCACCGGCCTGGGTCAAGGCCACGGCGATGCGCTCCGAGCCGACGATGTTCGCCGGCCGCGACGAGGTCGACCCCCGGGCCAGCCGCGATTGCATCGCCGACCTCTACCAGCAGGCGGGCATCACCAACCCCCGCAAGGAGGTCGACGTGGCCGAGGTCTACGTGCCCTTCAGTTGGTTCGAGCCCATGTGGATGGAGTCGCTCGGCTTCGCCGCCACCGGCGAGGGCTGGAAGATGACGCTGGAGGGCGCCACCGCCATCGACGGCGACCTGCCCATCAACCCCTCCGGGGGGGTGCTGAGCTCCAACCCCATCGGCGCCTCGGGCATGCTCCGCTTCGCCGAGGCGGCGATGCAGGTGCGGGGCCAGGCGGGTGAGCACCAGGTCGACGGCGCCAGGGTCGCCCTCGGCCACGCCTACGGCGGCGGCTCGCAGTTCTTCGCCAACTGGCTGGTCACCAGCGAGAAGCCTTGATCGCGGGACGCGCCGCGGCGTCGGCTGCCGCGATCGCCGGACGCCTCGATTCGACCCCGCGGTAGCCGCTGATGCTGATAGACGGCAACCTGATCACAGACCTCGGCTCGGTGGCGACGCGCGTCGGCGAGCTGGAGGACCTGGGCTACGACGGCGCGGTTGGCGTCGAGACCAGCCACGACCCCTTCCTGCCCATCGCCATGGCGGCCGAGCACAGCTCCGGGATCGAGCTCCTCACCGAGGTGGCGATTGCCCTCGCCCGCAGCCCGATGACCGTCGCCTACACCGCCCACGACCTGAACGTCTTCTCCGGCGGCCGTTTCGTCCTCGGCATCGGCTCCCAGACCCCGGCCCATATCACCAAGCGCTTCTCGATGCCATGGTCGGCGCCGGCGGCGCGGATGCGCGAGTTCATCCTCGCCCTCCACGCGATCTGGGACGCATGGGCCACCGGCGAGCCCCTGAAGTTCCGCGGCGAGTTCTACCAGCACACGCTGATGACACCTTTCTTCAACCCCGGCGAGAGCCCCTACGGCCGCCCGCGGGTCTTCCTCGGAGCGCTGGGGTCGAAGATGGCGGAGGTTGCCGGCGAGGTCGCCGATGGCATCCTGGTCCATCCCATGGCCACCGACCGCTACATGCGGGAGGTCTCCCTGCCGGCGATCGAACGCGGCCTGGCGCAGTCCGGCAGGTCGCGCGACAACTTCACCGTGGGCATCACCCCGTTCGTCATCAGCGGCGAGGACGAAAACGCGATCGCCGAGGTTACGGCGGCCGTTCGGCTGCAGGTCGCCTTCTACGGCTCCACCCCGGCGTACAAGCCGGTGCTGGAGCTGCACGGCTGGGGAGACCTCCAGCCCGATCTGAACACCCTTTCCAAGCAGGGCCGCTGGGCCGAGATGGGGGAGCTGATCAGCGACGAGATGCTGGACGCCTTCGCCATCCGGGCCCCACTCGAAGAGGTGCCGTCGGCGGTGGCCCGTCGCTTTGGCGGCATCCCCGATCGCCTCAGCCTCAACCTCCAGTGGGGCGCCGACCGCGACCGCTGGCGCGCCTTCATCGCGGCGCTCCGGCAGAGCCTGCCGTCGGGCGTCCCGGTAGCGACCGCGCCTTAGTCCGCGGGCGCCTCGCCCCTCACGATGGCGAGGCCTTGATGACCCAGATCATGCTGCCATCGGCAGTCGCGCATGTCTGCAGAATGATCTGTGGTCTTGGCCCCGACAGAGCCTCGGCGTCGTTGTTGACCGAGATCTTCTCGACAACCCTGATGGTGTAGTTGACGAGGACGCCGGCGGCATCCCAGTACTGAATCGACTCCCCGGCCTGGGCCCGTGCCAGAGGGCTGAAGGGGCCGGGGTTGTGTCCCGCGATGTAGACCTCGCCGGGGCTGCTGAGGCACTGCATACGGGCTGCGCCGGTGTGGGGGACGGCCGCCGCGAAACCGCAGCCGGAAACGTCGACCAGGCCGACCCGGATTCCCAACGCCGGCACCGCCAGCCGGTTGAATGGCGGGGGCGCCGGTGGGGCCGCGGCGGGAACACTGTGGCTGGCGCGCGCGGTGGCGACTGGGGCTCGCTGCACCGGGGGGTTGACAACGGGTGGGGCAGGGGGCGGGACCGGCGACGCCTCCGCCATTGGAGCCGGGGAGACCGTGGCGCTGGCGGCCTGTCGCTCGATCGGCGCCTTGGCCGACACCCGGCCGGGCGCGGTTGGCGGCCCCGAGATGACGAGGACGATGGCAAAGCAGGTGGTTAAGCTTCCGGTGACCGGGCCTCGGCCCATGGACAGCCAGCGGACGTTCATGGCTGGGCAGAACTCCTGTTGTCAGTTCCACCCCAACCCTTTTGATACGAGTGCAGTAGCTCGCAGGTGCCGGCGTCCCCGGTTGTGTCGACCGCAGTGGTGGCACCAACCACGGCGTCCGTTCTTGAGTTAGCTAGGCCGGCTGAAGCCTGCCTCCAGGACCCGGTTGGGCTCCTGTGGCGACGACGGTAACCCGCGCGCGAGCTACCCGGACGTCACTTAACGGATATGTCACTAAGTTGTCATCAGACAACCGGGCACAAAAGCCCGCTCGGCCTCGTCCAGGCGGCTAGCTGGGTCTGCTGAAGCCGGCCTCCAGGTTGGCGCGAAGGCGGGCTGCCATTGCCGACATGACGCCGTTGAGCAGGGTCTCGTTGCTGCGGATCGCGTCACGAAACTGGCCATGGCTCATCACCAGCAGGGCGGCCTCGGTGCTGGTGGTGATGGTGGCGGTGGCCGGACCACGGTCAAGCATGCTGATCTCACCGAAAAAGTCCCCCGGCCTCAGGGTGGCAACCGGCTGGCCGTCGATCGTGGCCTGGGCCTCACCCTCCAGGAGGATGTAGAAGCTGTGGCCTGGTGAGCCCTGGTGCGTAAGCTGCTGACCCGCCGCGACCTTGACCTCGTCCATGCGCGAGGCAACCCACTCCAGCTCCTTGGCCGAGCACTCCGCGAATACCGATGCGCGCCGCAGGCCGTCCAGCTTGGGATCTGCCACGCGCCCCCCGAACAAGTTCATTTCGCGTCCTACCTCCGCTTCCTGGCAGCAAAAAGGGTAACCCAGCCAGGGCCAGAGAAAAGTGTCAAAGGACACAGAGAGGGCGCGTAGTTTCGCCCCTCATGACGCGGGGCCGGTAACCCGGTCGGGTACCGTTGATCGAGCGATGTTTGCGAGCTGGGGCAGTTTCGTCTACAGCCACCGCTGGCCCATGCTCCTCGCTTCGCTGGCACTGCTGGGCGCCTCCATCTTCGGCGCCAGCCACGGCGGCCAGTTCAAGAACTCCCGGGAGAACTACGGCGACTCCACCCGGGCTTTCAACCTCACCGACGCGGAATTCCCCCAAACTCGCACCACCACCAGCAGCTTCTCGATCATCCTGGGGTCGCACAGCATGACCGCCGACGACCCCGCCTTCAGATCGGCGGTTGACTCGGCCCTGGCCGACCTCAGGGTCGACTCCAGGGTGACCTCGGTGACCACGCCGTTTACGGCTCCGCCGGGCGACGCCTCCCCGCTGGTCTCTCGGGACCGCCATGAGGTTCTCGCCACGGTCAACCTCAAGGACTCCCAGGACGTGGCGCGCCTCTACTACAACGAGCTCCGCGCCAAGGCGCACTCCAACAGCCTGGATATCACGGCCACCAGCAACGTCGCCGTCCAGGCCGACTTCGACTCCTACCTCGCCGCCGACCTGCGGCGAGCGGAGACCGTGTCGCTCCCGCTCTCGCTGATCCTGCTGCTGCTGGTATTCGGGGCCGTGATCGCCGCCCTCCTGCCGGTGGGGGTGGGGGTGTCCACCATCCTCGGCGCCGTTGGCGGCGTCCTCGTCCTGGCCCGCGCCACAGACGTCAACCAGTACGCCCTCAACGTGGTCACGCTGGTGGGCCTCGGGGTCTCGATCGACTACTCGCTCTTCATCGTCAGCCGCTTTCGTGAGGAGCTAGGGACGGGCGCCTCGGTGGAGGCCGCCCTGTCCCGGGCGATGGCCACCGCGGGCCGCGCCGTCACCTTCTCCGGGCTCACGGTGGCCATCGGCCTGTCGGGTCTGCTCTTCTACCAGGCCACGCTGTTCACGTCGCTGGGGCTCGGCGGGATGATGGCGGTGGCGCTGGCCGTGGTCTACGGCCTCACCTTCCTGCCTGCCCTGCTGGCAATCCTGGGCACCCGCGTCAACCGACTACGGCTGCCTTGGCCCAGGGGCGGCGAGGGCCGCGGCTTCTGGCATCAGCTCGCCAGCGCCGTCATGCGGCGGCCGATCCTGGTCCTGGTCCCCACCGTCGGCTTCATCCTCCTGGCAGGACTCCCCTTCACCCAGATCCGGCTGACCCAGGGAGACATCACCCAGCTGCCGCCATCGGCGGAGACCCGCCGGGGCGGCGACATCCTCCGTGCCGACTTCGCCAACCAGGACCGGAACACCGTCGACATGGTGGTCAACTTCGCCTCCGGCGACCCCCTGAGCCGCGAGCACGTGGGCGCGGTGTACGACCTCAGCCGCCGTCTCGCCACCCTGCCGCACATCATCGGCGTCGACAGCATCGTCGACACCAGCCCAAGCCTGACCCGGGCCGACTACCAGAGCCTCTACGCCGGGCCCACGTCTTCGCAGCCGGCGGCGGTGAAAGAGGGGCTGAAGCAGACCGTCGGACAGCACGTCGTGCTGCTATCGGCGGTCATCGACACCAGCTACGGCAGCGACGCCGCCCGCGACGTGGTGACGACCATCCGCGGCCTGCCCCGCCCGGGGGATGGCGAGCTCCTGGTCACTGGCGTCACCGCGTACGACATCGACGCCAATAACTTCATCATCAGCCGCACCCCGCTGGCGCTGGGCTACATCATCGTGGTGACCTACCTGGTGCTGATGCTGCTGCTGGGCTCGGTGGTGCTGCCCCTCAAGGCGGTGGTGATGAACCTGCTCTCACTGTCGGCCTCCTTTGGAGCCCTGGTATGGATCTTCCAGCAGGGTCATCTCAGCGGCTTCCTCAACTTCACCCCAGGCTCGATCGACCCCCTCGTCCCGATCCTGCTCTTCTGCATCGTCTTCGGGCTCTCGATGGACTACGAGGTCTTCATCCTGACCCGGATGAAGGAGGAGTACGACCGCACCGGGGACAACCGCCATGCCGTTGCCGAAGGGCTGGAGCGCTCCGGGCGCCTGGTCACTGGGGCCGCCGCCATCATGGTCGCGGTATTCCTGGCCTTCGGCCTAGCCGACGTCAAGTTGATCAAGTCGATCGGCCTGGGCATGGCCATCGCCGTCGCCATCGACGCCACCGTGGTGCGGGCCCTGATCGTGCCCGCCACGATGCGTCTCCTAGGCGACCTCAACTGGTGGGCGCCGGCGCCGATGGCCCGCCTGTACGCGCGCCTGGGTCACCGCGAAGAAGCGGCCCTACCGAGCCCATCGCCGGCAAGCCCGGCCGAGACCGATGCCGTCTAGCGCGAGGGAGTGGGTGAGACGCCAGGCGACGGTGAGACGCCGGGTGACGGCGAGGCGCTGCCGCCCGTCTGCAGCTGCTGCAGCTGCTGGATCAGGGCGCCCAGCTGGTCGACGTCGTCGACGTAGCCCTTGATATCGCCCTTGCCCTTCTTGTTCTGGGCGTCGGCGTAGAGGTCGTTGATCCGCTTGACCAGGTCGGCGACGGTCGGGTTTGTGGTCGGCTGACCAGGGGTTGGGGTTGAGGTGGGGACGCTGCCCTGCCCGTTGGTCAGGAGGTCTAACGCCTGGCCCAGGGTATCGGCCCAGACCACGCGCTGCTCATCGGCCACCACCACCTTCTTCAACTCAGGGATGGCGCTGGTGGACGCCGACGCGATGTAGATCGGCTCTACGTACAGCGTCGAGTCCCCGATGGGGATGACCAACAGGTTGCCGCGGATGACGCGCGAGCCGTTCTGGTTCAGCAGGGTCAGCTGGGGCGAGATCACGGTGTCCTGGTCGATCCTGCTCTCAACCTGGCCCGGGCCAGGCACGAGGCGGTCCGTGGGGTAGCGGAAGACGATCGCCTTGCCGTAGTTGGGCGCATCCGAACGCGCCGCCATCCAGGCCACCATGTTGGACTTGTTGAGCGGGGTGAAGGGCTGGATCAGGACGAACTCCTCGTGGTCCTCGCCAGGTATGCGCATCACCACGTAGTAGGGCTGGAGGGCCTGTGGCTGACCGCCCTGCACCGTCACCTCGGTCGCCTGGGCCCAGCTGTCGGCCTTGCTGTAGAAGGCCTGGGGATCGTGCATGTGGTAGTTCTGGATCCGCTCCGCCTGGATCGCGAACAGGTCCTCGGGGTAGCGCACGTGGGTCCGCAGGTCCGCCGGCATCTCCGCGATGGGGTGGAAGACCCCGGGGAACACCTTGGCGTACGTCTGCAGCACCGGGTCCTTGTCGTCAGCGGTGTAGAAGGTGACGCTGCCGTCGTAGGCGTCCATCACCACCTTCACCGAGTTGCGGATGTAGTTGCTGCCGCCGCTGCTCTGGGGCTCGCTGTACGGGTACTGGTTGGTGGTGGTGTACGCGTCCTGGATCCAGTACGTCTTGCCCCCGGAGACCACGACGTAGGGGTCGTGGTCGAGGGTCAGGAAGGGCGCCAGCGTTGAGATCCGGGTCCTGATATCGCGCCGGTAGAGCATCTGGCTGCTGTCATCGATCTGGTTGCTCAGGATCAGGTTCACGTCGCCCAGCTGGTAGGCCAGGGCCAGGCGGTGCAGCGGCGTCATCGTGATGCCGTTGTGCCCGTCCCAGCGGGTGTACTGCTGGGTGTCCTGTTTCTCGAAGTCGACCTCCTGGGCCTTGCTGTCGGCGACGACGTACCCCGTGGTCGTCTCCGCGAAATAGAGCTGCGGCCTGGGCATCGGGATCACCCCGGCCGGTGGGATGTCCTTGAGGACCAGGTTGGGCAGGCCCTCGCCGGCGACCTGGTTGACTGGCGTGGCCGCCGCGCCATACCCATGGGTGTAGACCAGGTGGAGGTTGACCCAGGTCTTGGCGCTATCCGGGAGGCGGTCGGGGCTGAGCTCTCGGGCGGAGATCATCACCTGGTGATAGCCATCGGGGAGGGTGTAGCGGTCGATGTCGACGTCGTTGAAGTCGTAGTACTGGCGGATGGTCTGGATCTGGTTGTAGGTCTGTTTGAGGGGAGCGTAATCCCACAGCCGGAGGTTGTTGACGGTGCCCGGGTTGGCCGCGAGCAGCTGTGGAGCTATCTGCTGCTTGTCGGTGAAGTCCCGGGTATCAAAGACGTCGAGCCCGAACGCCTTGTTGGTGGCGTCGATCTCCCGCTGGATGTTGCTCCGCTCCTGCTGGAGCTCCGCCGGGCGTACGAAGAGGCCCTGGTACACGGCGGGCACCACCCCGACCAGGATGGTCACCGCCAGGAGCCAGACGATGGTGGCGGCGATCGGTATCCAGACACGGCCCAGGTAGGCGTTGGCGACCAGGACCACGGCGATGACCAGGGTCCCCACGAGTAGGACCCAATACACGGGGATGAGGACGTGTTGGTCCGTGTAGCCGGCGCCGAATACCACGCTCTGGCCCTTCCGAACCAGGAGGCTGAACATGGCCAGGCGGTAGTGGGCCGCCAGCAGCAGGAAGACCGCCGACGCCAGCAGCGAGAGGTGGCCGACCGCCCCCGGCGGTAGGTTGATCGTGCCCGGGGTCCCGGTGGCGCGGGACAGGTAGATGCCGCCGGCGGCGACCAGGCAGACGATGACCAGGCCCAGCACCCAGCCCCAGGCGAACGTTAGCAGCGGGATCTGGAAGACGTAGAAGCCAACGTCCATGCCGAACTGCGGGTCGGCCTGGCCGAAGCTGGTGGCGTTGAGGGCCGCGGCCACCGTCTGCCACGCGGACAAGGCGACACGCGAGAAGATCAGCGCCACGATCGCCGCCGCGACCAGCGCCAGCCTGCCCGTTCCGGTGTCCAGCACCCGCCGGCGCACCCCGATCTTGCTCAGCTGCGCCGGTCCCAGCAGCCGCAGGGCCAGGACCGCGTTGAACGCGATCACCACGAAGGCCAGCAGGAAGCCCCCCAGGCCGAGCCAGAACTGGTAGCTCAGCCTGGTGTTGAAGATCTGGCTGAAGCCGAGGGAGGCGAACCAGAGGCGATCGATGTAGAGGCCGACGGCCGGGCTGACGACGAAGAGGATGATGAGGATCGCGCCGCCGATGATGAGCAGCCGCCGCATCCCCCTGGTGACGCGGAAGTTCTCGAAGTTGGGCCGCACCGACCTGCCGAACAGCGGCTCCACGTTGTCGAAGAAGTCACCGCCGCGGCGCTGCGACATGCCTAGCCCCCCACTACTCGGTGTAGCGGCTGATCTGGCGGTTCTCCTCGTCGAACTGCCGTCGGTAGAAGGAGCATGACTCGAAGTCTGTCAGACACGGCGGCGCGGGGTTGCGCAGGTAGACGAACTGGTGGGTCTTGTGGTCGACGTGGCAGTCGGCGCGGAAGCGCGAGGCGGGGCCGAGCTTCGACTTCAGGATCTGCTCGAGGTAGGGACAGCGGCGTTGGGGCATGCCTAATTGTCATACCCGGTCCGAGTTGGAGTCAGGTTGGAGCCATCGGCCCGGCGCCGTCTGAGCTAGCTGGGCCCCACCATGGCGCGCACCCTGGAGGCCAGCTCTTTGACCTTGAACGGCTTCTTCAGCGCCTGGACGTTGGCGTACTTCTCCAGCTCCGGTGTGGTCGTCTGGTTGACCAGCGCCGACACCACCAGGACCTTGGGCTCGCTCTGGCCATTCGACCTGATCCGCTGCAGCACCTGGGAGCCGCTCAGCTCACCGGGCAGCATCAGGTCGAGGATGACGAGATCGGGGTTGTAGGACTCGATCAGCTCGAGCCCCTCCTCCCCCGTCTTGGCCGTCTTTACCTCGTACCCTTCCATCTGGCACAGGAGGGTCTCGATATCGGCGAGGGCGTAATAGTCCTCCACCACCAGGATCCTCTTCATTGCGCCCGCTATGCTAGCACCCCCCAATTGGGATCCGTCGGAATTCAGCAGCCGCGAAGCACCAATGGTGTGACGTATGACTCGATGAAAGCGGCGATGGCGAACAGGGGCACGAAGACCACCGCGCCCCGGGCGTAGTCGCCGACCGCCAGGCGCATCCCCGCCAGCCAGCCCTCGGGTGATGGTCGCACCATGCTGGCGCCCACGCGCAGGGCGAAGGCGTAGGCCAGCACCAGCGCGCTCAGCTCGATGATCCCGTGGGGCAGGATGCCGCAGGCGAAGTAGTCAAGCCGCGAGAAGCCGAAGAACACCGCCCCCAGGTAGCCGATGACGAAGCCGTTGGTCAGCAGCATCAGGCCGCCGATGACGCCCAGGGTGGCCGGCGCCAGGACCACCATCAGGAGGCCGACCAGCAGGTTGTGGCCGAAGATGAAGGCGAAGAGGTGCGGGGTCCCCACCACCAGCTCGTGGCCGGTGGGCAGCTGCGCCGAGACCAGCACCTGTACGGGCTGGCTGGATATCAGCGAGAGGCGTTCGGAAACGGCGCCGAAGAGGGTGCCGGCGGCCAGCAGCACCACCGCCACCACGATCGCCGAGCGGGTCCGGCCAAAGGCGCCACCGACGGCGTCGGGCAGCCGCGGCAGGAGGGCGAGCCAGCGGCCGGGGCCGGGGATGCCAGCGATCGCCCGGCGCAGCCAGGCGCGGCGGTTGGGGGGCGCACTCTCCTTGGCCAGGATGGCTTCGCGGTTGAAGCCGATCATGCCCAGGCGGAGGAGCAGCAGGGCGACAACCGCCAGCATCGCCGCCACCGCCCACAGGATCCACTCCAGGTGGGTGATGATCAGCACCGACTCTCCCTGGATGACGCCGCTCATCGGGATGATGATGAAGCTGGCCATCACATTGGCCGAGCGCAGCGTCTTGGTCTGGCTGGAGACGATGGTGGCGGCGCTGACCATGACCAGCGCCTGGGCCAGGGTCACCACCACCAATGGGCCCAGCTCCTGGGTGGGGATGACGCCGTCGATCAGCAGGACGCCGATGGTGTACACCACCAGCGCCGAGTAGCTGAGGGCGAGGCTGGGCAGCAGCACGGCGAAGATCTTGCCCATGTAGATCTCGCTCTCGCGGAGGGGCGTGGCGAAGAGCGTCTCCAGGGTGTTGCGCTCACGCTCCCCGCTGAACGACTCCAGCGCCAGGACCAGCGAGAAAGACGCCGGCAGGAAGACCACGAAGAAGGCGCCGACCTCGATCAGGCGCTCGGCGATGCCCAGGGTCCCCGCGCCCAGGAAGCGGGCGCTGACACTGACGCCGGCAACCGCGAGAAGCGGGATGACGAAGGTCAGGCTGGTCATAGCGATGAAGAGGCGGGCGTCCGAGGTCGACTCCCGCAGGTCGCGCCGGGCCACCAGCCAGATCATGTCCCAGCGGGGCCGACGCACCCCTAGGAAGAAGACGCGGCCGAGTCTGGCGCCCATCAGTTGGCGGAGATCGTGGGGAGGTGGCCGGCGCGGACCATCACCTCCATGTAGATGTCCTCCAGCCCCGGCACCAGGGTCCGTACGTAGCGCGGCTTGAGACCGAGCTCGGCGTGGAGCTCGTCGAGGGTGCCCTGGGCCAGGATGTGGCCGCCGGCCATGATGGCCAGGCGGTCGGCGACGCGGGCGGTCTCGCGCAGGTTGTGGGTGCAGATCACCACGGCGATCCCGCTCTGCTTCAGCGACATGATGTAGTCCCAGGTCATGCGAGCCCCGGCGGGATCCATCGACGAGGTCGGCTCGTCGAGGAGCAGCACCCGGGGGTGATGCAGGGTGGCGCGGATGAGGGCCACCTTCTGGCGCATGCCCTTGCTGAAGGTGCCCATCCAGACGTCGTTACGGTCGTCGAGACCGAAGCGCTGGAGCAACTCGGCGATCCGCTCGCGGCGGAGCTCCTCGGCCATTCCCTGGATCCGTGCGAAGAAGTCGAGGTAGTCGGGCGCGGTCATGCGCTCGTAGAGCCCGGGCAGCTCGGAGAGCAGCCCGACCTGGGCGCGGACCGCCTCCGAGTCATCGGCAACCGAGATGCCGCCCACGGTCACCATGCCGGCGCTGGGCGAAAGCACCCCGGCCAGGCATCGAAGAGTGGTGGTCTTGCCGGCGCCATTCTCACCGAGGATGACCATCGACTCGCCGCTGATGACGTCGAAGCTGACGGTATCGAGCGCCCGGAAGGAACCGAAGTCCTTGCAAAGGCCTTCGACCACCACGCTGGCCGGGCTGATCTTGACCTCCCCCGGCGCCGGGGTAACCGCAGGCATGCAACCCATGTTACGCAGCCCCTACGCGCGCCAGATGACATGTGCACCGAGCTGTTACCAATTGCGACCCCGCCCGATATGATTACGGCGCTCACGATGACGAATTCGGGCGACAACCCTGCGGGGGCGGAGGAGGCCGCGGCCGTCCCTGCCCGGGTGTGGGACCGCAGCCCCGCCGACAGCTGTCGCTACTGCCGGGCCAGCACCCGGCCCGACTTCAACTACTGCTCTCACTGCGGCATGCCCATCGACCCCGCTCATGACCGGCCGTTGTTCGTCGTCGAGGGCCTCAGCAACCTCTTCAACGTCGTCTTCTTCGAGTCCCTCCTGGAGCAGGAGCTCAATCGCGCCAGCCGCTACCAGCACGACCTCTCGGTGGTCGTGGCCGAGATCGACTCGCTGGCGGAACTGGAGGCGGCGCTGGGGTACGAGCTGATCACCAACGCGATCCGCGAGGTCGGCAACCTGATCGCGGGCGTGCTGCGCGAGGCCGATACGCTGGCATCGACCAACCGCGTCACCGCGCTGGGTACGCAGCGTTTCCTAATCCTGCTGCCGGAGACCGACGAGGAGGGCGCCTTCCGCACCGCGGAGCGGATCCGGGAGATGGTCGGGACCGGCGCGGTCGAGCTCGGCGACGGCGGCGGCCAGGTCACGCTCTCGATGGGGGTGGCCAGCACCGGCAAGGATCCCACCGCCGACGCCAACCTGATGGGGCGGGCCACCCAGGCCTTGATCGAGAGCCGGGCGCGGGGCCAGAACCGGGTACAGGTCGCCGGCTAACCCCTGCTGGCGCCGGCGGGCGTCGTCCTGCACAGGAAGTCCGGGGTTAGAAGTCGGGGCCTGGAAGTCCAGGCCGAGAAGTCGGCTAGTCCGAGGACTCCGAGTCGTCCGATTCGGCGGCAGCGTCGGCAGCCGCCTTTCGCGCCGCGGCGCCGCCGACGTTGGGCGGAGGCGCGGCCATCTCGGGGTATCCCTGGTCGGAGGTGATGTCGTCGCCGTACTCCTGGCGCTGCTTCAGCAGCATCCCGAAGAGGCCGAGAGTGGCCAGGCCACTGAGGAGGGATATCACCCCACCGCCGAAGAAGATGTAGTCGTGCTTGTAGGTGTCGCTGACCGGGGTGCCGAAGTAGATGCCGAAGCCCAGCAGGATGAAGGCGGTGGTCAGGATGGCAAGGGATCTCAGGGCAAATTCCGACATCTCACTCCTTCCTCGATTATCGCTCTGGCCGGGTAAGTATGACCCACCCCCCTCTGGCGGAACGCTCAGTCGCTCGGCTGGCTCGCCGCCGACAGCCCCGGGGTGACGCCGTGCACCACCACCGGGTCGCCGAGGTTGTTGAAGCCCCACAGGTACTCGGCCTGGGGCAGCGCCTTGGGCCACTGGGTGTTGTTGGTCGGCGACTGGACGTTGACGCAGCCGTGGCTGCGCGGGGTCCCGAAGCTGTTGTGCCACCAGGCGCCGTGGAGGGCGGCGCTGCCGTCGAAGTACTGCGTCCAGGGCACGTGCTTGATGTCGTAGTAGTCGGGCGCGAAGGGCCCCTCGGGGCTCTTCATCTCCTCGTCGGCGACCCGGCGCCAGATGTAGAAGCTGCCGGTGTAGGTGGGGTGGCTGGGTGTGCCGCTGCTGATCAGGAACTGCTGGTCCTGGACCCCGTTCTTGCACGTCGTCAGCTGCTGTTTGCTCAGGTCGACGTCGACAAGCCGCTTGTCGCCGGTCGTGAAGCTGGTGCTGACGTTGCCATCAAAGACGCTGCCGGTGTTGCTGGTGAGGCCCTGGATGGTGCCTTTTAGCGAGACCGTGCTCTTGGCCGGCCAGTAGCCGTCGGGGGTCTTGGGCGTTAGCCGCACCTTGCGGTCGCTGACCCAGGAGGCGTTGGTCGCGATCGGCCCGCTGGGCACCGCGGAAGTGCCGTATTGGGCGCAGCCACCGGTGCCCGGGGATGCCGGCGCGGAGCCGTCGACGGTGACCGTCAGCTTGTTCAGCAGCGCGGCCCGATCGGCGGGTGGACCGCTGAGGGTGACGATGATCGGGTAGGCGACGCCGATGTTTGTGCTGCCGCTGTCGGGTGAGGCAGCGGCGGTGCCGGGCGGCAGGGTGTTGAAGGTCGCCTGCTGGGGCTGGCCGGCGATCCCGGCCTTGTTCTTGGCCACCAGCGTGAGGCTGTACGTCTGTCCCTGGGTGTAGCTCTTGGGCAGCAAGGTCACGGTTGTCCCGTCAGGACCGAGCTGGGCATCGACGGGGCCGTCGATGACGCTGATATCGCTGGCCGCGGGCGCCAGCGTCAGGACCACCGACTGGCCCTTGGCCACGCTCTGCGGGTTGGTGGCCACGATCTTGGGAGTGGTTGCGGTGCTGAAGGCGGTGACCTCGGTCTCGGGCTCGTCGGCGGCGCCCTTGTGGTGCACCACCGCGGTGGCGGTGACGGTGTAGTGGGTGTCAGTCCCCAGCTCGCCCTTGAGGCTGGCCTCGCCGTTCTGGAGGTTGACGGCGACGTCGGTTCCGGTATCCGACTTGACGCTCACGGTCCGGAGCTCGGTGTCGGAGTTCAGGGGCTTGACCTTGACCTCGGTCTTGGCGGGGTCGAGCTCGGACGAGGTGTCCTGCGGCAGAAAGACGACGTCGCCCTTGACCGTACCTGGCGGCTGGGCCGGCTTCGTGGCCGACTGGCTCTGGCCGAAGGGTGCGCACGCCGATACCAGGAACAGGCTCAGGAGGAGCAGCAGGCGCGGAGCCGCAAATGGGCGCGCCGAACCGGCGGTCATGACAGGCTCAGTCTAGCAACCGTGCCTCCCGGGCCCGGGCGGCATTCAGCCGCGCCGCACCCAGGCAGACAACCGCCAGCACCGCGCCAAAGACGAGGGCCGAGGTGGCGACCTGTAGCACCGGCTGATGGCCCTGGTCGGCGCCCAACGACCCCCCGACGGTGAGCCCGATCACAGCCGCCACCGGCGTGGCCAGCACGTACGCCACCACCAGCCCGGCCGCCGCCGCCGCCGGGAGGGCGCGCTGGCGCGCCAGCCGGACCGCGACCACGATCGCGACGATGGCGGCGACGTGGTGGGCGAACCAGGCGATCGGCTGGACCAGGGAGAGCACCACCAGGACCACCGCGAGCTCCGCCCATATCATCAGCGGGTCGCCAGAGCGAATCCGACGCAGCACCG
Source organism: Candidatus Dormiibacterota bacterium (assembly GCA_035938265.1). GTDB lineage: Bacteria > Chloroflexota > Dormibacteria > DASZGP01 > DASZGP01 > DASZHA01. The sequence goes on from DASZHA010000104.1 coordinate 22,563, forward strand.
CCAACATCAGGCCCACTACAAGGATGTTTAGCGCGTACCAAACGGGCACGAACCCGGCCGGCGGGCTGCCGATGGGGTAGCCGTTGAGGTCGGGGCGCCACAGCCGCAACAGCATCCCATTGAGGGTCTGGTTGTTGACCAGCGCCGTTCCGCGGCCTGACGGACCCAGGAAGTCGTAGTACTGCGCCCACCTCGGCCCCCACCCCACCAGGAGGGTGACACCCACCACGATGCCGAGCGTGACAACGGTCGCCGCGGCCAACCGCCAATTGCGCTTCCAGAGGAAGTACGGAATCAGGGCCACCGGCGCCAGCTTGATGGCGACGGCCGAACCCAGGGCGATGCCACCGGGAATGGCCAGGCCGCGCTGGTGGGCCAGCATCGCCAGTACCACAAGGAGGAGAACCACCAGGTTGACCTGCCCCCACCAGAGGTTGTGCCACACCGGCAGGAAGGCCGCCACTAGCGCGGCCACCCCCAGGGCCTCGGTGAGGCTGGGGCGGCCGATGCCCATGTAGACGACGACCACGACCGCCACCACCAGCAGCTCGTTGAAGACGATCCAGCCGACGTCGCCGACCCCGGCGGCCACCGCCGGAAGCGGGGCCAGGAGGACATATGCGGTCGGGGGGTAGTTGCTGTGGGTGGGCCCGAAGGTCGAGGTGCCGCCGGGAGCCACGTCCAGGGGCTGGTACGGGTTTTGACCCGACTGCATCACCCGGACCGACTGGGTGATGTCGTGGTAGTCGTACTGGGTGGCAAAGGCGAAGCCGACCACCCTGCCGTGGAGGTAGAGAGCGCCGGCGAGGAGCACCAGCAGGGCGGCGACCCGGAATTTCGGCTGGGTGAAGACCCGGAGGCCGGGCAGCGACCCCAGCCAGGCGAACCCGCGCTGCCCGCTACCCCGATCTTGCAGCTTTCGCTACCAGATCCCGAGTATGTCCTTGGCCTCTTCGGAGGCCATCGTCCGCGGGTCCCACGGCGGCGACCAAACCAGGTCGACCTGTACGTTGCGGGCGCCGGGAAACCCTGCGGCGATGCCATAGACCTGGCTCTGCAGCATCGGCCCGATGGGGCAGCCCGGGCCGGTCAGGGTCATCTCGACCTTGATGTTGTTCTCCTCGACCTTGACCTCGTAGATCAGGCCGAGGTTGACGATGTCGATTCCGATCTCGGGGTCGACCACCGCCTTGAGCGCCTCGCGGACGGAGTCAGAAGAGATGTCGCCGGAGACGGCGCCGGCCTCGCCGGTGGTCCCGGGGTCGGAGACGCTGGGATCGTCCGCGGCTGCAGCGCCCGCGTCATCCGGCTGGGAAAGGCCAGGGTTTTTGGCTTCCTCGTCGTCGTTGTACGCGCCCAGGTTGGGCTGGGGCGTGGCTTCGGTGTCCGTCTGATCAGTCATTTCAGCTTCCAACTTCGTGTGTGTGCGCTTCGGGGCCGACCTGCTCACCCGCCTGCTCCTGTAAACCCTGGAGCAGCGAGTTCCATGCCAGGACGGCGCACTTGATCCGGACCGGGTACTTCTTGACGCCCTGGAGCGCCTCCAGGTCGCCCAGCCCCTCGGCATCTCCGTCCGCCAGCATCATCGTCTTGAACCTGTTGATCACCACCAGCGCGTCGGGGAGGGTCTTGCCCTCGACCTCCTCGGTCATCATCGAGGCCGATGCCTGGCTGATGGAGCAGCCGCGGCCGCTGAAGTGGACATGCTCCACCGTCTGGCCGTCGGTGCTGAGGACGGCGGTGATCGTCACCTCGTCGCCGCAGAGCGGGTTGTTGGCGTTGACCTTGACCGACGCGGGATCGAGGTCGCCCTTGTTCCGCGGGTTGCGGTAATGGTCGAGGATGATGTCGCGGTAGAGTTCGTCGTCGAACTGGAATGACATATCTGAAGCCTAACTGAAGATCTCGCGGCTACGAACCAGCGATGCGGCCAGGGTGTCCACCTCCTCGCGGGTGTTGTAGATGTAGAAGCTGGCCCTCGCCGTGGCCACCTGGCCGAGGCGGCGCATCAGCGGCTGGCAGCAATGGTGGCCGGCCCGGATGGCGACGCCATCGCGGTCGAGCAGGGTGCCGAGGTCATGGGGATGGATGTCGGCGAAGTTGAAGGCCAGGACGGCGCCGCGGGCGTCGGCCGACTTGGGGCCGTAGAGGGCGAGGTCGTCGAGCCCCAGCAGCACCTCGATGGCGTAGTCGGCGATGTCGCGCTCGTGGCGGCGGACGTTCTCCATGCCCAGCGCCGACAGGTAGTCGACCGCGACCCCCAGCGCGATGGCGCCGCCGGCGTCTGGGGTGCCGGCCTCGAACTTGTCGGGGAGCTCGTTGTAGGTGCTGTGCTCGAGGTCGACGAACATGATCATGTTGCCGCCGCCCAGGAAGGGCGGCATCGACTCCAGCAGCTCGCGGCGGCCGTAGAGCACGCCCACGCCCATGGGGCCGAGCATCTTGTGGCCGCTGAAGGCGATGAAGTCGGCACCGATCGCCTGCACGTCGACGGGCATGTGGGGCACCGCCTGGGCGGAGTCAAGCAGGACTACAGCTCCGTTGGAATGCGCCTGGCGGACGATCTCCTCGACCGGGTTGATGGTGCCCAGCACATTGGACATGTGGCTGACGGCGACAATCCTGGTCTTGTCGCTGAGCAGGCCGGGTAGGGCCGTCATGTCGATGGTGCCGTCGTCGTTCAGAGGCAGGAACCGGAGCTTGGCGCCGCTGCGATCGGCCAGCAGCTGCCAGGGCACCAGGTTGGAGTGGTGCTCCATCTCGGAGAGAAGGATCTCGTCTCCAGGCTTGAGGCGCTGACCGTAGCTGTTGGCCACCAGGTTGATGGCCTCGGTGGTGTTGCGGACAAAGATCAGCTCCTCTGGGTGCTCGGCGTTTATGAAGCGCTGGATCTTGCGCCGGGCCTCCTCGTAGGCGTCGGTGGCCTCCTCGCTGAGGGTGTGGATACCGCGATGGACGTTGGCGTTGTAGCGCGTGTAGTAGTCGGCCAAAGCATCGATGACCTGCTTGGGCTTCTGGCTGGAGGCGGCGTTGTCGAGGTACACCAGCGGCTTCCCACCGCGGACGGCGCGGTCAAGGATGGGGAAGTCCTTGCGGATGGCGGAAACGTCGAGCGGGGTGGCCTTGGGGCGGGCGGCGGTCTCGGTCACGCCGAAGCCTCCCGGGCGGCGGGCTCCGGCTCGTCGCCGGCTGACACGCCACTGCTGATCAGCTCGACGTAGACGTCGTCGCCCTGGACGCGGACGCCGTAGACCGGCACCGACAGGACCGCCGGCAGGCTCCGGGGACGGCCGTCGACGAGGCTGAACTGGGAGCCGTGCTTAGGACACTCGATGGTCAGGTCCTCGGGGTCGACCTCGCCCTCGGAGAGGTGGTAGTACTCGTGGCTGCAGATGTCGCTGATGGCGTAGAAGTTGCCGTCGACGCGGACCACGGCGATCTCGTCCCCCCCGACCTCGACGTGCTTGGCACCGTTCTCGGGGATCTCATCGACGGACGCGACCCGCACCAGGCTCACGCTGCCGCCTCCGGCGCTATTTTCACGCTGCCGCCTCCGGCTCCAGGCCCTCGAGCTCGGCGTCGATCGCCTGGTGGATCCGGGCCCGGACCTCCTCCAGGGCGATGCGGTCGATCACCGGCTGGAAGAAGCCGTGGACCAGCGTGTTCTGCGCCTCCTCCAGCGAGAAACCTCGGCTCTGCAGGTAGAAGAGCTGCTCGGCGTCGACCTGGCCCACGGTGGCGCCGTGGGTACAGCGCACGTCATTGGCCTCGATCTCCAGCTTGGGGATGGAGTCGGCCTTGGCCCTCGGCGACAGAAGCAGGTTGCGGTTGGCCTGGTAGGCGTCGGAGTGCTGCGCCGCCTTCTCGATCTTGATCAGGCCGGAGTAGACCGAGCGCGCCTCGTCCTTGAGAGCGCCCTTGACCAGGAGGTCGCTGACGCAGTTGGGCGCCCGGTGGTCCTGGAGCGACTGATAGTCGAAATGCTGCTTGCCGTGGCCGATGATGAGGCCGGAGATTCGGGCCGAGGACCCAGAGCCCAGCATCGAGACTTCCATGTAGACCTTGCTGATGCGCCCGCCGGTGGCGGCGACGACCAGCTCGGCGTTGGAGTCGCGGCCAACGTGGATCCGGTGGGTGGCGACGTGGTCGACGTCATCGGGCCACTCCTGGAGGACGAGGTACTGGATCCGAGCGTTGTCGCCCAGGACCACCTCCGTCACGGCGCTGCTGAGGGCCGCGCCGCCGGCCGGGGCGCTGGCCGCGCCGTACTCGTCGGTGTAGACCAGGGAGGCCCCATCTTCGACCACCACCAGGCTCCGGGGCAGGATGGCCTGCGGTCCGGCGCCGTCGTCGGGGAGCGCGAAGGCGGTCCTTATCGGCACTGTGGCCGTCACCCCCCTGGGCACGTGGATGAAGACGCCGCCACGCCAGAAGGCGGCATTGTAGGCCGCGAACTTGCCCGCGGCGGCAGGGACGACCTCGTGCTCGAGGTACCGCTGGACCAGCTCGCCATGGGTCTGGGCGGCATCCTCGAGGCTCGACACGGTGACGCCCTGGGCCGCCAGCTCGGCCGCGACGGCGGGGTTGGGGCGGGACGCGCCGGGCAACGAATAGCCGCGCAGGTCGATACGGCTGATGTCGGTCTTGCGCCAGTCCTCGTCGCGGTTGGAGTCGGGGAAGGGTAGGTCGCGGAAGGTGGCCAGGTCGTCGAGCTTGCGCTGCTCCAGCCACGACGGCAGCGCCGCGGAGTGGATAACGTCCTCGGTCAGCTGGTCGACTTCAATGGCTTCGGTCAACGATCCCTCGCGGATTACAAAATCTGACTAACTTGCTCTGATTTTATCACCGGGGAGCCGGCCAGGGCGCCGGCGGCGCCCTCCTGGGGCAGGGCGCGAACCGCCTTGAGAAGGCGCAAGCCGGAGAGCACCACCAGCAGGAGCAGGAGGACCGCGACCAGGACCAGGAAGGGACGCAACCCCGGCGTGCTCCAGGGATCGGCCCACCAGAGGTCAGGGGTGTACAGGTATGTCAGGCCGTTGGAGCCGTTGGCCGTCGCGTATGGCCCAAATGGGTTGGGGCCAAAGAGCATGGCGCCGACGGCTTTGAACTGGCGCAGCAGCTGGCTATTCCCGATCACGAAGTACCAGCCCGGGTCCGACACCGTCTGGGGCGGAGGCGGCTGGTCCATCGCCTCGATGACCCGCTCGTAGCCGGTGAGGATGACGGTCGCCTGGACCGCGACCCCGGCCGCGACCAGGACCCCGACGGCGGCCTTCGCCACCCTGCCCAGCTCCCGCCAGGATGCCAGTGCGGGCGCAGTCCAGAGCATGAAGAAGGGCACCACGGGCACCAGGTAGCGCGGCCCCCACGCCTGGTCGCCGCTCCAGGGGTTGATTCGGGCATAGAAGACCAGGTGAAAGACGACGATGGCGACGGTCAGAAGGGCGAAGCTGGCGTCGCGGCGGACCAGCCGCACCAGGCCGATCGCACCGAGAACGAAGATCGGGGAAAACAGCAGGATGCCCTTACCGGGGCTGACCAGGAGGCCGATGAATGCCAGTCCCTGGTTCGCCAGGGGCTGGACGTATGCCTGCAGTGGGTAGCGCGCCCCGACATCAAAGGCGTTGCCGAAGCGGACCCAGTCGTGCCAGCCCTGGACCGCCAGCCCGACCACGATCGGGACCGCCCACATGGCCAGCTCGCGCACGACCGCGACCGCTCCCTGCCGGCGCCGCTTCCACGCCAGGTAGGCCGCCAGCGGCACCAGCAGGAGGCCGCTCGAGATTCGGATCAGTAACGCGACACCCAGGCTGATCCCGGAGAGGAGCAGGGCGCCCAGGGACCCGCCTTCGGCGCGTCGCCGCGCCGCAACCACCGCCAGCAATGTCACCGCCCCGGCGGCCGTGACGTCGAACGCATCGTGCGCGTACGGCCATTCGATGGTGGCGAAGGCAAAGACCAGGCAGATCGCGGTCGCGACCCGACCGCCGAAGCCCATGTCCAGCAGGAGCAGCAAGAGCAGGGTCACCGTCCCTGCGGCCAGGAGGGGGTTGACCATGTCCTCCACGAAGATCGCCTTCTCGGTTTGGGAGCCGCCGCCAACCAGCGCCGCGGGGATGAGGATGATCGAGGCGGCGATGCCGCTGGTGGCATAGGGCTTGCCGTCCACCCCGATGCGGGCATCCAGGTTGTTTTCGCCCTCCAGTCCACCGTGGTCGAGCAGGTTGGCCGCGACCTTGAACTCACGCTGGACATCCGCGGTCTTGAGGCGGCCCGAGGCGGTGGCGAGGTAGGCGAACCAGACGAAGATGAAGAGGGCGACCGCCAGTCGCCGGCGGGCCACGGCGGTGAGCACTACTTCCTGATGCGCAGTGCCAGGAGCAGCATCGGCCGCGAAATCCCCCACCAGTCGCGGTAGGCCTTCATCTTGGTGTAGCCGACCTGCCGGTCGGGCGGGTAGTACTTGGTCACGGGCACCTCACGCACGTCAAGGCCCATCTTGATCGCGGAGAACAGCAGGTACGGCTCCAGCTCGTAACGGTTGAGCCACGCTTGGTCGAGGTGCATCTTGCGGGTGACCTCGGTGCGGAAGAGCTTGAAGCCGTTGGTGGCATCGGTGATGTGTTTGCCGACACAGGCGCTGAAGAAGACTGAGTACGAGCGCGTCATGGCGGTCCGGCTGCGGGGCTGGTTGAGGCGCTCGCCACCCGGCACGTAGCGCGATCCCTGGATGAAGTCGGCGCCGCCGTCGATGATGGCGTCGCCCAGCCGCACGATCTCGTCGGGGCGGTCCTGGTCGTCGCCGGCGATGATGCCACAGAGGTCGACGCCCGTCTTTTGGGCGTGGTAGATGCCGGTGCGGATGGCGGCGCCCACGCCCTGGTTGACGTCGTGGACCAGGACCGTGGCCCCCGCAGCACGGGCCTCGGCGGCGGTGCCATCGGTGGAGCCGTCATCCACCACCACCACGTCGTCGACGATGTCGCCGGGGATGCGCTCCACGGCCTTGCCGATCTTCCCCACCTCGTCGAGCGCGGGCAGGATGACCTGGATGGTCTTGCCCTTGTACATCAGCCCGAGAAGAAGTCGGTTACGGCCTCGCTGACCCGGTCGATGGCCTCGATCGACAGCTCCGGGTACATCGGCAGCGAGAGCATCCGCCGGGCGGCGGCCTCGGCGGTGGGGAAGGCCCCCTCCGCGTAACCCAGCGACTCGTAGACGGGCAGGCGATGGACCGGGATCGGGTAGTGGATCCCCGTCTCGATGCCGGCCTCTCCCAGGTGTTCCTGGAGCGCGTCCCGGGAATCGGTCTGGAGGGGGAACAGGTGGTACACGTGGCGGCCCGGGGCCCCCTCCTGCGGCAGCTCCACGGGGGCCTCGGCGAGGCGTTCACGGTAGGCGTCGGCCACCCATTCGCGGCGCCGGTTCCAATCGTCCAGCCGCCTCAGCTTGACGCTGAGGACGGCCGCCTGGATGCTGTCGAGGCGGCGGTTGAGCGGCGGCAGCTCGTGCACGTACTTGGTCTCCTGGCCGTAGTTGCGCACCTTGCGGACCCAGTCGGCGATCTCCGAGCTGGAGGTGACCATCATGCCGGCGTCGCCGAAGGCGCCGAGGTTCTTGCCGGGGTAGAAGCTGAAGCCGGCGGCGTCGCCGAAGGTTCCCGCCCGGCGGCCATCGAAGACCGCGCCGTGGGCCTGGCACGCATCCTCGATCACGACGACGTCGTGGGCTTTGGCGATGCGGACGACGTCATCGATGTCGCAGACCCGCCCGTACATGTGCACCGGCATCACCGCCCGGGTGCGATCGGTGAAGGCATTCGCCAGGGCCGCGGTATCGATGCCGCCGGCCTCATCGCAGTCGACAAGTACCGGGCGGCCACCGGCCTGCTCGATGGCGCTGACGGTCGCCACGTAGGTGTTGGCCTGGGTGATGACCTCGTCGCCGGGCCGGAGCTGCAGGGCCCTGAGGGCGAGCTCGAGGGCACTCAGCCCGCTGTCGACGCCGACGGCGTGGGGCACATCGCAGTAGGCGGCGAACTCCTGCTCGAACCGCGCCACGTCGGGGCCGAGGATGAAGGCGGCGCTGGCGACCACCGATGCGATGGCCTCGGAGACCTCTGGTTGGAGCTCGGCGATCTGAGCCTGGAGGTCGACGAAACGGACGCCCCGCGCGCCTGCCTTCATCCGGCGGCGGCGCCGGCGGCGGCGAACTGCACGGGCGCGCCCAGCTGGGCCATCGACCGGTTGATGGCGTCCAGGACCTCGACCACCCGCACTCCATCGTCGGCATCTCCGACCAGGACCCGGCCACTGCGGATGCTGTCAAGGAAGTGCTGGCACTGGGCCTTCAGCGGCTCGACGGTGGGAATCGCGGGGATGGTGACGTCGCCGCTGTGGGTGACCAGCTTGAACTCGCCGAATGTGTTGTAGGCCGGCTCCAGGAGGGCGCCCTTGTCGTAGATCCGGACCGGCTCGGCCGCGAGGTCGTCGATGACCACCATCTTGCGGGTGCCCACCAGCGTGATCTCGCGCACCTTGCGGGGATCGAGCCAGCTGACCCGCAGGTTGGCGATCACCCCTTTGCCAAACCCAAGGGTGGCGAAGGCCACGTCCTCGACGTCGGGGCTGAGGTAGCGGGCGCCCTGGGCCGACACCCACTGCGGGCTCTCGTTGAGGAAGTGGAGAAGGATGGAGATGTCGTGCGTCATCAGGTCCCAAACGGCGTTGACGTCGGACCGGATGGGACCGAGGTTGGTGCGCGTGAAATAGAGGTAGAGGAGGTCGCCCAGCTGTCCCCCGCCCAGCACGTCGCGGACGTAGTTGATGGCGGGGTTGTGGCGGAAGACGTGGCCCACCATCATGACCCGCCCCGAGGCGGCGGCGATATCGCGCAGGCCGCGGGCGTCGGCGACCTCGATGGTCATGGGCTTCTCGACCAGGACGTGCTTGCCCGCCTCCAGGACGGCCTTCGCCACTTCGTAGTGGCGGGTGGCCTCGACGGCGACAATCACGGCGTCGATGTCGGGGTTGGCGAGGACCTCCTCGACCCGCTCCGCGGTGGCGACGCCAGGCATGCGCCGCTCAGCCTCACGCAGGCGCTCGGGTGAGACGTCGCAGGCGTGAGTGACGACGCAGCCTTCGAGCTCGCCGAAGGCGCGCAGGTAGTTGAGGCCCCACTGGCCGCAGCCGACCAGGGCCAGGCGAGGCAAATCGAGGTTCGGCTTCAGGCCGCGACGCTCCCGCATCAGCGACGCGCTCCCACCGAGCTCACTTCGCGCGCAGGGTTACCGACCACGGTGGCACCGTCGCGGACGTCGCGAGTGACCACTGCCCCCGCGCCCACCATAGCGTCGGACCCGATGGTGACGTTTCCCAGGATGGTGGCGTTGCTGCCGATCGTCGCACCGCGTTTCACCAGGATCGGCGCCATCTCCCAGTCGTCGGTCGTGGCCAGCTCGCCGGCGCCGTTAATAGCGTGGGGGCGCATGTCGTTGACGAACATCACCCCGTGGCCGACGAAGACCTCGTCCTCGATGGTCACGCCGCTGCAGACCACGGTGTGCGACTGGATCTTGCACTGCCGTCCCACGTGGGCGTCCTTCTGGATCTCGACAAATGGGCCGACGCGGGTGCCATCGCCAATGGAGCACCCGTACAGGTTGCTGAGCTCCGGGTGCGTGATCACAACCCCCGCGCCGAGTTGAACGTCTGCTGCTACCGGCATCTCGCCACAGAATAAGGCACCCGGGAGGCGCCACAAGGCCTTGGCCGCCCCGCCTCCGTCTCAGGCTGGTAGCAACGGCGGCGAGGGCCGTCTAGCCTACGGAACCCTCCATCTGGAGCTGTATGAGCCGATTCAGCTCCACCGCGTACTCCATCGGGAGCTCCTTGGTGAAGGGCTCGATGAAGCCGTTGACGATCATCGCCATCGCCTCCTCCTCGGGGATGCCCCGGGACTGGAGGTAGAAGAGCTGCTCGTCGCCGATCTTGCTGACCGTGGCCTCGTGCCCGATCTGAACCTGGTCCTCCTCGATGTCCATGTAGGGGTAGGTGTCGGACCGCGAATCTTCGTCCATCAGCAGCGCGTCGCAGCGCACGGACGACTTGGCGCCCTTCATCCCCGGGTAGACCTTGACCAGGCCGCGGTAGCTGGTGCGGCCGCCGCCCTTGGAGATCGACTTGCTGACGATCGTCGAGGTGGTGTTGGGCGCGGCGTGGATCATCTTGGCGCCGGCGTCCTGGTGCTGGTTGGGACCGGCGAAGGCTATCGACAGCACGTCGCCCTTGGCGCCCTCCCCCATCAGGTAGACGGCGGGGTACTTCATCGTCACCTTGCTGCCGAGGTTGCCGTCGATCCACTCGACGGTGGCGTTCTTCTCGGCGATGGCCCGTTTGGTGACCAGGTTGTAGACGTTGTTGGACCAGTTCTGGATGGTGGTGTACCGGATCCTGGCGCCCTCCATCGCGATCAGCTCGACCACCGCTGAGTGCAGCGAGTCCGAGGTGTAGATCGGGGCGGTGCAGCCCTCGATGTAGTGGACGAAACTGCCGGGCTCGGCGATGATCAGCGTCCGCTCGAACTGGCCCATGTTCTCGGCGTTGATCCGGAAGTAGGCCTGCAGAGGGATCTCGACCTTGACCCCGGCGGGAACGAAGACGAACGAGCCGCCCGACCACACGGCGCTGTTCAGCGCGGCGAACTTGTTGTCGTTGGGTGGGATGATGGTGCCGAAGTACTTCTGGAAGATCTCGGGGTGCTCGCGCAGGCCCGAGTCGCAGTCGGTGAAGATCACGCCCTGCTTCTCCAGGTCCTCGCGGATGGAGTGGTAGACAACCTCGGACTCGTACTGGGCCGAGACGCCGCCGAGGAACTTCTGCTCCGCCTCGGGGATGCCCAGGCGGTCAAAGGTGTTCTTGATGTCGGGCGGGATGTCGTCCCAGCTCTTGCCCTGCTCGCCCTGGGGCTTTAGGTAGTAGAAGATGTTGTCGAACTCGATGTCGCCGAGGTCGGCGCCCCATGAGGGCATCGGCCGGTTGTTGAAGTGGCGCAGCGCCTTTAGGCGGAACTTGAGCATCCACTCGGGCTCGCCCTTCATCGCCGAGATCTGGCGGACACCCTCCTCCGACAGCCCCCGCTCGGACTTGAAGGCGGCCTTGAGCTCGTCGTGCCAGCCGAACTTGTAGTCCTTGGAAAGGTCTTCGGCGCGAACCTTGTCGGGCGCCGCGCCCTGGTCGGGGGTGATCTCGATTGCCATCAGTGGTTTTCCCTTCCGGATTCCATGGTGTGGCTCTCAGCGAAGGCGCGCTCGGCGGGGCTCACGTCATCGGTTGCCGAGGCAACCGCGCCCACCTCTTCTCCAAGCTCGCTGATGATCTTGTCATACCCATTGGACTCGATTTCGAGCGCAAGGTCGGCTCCGCCCGATTTGATGATGCGGCCGCGGTACATGACGTGGACGCGGTCGGGGGTGATGTAGTTCAGGATCCGCTGGTAGTGGGTGATGAGGAGGACGCCCAGGTCGGGGCCGCGCAGCGCCTCAACGCCCTCGGCCACGGTGCGCAGGGCATCGACGTCGAGGCCGGAGTCGGTCTCGTCGAGGATCGCGATCTCGGGCTGGAGCACGCCCAGCTGGAGGATCTCGGCGCGCTTCTTCTCGCCACCGGAAAACCCGTCGTTGACGTAGCGGGTGGCGAACGAGGGGTCCATCTTGAGGCGCTCCATCTGCTCCGAGACCAGCTTGCGAAACTCGCGCGGCGGCAGCTCGTCGCCCTTGAGCGCCTTGGTGGCGGTGCGCAGGAAGTTGTGCATGGTCACACCGGGAATGGCGGTGGGGTACTGGAACGACAGGAAGAGCCCCAGCTTGGCCCGCTCATCAGGGGCGAGCTCGAGGACATTCCGGTCGCGGTAGCGCACCTCGCCCGAGGTGACCTCGTATTTGGGGTGACCCATGACGGTGTAGGCGAGGGTGCTCTTCCCCGAGCCGTTGGGGCCCATCAGGGCGTGGACCTCGCCCTGGGGTATTTCGAGGTCGACGCCGCGGAGGATCTCTTTGCCCTCAATGCTGGCGTGGAGGTCCTTGATGCCGAGAACGCCGGTGGCGGTGCCTACAGCCATTTACTTACCGGCGGGGGTGCCAGGCGCTGTCTGCAGCACCGGGACCAGGCTGGCGAAGCTCGCCGGGACCTGGGTCACGCCGGGCTGGAAGCCGGGGTCGTTGAGCAGGTCGTCGAGGGTCGTGCTGTCGAGGATCGCCTCGACGGTGACCTTGATGCGGTGCCAGAGCCCGCTGCTGAGACACTCACCCTCGCGCTCACAGGCGCCGGGGAGATAGTCGAGGGCGGTGCAGTCGACCAGCGAAACCGGGCCCTCCAGGACCCGCAGCACCGCGCCCGCGGTGATTTCCCTGGGTTCCCGAGGCAACGTGTAACCGCCGTGCAGACCACGGGTGCCGTTGACCAGGCCCGCCTTGCGCAGGGGCACGACCAGCTGCTCCAGGTAGGGCAGCGGCATGGCCTCCATCCTGGCGATCTCGGTCAGTGACAGGGGTCCCTTGCCGTAGGCCCCGGCCAGCGACGTCATGAGTCGAAGGCCGTAGTGGCCGCGACTCGATATCTTCAGCATGGCACCCTCACGCTCACGCGCTGCAAAATCCGACTCATTTACTAGTATTTTACGCCGCCGGTGCCCCCGCATGCAGCCTTGTGAACTCTTGTGCCGGATGTACGACAACCTGTGGGAGCGGCCATAATGCTGCGTTACTCTTCCGTAATCGCCGTGATATCTGGAATGTTGAGACACAAGTCCGGCAAGCCCGACACCACCGCCAAGCCGCAGAGCGGGGACCTCAGCGCTCACCTGACCTTCCTCGACGTGATCCGCGACTGCTGCGACCGTGGTGGCCGCTTCACGCTGACCGCGGAGTCGCCGACGGCCGTTGCCTACACCGTGCTGGTCGATCGCGGCGGCCCCTTCAACGTCAGCGGTGAGGGGCAGACCGGAACCGACGCCCTGGTCGCCGCGGCCCAGCTCAGCAGCGGCACGTACGCCATCGCCGAGGGCTGGCCGGTGGCCCAGCCCCTCTACCAGATCGGCCTCGACGCCACCCTCAAGATGCTGTCCAGCGGCGCCATGCCGGCGGTTGTGGGCGACCTGCCAGCCGCTCGGGGGGTCGACAGTCAGCGCAACGCCCAGCCTGCGGCGACGCCTGCGCCCGTCCAGCCTGCGGCCACGCCCGTCGCCACCCCAGCGCCCGTCCAGAGCGCGGCCAGCCCAGCGCCCGTCCAGACCGCGGCCAGCCCAGCGCCCGTCCAGACCTATGCGCCAAACCCCAGTACGCCCTTCGGGTCGGCGCCGGCGCCGGTCGCTTCGGCGACCCTGCCCGCCCCTCCGGCAAAACCATCGGCGGCTCTCAGCCCCACCACCCCGGTCCAATCCCCAGCGCCAACGCAGCCGGCCGCCACGGCCCCTCAGGCAGCAGCCCCCCTGGTCGACAGCTTGGTCCCACCGATGCCGGTCGAGAAGCCCGCTGAGGAGACCGAGTCCCTGCTGCCCGGTGGACCCACCGCCAGTGCTGACCAGGGCGGCCTCAAGCACCTGGTGACACAGTCGATTCTGTGGTTGGTCCAGATCGACGAGCCGGAGCGCTACAACCTCCGGCAGGCGCGCCGGATCACCACACGTGCAATAGGCGGGTCCGTCCGCGGCCTGGTTCACCCCTTCCAGCACACGGCCAAGGCCCGCTGGCAGCAGGCCAAGCAGGACTGGGAGAAGAGCGGTGAGGTGGTGGCCCAGCAACAGAAGCGCCAAAAGCGGCGCGTCCGCGAGATGGATGTGGATCCACAGTCCGGCCCCCTCTCGGGCCGGTGACGGCTAGGCGATAGCCACCATGCGCTCGACGGCCAGTCGGGCGCGGTCAGCGACATCCTGGGGAACCTTGACCTCGTAGACGTCGTCGCGCAGCGACTCGTGCAGGTTGTCGAGGGTGATCATCTTCATATAGCGGCAGATCGCGTGCTCGGAGGCCGGGTGGAAGCGCTTGTTGGGCACCTCCTTGGCCAGCCGGTGGAGGATCCCGTTCTCGGTGGCGATGACGAAGTCCTCGGCGTCCGACTCGCGAGCCCGCTTGATGATGCCCTCGGTGCTGAGCACCCGCAGGCGACCACTGTCGCCGTACTTATAGATGGTGGAGGTGGTGCACCCGCACTCGGGGTGAACCAGCAGCTCGGCGCCAGGGTGGGCCTCCAGGGCGGTGTCGACGTCGTCGGCCTCGATGCCGGCATGGACATGGCACTCCCCCATCCAGACGTGCATCTTGCGGCCGGTGACCCGCTCCAGATGGGCGCCCAGGAACATGTCGGGTAGGAAGAGGATCTCCTGGTCCTCGGGGATGGAGCGGATCACCTTCTCCGCGTTGCCACTGGTGCAGCAGTAGTCCGACTCGGCCTTCACCTCAGCGGTGCAGTTGACGTAGCTGACCACGATGGCGCCGGGGTACTCGGCCTTCCACGCCCGGAGCTGCTCGGCGGTGATGGTGTCGGAGAGGCTGCAGCCCGCCTCCAGGTCCGGGATCAGGACACGCTTGCTTGGTGACAGGATGGCCGCCGTCTCGGCCATGAAGTGGACGCCGCAGAAAACGATGACATCGGCATCGGTCCTGGCCGCCTGCTGGGAGAGGCCCAGCGAATCGCCCACGTAGTCGGCGACATCCTGGACCTCGGGAACCTGGTAGTTGTGAGCCAGGATGACGGCGTTCCGACGCGCGGCCATCTCGCGGATCTCGGCGCTGGTCTGCCGGATCCCCTCGGTGCTCAGCGTGTAGACGGGAAGTGCTTCCACGTACGAATTTTAACCGCGCCCCCGCTCGCGATAATCCCACCTAAGTTCGGGATTGATGGCCGTGACGAAGAGAATAGGCCGCATGCTCGTCGCCGTCGACACGTCAGTGACCGACTTCGACCGGGGTGGCACCAGCCGCTATGTCGAATCCCTGCTGCCCCGGCTCAAGGCCCGGCCCGACGTCGAGGTGGTCGAGGTCAGCATGGCGCGGGCCTGGCCCTGGACCCAGAGGCTGCCGCGTACGTCCCGGATCCTGGTCCACGACCTGCGCTGGATCGGATCCGGCGCCGTCGAGACCGCGAAGCGGCTGGAGCCCGACCTCTGGCACGGCGTCGGCTTCAAGGTGCCGGCCACGCCACTGCTGGCGACCAGCGTCACCATCCATGACGACACGCCGTGGGACCACCCGCCGACCGCGCGTCTCTACAACCGCGCCTATATGCGGCGGAACCTGGAGCGAGCCGCGCCCTACCTGCGCGGCGCCATCACCAGCGCCGAGTTGACCGCCCGGGCAATCGCCGACCGCCTGCCCGCCATCCGCAGCCGCATCCACGTCACCCCCTGGGGAGTGGACCATGACGTCTTTCGACCAAGGGGCGCGGACGAGGTGGAGGCCACCCTAGACCGTTTTGGAATCCGCCGGCCATATGTCCTGATGGTTTCGCCCTACGGGCGGCGCAAGAACCAGGCGGCGATGACGGAGGCGCTGTCGCGGGTCGCCGGCGATGTGCCGGGGCTCAGCCTGGTCGTCGTCGGCCGCGCCAACCCCGGGCTGTCGGCATCGCTGCCTGTGGTCGAAACCGGGCGGGTGGCCGATGACGACCTGGCCGCGGTGTACAGCGGCGCCGAGATGCTGATGTACGTCAGCGTCAGCGAGGGCTTCGGCCTGCCGGTGCTGGAGGCGATGGCCTGCGGCTGCCCTGTACTCGGCAGCCGTGGCACGGTGATCGAGGAGATCGGCGGCGGGGCCGCGGCCCTGGCCGACGCCGGCAGCGTCGAGGACATCGCCGCCCAGGCGCGAAGCCTGCTGGGGGACCCCGACCGGCGCCAGGAGCTGGGCCAGCGCGGCATCGGCAACGCCGCCGGCTACGACTGGGACCTGACGGCGGAGCGGACGGCGGCGGCCTGGCGGGCGATGCTCTAGGGCCTACCGCGCCATCGAGAGGACCAGGCCCGCCTGGCCCAGGTGGTACGTGACGATGATCGCGAGCGGCAGCCAGCGCCGCTGCAAGACGAAGCGGCTGTAGCCGATCATCGTGTCGGAGGCGTAGAAGAGCAGACCGCCGGCGACGGCCAGCGGCTTGCCGCTGCCCAGGGCGGCGCCAACCATGGCCGTGATCACCATTGAGTAGAGGAGCACCGGCGGGACCAACAGGCGGCGGCGCTTGGCCAGGATTCCCTGGACGACCGCGGGCAACAGCACCGAGGCGGGCAGGATGATGACCGCCGCGTAGATCAGGATCCGCACCGGGTCCTCGCCGCCGGCGACGAACCCGGCCACATATGCAAGATGGCCGACCAGGAACGCGGTCAGGCCGGCAAGGAAGAGGTCACGGGGAAGCATCAGGAAGACGTCGCCGAGGGCCCCGAAGAGGAGCGCCAGGATGAACCACCTCTGCTGCTCGGAGCTCAGCACGGTGAGCGTAGCCGCCACCGCTGCCAGCGCCAGCATGGTGGCGGGCTTGGCGAAGTACTCCAGGCGCTTGCGGCCAGTGGCGACGGCGAACCAATCGGTCAGCGCCAGCGCCACGGTGACGCCGAGCAGGGCCCACGCCAGAAGGGTCACACCCTGTTCCGGCGCCGCAGCAGCATGGGGAGAGTCGCCAGGACAAAGACCCCGACCAGCGACGGACCGAGGATGTAGAAGGACAGGGGACTGTCGCCTATGCCCGCCAGTAGCCCGAGCCACGGCAGCAGGGCAAAGGCCGGGCACACGACCCACATCCCGGGTCGCCGCGACAGCCTGATCACCGCGGGCAGCGCGAACATCGCCGAGTACGCCGAGGTGAACGGCGCCACCAGCACGCTGAGGGCCATGACGGCGGCGGAGCGGTCGAGGTCGAGCGGCCGGCCGGCTTCGCGCCGGTTCCAGTAAACCGCCAGCGCCACCGCGACCAGCTGCGGCAGTACCACGCCGGCGGCTCCAAAGGACTTGCCAAGCACGGCGGGCAGCCCGAAGCGGTACTCGCCGACAGTGCGGAGGTAGTCGGGCACCCAATGCGGATCCCAAACGGTCACCACCAGCGACAAGGGCGCGAGCACCGCCGCCGTGGTTGCCGCCGCCGTGAGCAGCCCTCGAGGCCGCCTCCACCCGCCCACGACCAGCATCGCGAGCACCGGCAGCGCATTCGCCGGCCGCACCAGGCCAATGGCGACGGCCACCCCGACCAGCCACCAGCGGTCCTGCCGTTGGGCCCAGATGGCGAGGCTGAAGGCCGCGACGCCGACCAACGTGGGCAGCTGACCGAGAAAGACGGCGGTGACAACCGGCAGAGACGCCGCCAGGAACCAGGCTGAGATCGGCACTCGACGATCGGTCGACGCCCAAGCGCCCACCACGCCAAGGGAGAGCACCGCGGTCAGGGCCCTCGCCAGGTGCCCAGACCACTCCGCCGGCAGCAGGCTGAACGGCAAGGACAGGACCAGGTAGGGCGCGGGGTAGAAGAAGTCCCCGAAGCCGGGCTGGTAGGGAAAGTCCTGGGCGCCGGTGAGGAGCGCGTGGCTGCCGCGCCAGAACCGGGCGAAGTCATCGCCTCGTAACTCGGGGTTGAAGGGCAAGAGGGAGCTCAGCGGCCAGCTGGTGACGGCGACCAGCGCGACGACGAGGATGACCAGCACCACCAGGTCTGTGCCACGCCATGGGAAGGTTCGAACTCCGCGCCCCGGGCGCGCCTCGGAGAGGCTGCTCATCGCGCCCACGGTACCCGAAGACGTCCGGTGGTGCGATCTGCGCCCGCGGCCTGCCGTAAGCTGGCCCGATGCGAATCGGCGAGCTGACCACCCCCGCCCTGCTGGTCGACGTCGATGCCTTCGAGCACAACATCTCGACGATGGCGTCGGCTTTGGCCGGGCCCCGGCTGCGGCCGCACGTCAAGGCGCACAAGACGACCGCGCTAGCACGACGCCAGGCCGATGCAGGGCATCTCGGCTTCACCTGCGCCACGATCCGCGAGGTCGAGGGGATGGCCGCCGCCGGCCTGGGCGACGACCTGCTGCTGGCCAACGAGGTGGTTGACGCCTCGCGCCTGGGCCGGGTCGAGGGCCGCGTCACCGTGGCGGTCGACTCCGACGCCACCGTCGAGGCTGCGGCCACGGGCGGCGTCAAGGAGGTGGTCATCGACGTCAACATTGGGCTGCCGCGTTGCGGCTGCCCACCCGAGGACGCCGGACGCCTGGCCGAAATGGCACGAAGCCGGGGCATGCAGGTCCGAGGGGTGATGGGTTACGAGGGCCACGTCGTCGGCCTCGAGGACCGCGGCGCCCGCGAGGACATGGTGCCCCAGTGCATGGAGCTGCTCCTCAAGGCGCACGCCGAGGTCGGTGGCGACGTCGTCAGCGCCGGCGGCACCGGCACCTACGACATCAACACACAGGCCACCGAGATCCAGGCGGGCTCATACGCGCTGATGGACACCACCTATGCCAAGCT
The DNA here is from genome assembly GCA_035938265.1 of Candidatus Dormiibacterota bacterium. GTDB lineage: Bacteria > Chloroflexota > Dormibacteria > DASZGP01 > DASZGP01 > DASZHA01. The sequence continues at coordinate 41,050 of DASZHA010000104.1, forward strand.
CGACATCCCCTTCCGGCAGGCGCTGAGCGTCCTCAGCACCGTGATCTCGGTGTCAGCCAATGGCTACGCCGTGGCCAACTCGGGGCTGAAGTCGCTGGGCATGGACCATGGCAACCCGGAGATGGACGACGGCCACACCGTTTGGTTCGTCAGCGATGAGCACGTCACCTTCGGTATCGGCGACCCCGTAAAGGTGGGAGACTTGGTCCGGGTGCGACCCGCTCACGTCGATCCCACCGTCGCCTACCACGAGCGGATGCACCTGGTGCGCGGCGATGACGTGCTGGAGACCTGGGACGTCGACTTGAGAGGTTGGTGAGATGGCGACAACCACGGAGCGACCAACCGAAGCGAAGACCGCACCGATAACCGGCGCGACCAGCAACTGGCGCAACTGGGGCGGCAACCAGGAGTGTCACCCGGTCGCCATCCAGCACCCCATCAGTGAGGCCGACATCGCCTCGGTGGTGCGCGCCGCCGCCGACCGCGGCCAGCGGGTCAAGGTCTTCGGCGCCGGGCATTCCTTCACCGATATCGCGTGCACAGACGGCCGCCTCCTGAGCCTCGATCGTTACAACCGCGTCCTCGAGATCGACGAGGGCGCGTGCACGGTCAAGGTGCAGGCCGGCATCACGATCGAGGAGCTGGGGGCGGTGCTAGAGAAGCACGGCATGGCCCAGCCCAACCTCGGCGACATCGGCTACCAGTCGGTGGCGGGCGCGATCTCGACGGCGACACACGGCACCGGGCGCAACCTGGGCAACATCTCGACCCAGGTCAAGGCGTTGTCGCTTGTGACCGCCGACGGCAGCGTCATCGAGGCCGACGCCGAGCACGAGCCGGACGTCTACGCCGCGGCGCGGGTGGGGCTCGGAGCCCTGGGGGTCATCTCCACCGTCACGCTGCAGTGCGTGCCGGCCTTCACCCTGCGTTCGGTCGAGGAGCCCCGGACGCTGGACGAAGTGCTGGAGCGCTTCGACGAGTTCGTAGAAGGCAACGACCACTTCGAGTTCTTCTGGTTCCCCCACACGAGCGCCGCCCAGACGATCTTCAACAACCGGACCGACGATCCACCGAGCCCACCGGGGCGGGCATCGGCGTGGCTGAACGACGTCCTGCTGGAGAACCACGCTTTTGGGGTGGTTCAGCGCATCGGGGCTGCACGCACCGGCTGGATCCCGCCGCTGGCGCGCTTCACCGGCAAGCTCATCAGCCGGCGCGAGATCGTCGACCTGAGCCACCACATCTTCATCAACCCCCGCCTGGTGCGCTTCGTGGAGATGGAGTACGCGATCCCCCGCGAGGCGGTGGTGGAGACGGTCCGCGAGGTCAACAAGATGATCGAGAGGACGGGGATGTCGATCAGCTTCCCGGTCGAGGTCCGGGTGGCAGCGGAAGACGACATCCCGCTGAGCACCGCGACCGCCCGCAAGACCGGGTACATCGCGGTGCACGTCTTTAACAAGCTGCCGTTCGCGCGCTACTTCCGTGAGGTGGAGGCGATCATGGACGGCGTAATGGGCCGCCCCCACTGGGGCAAGATGCACTACCAGACGGCCGAGACGCTGCGGCCGCGCTACCCGCAGTGGGACCGATTCATCGCCGTCCGAGACCGCCTCGATCCCGAACGCCGCTTTGGCAACGCTTACACGGAGCGGGTGCTAGGTTAGGGACGCAAGAGGGCCGCTGGGGACATGACATTGGTTGGACAGATGAGCAGACGGCGATTGCGGAACCTCGCGCTTGCTGCGCCGCTGTTGCTGATCTTGCTAGTGATGTCGGTGCCGGTTGCTCGGGCAGACGTCGGAGTCACGTTGACCCTTGAGGCAGCGGATGGCGTCACGCCAGTCAGCTCGGGGGCATACGGCGACCCCTTCAACGCGACTTACCACGTTGACAACACCGTCGGCCCGTCGTGCCCGAACCAGCAGTCGTCTCCGGTTAACTTCTGGTGGGACGGATATCCCACGGGACCGACCGCGCCCGATATGCAGTTCCTCGGCTCCGCAGGTGTACCGGACAACGGCTGCACGACACCGACTTACAACAACGCAGTGGGAGGTGGTGCGATGACGCCACAGCCTCAGAACGCGTCATGCGGCAGGCACTTGATCTACGCGTTCTGGTCAGACAAGCCCGATGCATCAGGGGTCCCGCACGCACCGGACGCCAACGGTCACACCTACGTTAGTGCCCCAGCGTCTTATGCCATCACGACCTGCCCCCCGTCGGCGTCACCGTCATCTGGGGCGAGCACGTCGGGTACGCCTGGCGGCGCTATAACGAAGACTCCAAGTCCGCACCCGTCTTCCTCATCTTCACCTTCGCCATCGCCGTCGGTGAGTCCCTCGCCCTCGCCCTCGGATTCCGGCGTTGCCGGCACCGGGACGACTGTTGCAAACCCGCCGCCTGACGATCTTGGGCCCCTCAACCCCGTGGTGAACCAACCAGGTCCGCAGCGTTCGACCTTCCCGGCGTCGTTGCTGAGCCCTCTGGACGTATCGACCAGCGCCGCCACGATAGGGATCAACCTCATCCTTGCGGTGGTCGCCATCGTCCTGATCGCGTTCCCGAGTGAACTGTTCAACAGCACCCTGGAGGAGAACTACGCGGAGGTGCGCGGCTGGTTCGGCCCCCTAGGCCGCGCCACCAGTAGGGCGGCGGACCAGTTCCACCGCGTCCCGAGCTGGCTTGGGGCCATTCCGTTCATCCTTGTCATGGCCGGACTGTACGGACTCCTTGACCCCGGCTTCGGTCTTAGCCGCGCATCGCTGGCGCTGTTCGCCGGGCTGGTGGTGGGAGTTCTGATCATCACAGTCGTCTTCGACCTGCCCGGGATCATCCAGGTGCGGCTTGCTCACGGCCACTCGGCCACGGTCAAGACACTTCCGTGGACGCTCGCCGTGGCTGCCCTGTGCGTGCTGGTGTCCCGGCTGGCCAACTTCCAGCCGGGATACATCTACGGCCTGGTCGCCGGCCTGGCGGTCCAGGGCGAGATCACTCGGCGCCAGCAGGGCAGGTCACTGGCGGTCGCGGCCGCGGGCATGTTCGCCATTAGCCTGGTGGCCTGGTTCGCCTGGCTCCCGATCCGTTCGATGGCGACCCAGCCGGGCGCGTCCTTCTGGGTGCTGGCGCTCGACGCCACCCTCGCGGTGACCTTCGTCTGCGGCCTCGAGACGATGCTGTTCGGGCTCCTACCGATGCGCTTCCTCGACGGCCACAAGATCTACGCCTGGAGCCGCGGGGTCTGGATGGTCCTCTTCGGCCTGGGGGTCTTCGGGGTCATACAGGTGCTGCTTACACCGAAGAGCGGTTACGTCGGCCGCTCAATCAAGGGCAACGAGGTGGTCGTGATCGCGCTGCTGGTCGGCTTCGCCGTCGCGTCGGTCGCCTTCTGGGCCTATTTCAGGTTCCGACCCGCGCCAACCAGCGCCAGCCTGCCCGACTAGGGCTGGGGGCCGGCCCGCT
>DASZHA010000105.1:0-15525 GCA_035938265.1 Candidatus Dormiibacterota bacterium
GGCGCGATCGCGTCCGATGGCGTGGAAGCCTCCTGGAACCTGAACTTCGACTCCGTCCTACCGCCGATTGCGCCCACCCCGGAGTGGGGCGCCCGGGTAGCCACCTGCTTCCTCGAGCCGCGGCCGCTGCTCCGCATCTCCGGCACCATCACCGAGAACAACCAGGACGTCGCCGTGGATGGATGGCTGGGCGAGCAGGCACACGTGTTCGGCAAGCGCCACAGCCAGCGCTGGCACTGGGCCGAGTGCAAGCATCTGGGCGCACCCGGGCGCGCCTTCACCGGCTTCGCCGCCTGGCCCTCGCTGCCTGGCGGGGTCCGCACCGTGACCTCGCTCTACCTGGAGCTGGGCGACGGCCGGCGCATCCTGCGCAACCGCTTCCGGGAGATGCTGAAGCCGGTGACCGAGCACTCACCCGACGGCTGGGAGTTCGACGCCGAGTACGCCCGCGACAGGCTGGTGGGCAGCGTCCGACCCGACCCGGACGACCTCATCGGGATCACCTACCACGACCCCTCGGGCCAGCCCATCTACTGCTACCACTCCGAGCTGGCCGACTTCAGCATGCAGTACCATCGGCGGTCCAAGCCGTCAGCCGAGTGGCGCCTCGAAGAGGAGTTCACCGCGCCCAAAAGCGCGTCCTTCGAGTACGGCAGCGCAACCGCGCTGGAAGGCATACCGCTGCTGTTGAGTTAGCGGATAAATGACGGCATTCCTAAAGGTGCTTGAAGGCCTGGCGGGGGTAGCGGTACTGGTGGCCGTCCTGGTCGACATCTTCAGCGGCGTCATCGTCCCCCGGCCGACACCGGGGGCCACGGTCATCACCCGGTACACGGTCCGGCCGATCTGGAGGCTCTGGCGGGCGGTCGGCAACCGCAGCGGCAGCGTCGTGAAGCGCGAGGCGATCCTGGGCATCTTCGCCCCCGCCGCCCTGGTTATCACGCTGCTGGTCTGGATCATCCTGGAGATCCTCGGCTTCGCCCTAGTGGTCCACGCTTTTCGCGCCGACTTCACACCCCAGCCGCGCTTCTTCGGCTCGGTCTACGTGGCGGCGTCATCGCTGTTCGGCCTGGGCCAGTCCGCCTATATCCCCTCTGGACGCGGTGCGCGAATGGTGGCGCCGGCGATCAACGCCACCGGGCTTGGCACCGTCGCCCTGGTGATCACCTTCCTCTTCAGTCTCTATGGCAGCTTCCAGAAACGCGAGTCGTTGGTGGTCACCCTCGACGCTCGGGCGGGGGCCCCGCCCTCCGGGGTGACCCTGCTCGAGACCTATGCCAAGTACCAGATGCTGGATCGGCTGCCCCAGCTGTTCCTGGACTGGGAACGCTGGTCGGCCGAGGTCCTTGACAGCCACCTCGCCTACCCGATCCTTACCTACTTCAGATCGAGCCACGACAACGAGTCGTGGATCTCCGCGCTGGGCGCGGTGCTCGACGCTACCGCGCTCATTCTCGCCACCCACGACAACCACCCGGTGGGATCGGCCAAGATGATGCACGCCATGGGGACCCACCTGGTGGAGGACCTGTCCTACCGATTCGGTCTGGAAAACGACGGCACCGTCATGGTGGAACGCGCCGAATTCGAGGAGGCCCGGGCCCGGCTGAAGGCGGTGGGTCTTCCCATCACCGACGACGAGAGCGGCTGGGAGAGCTTCAGCCGGATGCGCTCGCAGTACGCCTCCCGACTCAATGGCATGGCCCACTGGTGGGCGTCGCCGCCGGCGCAGTGGATCGGCGACCGCTCATCGCTGCTCCACGACCGGCACGTTCACCCCGAGGTGGTGCGGGAGAGCCAGCCAGCGGAGCAGCCGGCGCCCTAGCGCCCGGCCGCCAGCCTTAAGGTCGGCGGTCGCCCAGCGAAGCGCGCTCCGTGCGCTCGGGCAGCGTCATCCCCTCCGGCAGGGGGCCAAACACCTCCTTGAGCGCGGCCCCGCTGGTCAGCTCGCCGGTGTACATGCGGTAGAAGGCCTCGGCATATTCCATCGACCCCATGCCCCGTTCCATTGCCTCCTGCGCGGCGCGCCGGCTCTGCGTCCTGACCCACTCGCCGACCCAGTCGCCCAGCTGGCTGGCATGGGCCAGGAGAGCGTTCACCTTGACATCGACGTAATCGCTGACGTCGACGTAGAGATTGGGCTCGGCCTGGTGCGCGCCTGAGACGTAGACCCAGGTGACAACCCATTTCTCGAGGCCCTCCTCCCGCAGCTCGGGCAAGGCCATCGGGTTGCGCGCGGTGGGATAGATCGCCGCTAGCGTGGCCTCGCCGACGGCCAGGTGGTCCGGGTGGTTGCCGCCGATGGGACCGAAGTTTCGCACCGGGTTGGCGGTGATGACCAGGTCGGGCCGGTACTGCCGGATGACCCGGGTGATGTCCCGGCGCAGATCCAGCGAGGGGGTCAGGCTGCCGTCGTCGTAGCCGAGGTTGACGATCTCCTTGATCCCGATGAGGTCGGCGGCCGCCCTCTGCTCCTGGATGCGAACCGCCGCCAGCTCGGCCTCGGTGCGGTCGCCCTCCCCGCCGCGATTGCCCTGGGTGGCGACGACCAGGGTCCACTCCACGCCGTCGGCGGCGAGCTTGGCGATCGTGCCGGCGGCGCTGAACTCGGCGTCGTCAGGATGGGCGTGAACCACCATGGCGCGGTGGATCGGGAACTCGTCTTCCGGCATCAGGCCCTCGTGTCAGCGATCTGGCGTGAGGACGATTGTATCGACGCCCCTCCTTATGATTGGCGGAACATGGCCGAGTCGCCGGCGGAAGAGGTCGCCACCCTGCTGGCGCCCGATGAGCCGCACAGGAAACCTTCGCGTTTCATCGACTGGCTGGCACGGAACCCGTTGGTACGTCGCCTGCCCAGTGCGCTGCGCTCGCCCTTTGCCCTGGACAACATGGTCTACTTCGTCGGCAACCTCTTCGCCGGGCTGGCAGGGTTCGCCTTCCAGGGATTGCTGGCGCGGGCCCTGGGGCCCGATGGTTTCGCCGAGGTCGCCCCCCTGATCTCGCTCTTCTACGTGGTCCAGATCGCGCTCTTCATCTCGATGGCGGTCTCGGCCCGCTACACGGCCCCTCTAGCCGCCCAGGGAGAGAGCTCGCGGGTCAACCGCGCCTACATCGACTTCACTCTCTACGCGACAGTGATCGGCCTGGTCGGAATGCTCCTCTTTCTGCTGCTGGTGCCGTGGCTCAAGGCCTTCCTCAACCTGACCACCTATGGCCCCCTGATCGCGCTCTCGGGTACGGTGCCCTTGTGCCTGCTGGTGGGGGTCGCCCGGGGCGTGGTCCAGGGCGAGCAGCGCTTCCCGCCGCTGTCGCTCAACTTCATCGTCTACGGCGTCAGCACCCTGGCCTTCCTGCCCCTGCTGCTCCATTTCAACCTGCACGCGGTTGGCGCCATGGTGGCGATCAACACCGCGCTGGTGCTGTGCAACTTCTTCGCCGCATGGACCTTGCGCGACCTGCCCCACGCCGGGCACCATGAGCGGCTCAACGTCTGGCCGCTGTTGCGCAGCGCCCTTGTCGCCAGCGCCGGCATCACGGCGATCACCCTCTTCTACAACTTTGACGTGCTGCTGGCCAAGCACTTCCTGCCCGCCTCCGACGCCGGGCTTTACTCGGCGATGTCACTCCTGGGAAAGATCATCTTCTTTGGCACCATCAGCATCTCGGCGGTCATGTTCCCCCGCGTCGCCGCTCTGCACGCCCAGGGCAAGAGCGTCCGGCGGACCGTCAACCTGTCGCTGGCGCTGGTGCTGGGGGCAGGCGGCCTGGTGTCGGCGTTCTACTTCATCTTCCCGAGCCTGACCATCACCCTCCTGCTCCGCCAGGCGGCGTACCAGGCGATCGCGCCCTACCTCGGCCTCTTCGGCCTGGCGATGCTGGGGCTGGCCCTGGCCAATGTCCTGGTCTACTACTTCGTGGCGGTGCACAAGCGCCGTTTCGTCTTCGGACTGGCGGTCGGCGCCCTGGCCTTCGCCATCCTGCTCTCCAGCTTCCACGACACCCTGGGCCAGTTCACCGTCTCGGTCACCATCGCCATCGACCTGATGGCGCTGGTCCTGCTCGCGATCTACGCCCTCGACCGGCTCCCTAACACCCGGCCTGCGCGGGTCGCCGATGATTGAGTCATGAGCGCCCCGGCACATAAATGGGAGGACAGCGCCGCCGACGCGGTGCACCAGCTCCTGACGGACCTCGGCGAAGACCCCGACCGTGGCGACCTGGTCGAGACCCCCTCGCGGGTGGCCCGGTCGCTGCGCTTCCTCACCCAGGGCTACGCCGAGGACCCGGTCAAGATCCTGCGGCAGGGCGTCATCGCCGCCGAGGTCGACGAGATGGTGCTGGTCAAGGACGTCGAGTTCTACTCACTCTGCCGTCACCACCTGCTGCCCTTCTACGGCCGCTGCCACGTCGCCTACATACCCAACGGCAAGGTCGTGGGACTCAGCAAGCTGGGCCGGGTGGTCGACGCCTTCAGCCGCCGCCTCCAGGTGCAGGAGCAGCTGACAAACCAGGTCGCCGCGGCCATCAACGAGGCGGTCGAGCCCAAGGGGGTGGGGGTGGTGATGGAGGCCTACCACCTGTGCATGATGATGCGGGGGGTTCAGAAGCAGGGCAGCCAGGCAGTGACCAGCTGCATGCTGGGCAGCTTCAAGAAGGATGCCCGCACCCGCTCGGAGTTCCTACAGCTGATTAAGGGAGGCGTCAATGCCTGACAAGCCGGAGATGACGATCGACGAGTCCAAGACCTACCGGGTGACCGTGGACTCCAGCAAGGGCCCGTTCGTGATGGACCTGCAGCCCTCGCTGGCGCCTAAGACGGTCAACAACTTCGTCCACCTCGCCAACCAGGGGTACTACGACGGGCTGACGTTCCATCGCTACGTGCCCGAGTTCGTCATCCAGGGGGGCGACCCCACCGGCACCGGCAGCGGCGGCCCCGGCTACAAGTTCGAGGACGAGCCGGTGAAGGCCAGCTACCGCGAAGGCGCGGTGGCGATGGCCAACTCTGGCCCCAACACCAACGGCAGCCAGTTCTTCATCACCAACACCGACTGCCAGAACAAGCTGGCGCCGAGCTACAACCTCTTCGGCTTCGTGGTCCAGGGCCAGGACGTGGTCAACAGCCTGCGCCAGGGCGACGTGATGAACAAGGTCAGCGTCGAGGAGCGCGAGGGCTAAGCCCGCCGCACCAGCCGGCGGCGGCGCCGCATGACGATGTAGGCCAGCGCCAGGCCGATCCCGATCCAGACGCCGCCACCGGGGGTGGCAGCGCTGTTGGGCAGGCCCTCGGCAACAACCGGGGTGGTTGACGCTGTCGTCGGCTGCTGGGGCGTTATGCCCGAGCCCGACGGGATCGAAGCACAGTTGGCGGGGCCGTCCCTGACCTCTGCCAGCGGTGACCGCAGGCCCGCGCTGTTGCGCACCTGGAGGGCGACGTAGACGCAGGTTCCGAGGTTCTGCCCGGAGACGTTGATCACTGGGTCCTGGCCGGGAACACCGGGGCTGGGCCGGGCCACCTCGGTGGCCTGGTCGAAGTTCTGCGGGGTGATCGGGTTGGGGCTGACCCGGACGCTGGCGCTGGTGGCATTGCCGCAGCGGAACTCGGCCCCCGACGCCGTCCACTCGGCGGTGAAGCCGCCGTTGGCGCCGCGCACCACGTTGCGCAGCTGCAGGTCGTTGATCGCCCCCGGCGGGCGGGTGATGTTGCCGTACGCCCCGCTGTTCCACTCATCGTGGTGGTTGCTCCACCACTGGTTATTGGCGCAGGCATCGCCGGGAACGTTCCAGCTGAAGAGGTAGCCCTCGTGCGTACCCACGACGAGGTTGAGCTTGCCGTTCCGATCGAGGTCGGCCAGGGCCGGCGCCTGGTTGGCCCAGCCGCCAGTGAACTTCGGGAAGTTGGGGGCGTCCTGGCCGGCGATGTCGTAGGCGTGGACCAGGTACAGGCCGCTGCCGCTGATGACACTGGCCGACCCGAGAGCGCCACCGGCCGGTGCGACCGCCGGCTCGACGAAGGCCTGGTAGTCCTCCATGGGCTGGGGGAACGCCGGGTACATTTGGCCCGTCAGCGGATTCCAGCCGCCGAGGTCGTGGTCGAAGGGGAAGTTCTGTCCCACCAGGACGTCGTCGACCAGCGCGTTGGCGGTGATCCCGCCCTCGAAGATTCCCAGCCCCAGGCCACTGCCCAGATCGCCGATAGCGCCGTGACCGAGGGCGTTGAGGCTGACCGTCCCCGACGCCGGTGACACCCCGCTTGCGGCGCCGTGGTTCGGCGCCAGGCCCTCGTCGATGACGCCATTACCCGAGACGATGTTGATCGGCCCCGTGAACAGGCTGAGGACGGCACGGGGCCCGCTGCCGAAGTCGCCCAATAGGGCTGGGACCGGCCCGACGGGCGCCAGTGCGTCCGGCGCCAACCCCACCGTGGAAACGGGCCAGCCACTCAGGATGTGACCGCCGCGGTCCAGCGCGTAGGTTCGGTTGGAGTTGCCCACCCCAAGTCCCTGGACGGCGTTGGCGATGAGGTTGGCGGGGATCGAGGTGGTGTTGCCGGTCACGGTGTTGCGCAGGCTGTTGAAGTCCGCCGTGTTGGCGGCATAGAACTCGGTGGTTGGCACTACGATCTGCTGGTGGCCGTCCCCAAGAAGGTTGCCGACCGCCGGCGTGGACGTGATCTGGGCGAAGGACGTCGGGTTCTGAGAGGTGTCGGCCAGCAGCTTGGGATGGCCGCTGTTGAAGCTCGGCAAGAACACCCCATCCGGCCGCCATACATAGACGCGCTGGTCGAGCGCGCCGACGACAATGTCCAGCTGGCCGGGATGGGCGTCATCCAGCCGTCCCAGGGCAGGTGAGGCACTCACACCCCGCTGCTGGTGGTTGTGCTTGTTCTCATTGCTGACGGGGACAAGGCTGGGATCGGGCATGACCGGGAAGCCGGGCAGCATCGCACCGGTGGCATCGAGGGCATAGACGCGACCATCCAGGTCCACCGCCACGATCTCCTGGCGTCCGTCGCCCATCAGGTCGCCGACGGCGGGAGTCGCGGTGAAGCTTGCATGGGGTACCGGCAACCCGCCATGGGCCAGCCCCGGGGCGTTGGTATGAAGCGTCGCCGAGCTGCGTTGACTTAGGAACGGGTGGCCGCTGTTGAACCAGGGCACGTCGTGGCCGGCGGCGTCAAGGACGTGCAGCTCGCCGGCGTCGTTGGCCACGATCGACTCCATGTTCCCGTCGCCAAGCAGGTCGGTGTGGTGGACCCCGGCGACGACGCCGCTACCAAAGTTGATGGGGAACCCGCCGTGGACGGTGGGGTCATGGTGGACATGAATCACCCGCCTGGTCTCGCCGTGCCGGCCGCAGCTGTCGTTGACGCTGAGGCGAAGCGTCACCGAGAAGGCCTCTCGGTTCGCGGGCGCGCCGGACGCCTGCGGGACCGGCAGCGACGCGGTGGCAATATTGGCCAGCGTGCCGGTCTCGGTGGGGCCGTTCATAGAGCGCGCCAGCAGGGTGGTGAACTGGTTTATTGGCGTGGTCGTGGGTTCGATGCCGGGGGCGGCCTCGACCTTGAAGGTGGCAGGCCCCGGGCAGCGCAGGTGGCCGATGTAACCGGTCAGCGGCAGGGACGGGGTGACGGTGGGGTCAACCTGCTGCCACCAGTCTGGGGAGGTCAGCGAGACCTCGGGCGGAATCTTGACCGGCAGCGCCGGCCCGCTGGTCCCGCTGGGAGTGACGAAGTTGGCGGGCTGGCCCAGCCACTCCAGGGCCCGACCGGCGTTGATGCGCCCGTATCCGAAGTACTGCGACCAGCTCCCGTCAAGCTGGGCGCTGGTGGCCCGGGGCGGTGATCCGCCCGGTGCCGGGGGATCGGGGAAGACGCTCAGCGGCGTGGGCAAGACCTCGGCCGTGGTCACCCCGTCGGCGGTCAGCTTCAGCAGCTGTTCCGCCTCCAGCGGGGTGATCGGCCGGTCGAGGAAGTGGTACGGCGCGTCCGCGAGCTCCCGCGAGTGCGCCATCAAGAGGGCGACGATTCCAGACGTCTGGGCACTGGCCACCGAACCCGTGGTGGCGCCCTCCATGCCCACGTCGAGATGGTCGCCCGGAGCCGTCAGGTTGGATGAGCGGAAGTAGGTCTGGGGCTCGATCGCCTGGCCGTTCATCCCCAGCCCCTGGCTGTCGGGGACGATGCCGTTCACGGTCAGGACGTCGGGGTAGTTCTCGGGGTAGAGGTGGTCCGCGGTGTTCAGGTCTTGGGTGATGCTCACCGGGACGACACCATGGTCCACGGCATAGCGCGTGGCGGCGCGGGCGAATGGCGTGTTGTTGACCGCGGCGAACGCCAGCTCCATCACGGAGGCGCCCATGTCGGCGGCGTAGACCGCGGCCGCGGCATAAGCGTTCTCATCCATGATGAAGAAGCTGTGGGTGCGGATCGGCAGGAAGGTGCATTGGGGACACGAGCCCACCCCACCGACGCCGTTGTTGGCCTCGGCCACCGCGTCCTTCATCCTGCCAGTGCCATGGTTGTTGGCGGACGAGTACGAACTGAGGTCGTGGGGATCGTTGTTGTCGTCCATGAAGTTCCAGCCGGCGATGTCATGGGCGTAACCGTTGCCGTCGTTGTCGGCGCCGGCGCAGCCCGAGGGGTCGCTGTGCCACGCGCCACCACTGGTGCACCAACTGGAGAAGGTGTGGATCAGGTCGGCTGCGTTGATGAGGTTGCCGTCACTGTCATTGGCGGGATTGGCAGCATCCTCGGTCCAGTCGGGCTCCTTGAAGTCGACAACCCGGGGGTCGCCGACATATGAGTCGACGTTGAAGTAGGACTGACCATTGAGATAGCACGGCGGTGCCGGTCCCCTTACCGCGTACGCGGAGAGATCCACGTTGGCGCACGAGCTGCTGCTATCCGAGTGCTCCGGCGGGGGCAGCTCCGCCCAGTTGAGCCGGACCTGGCGACGAATGTCACGGTCCTCCCAACGCACCCCGGTGTCGATGACCGCCACGGTCACGTCGGGCCGCCCCAGGCTCAGCTGCCAGGCTTTGTCGATGCTGACGCCACTTACCGTCAGGTTGCCGTTGCACGCTGGCCCGACGGGCGCGAAGCTGAACCAGCCGAACTGCTCGTCGTAGGGGCTGGCGTTGCTGGGGCAATCAGCCGGGAACTTCTTGTTCTCGTGGGACGCATAGCCTGGGTCGTTGGGCCGGTGGTCCCGCGGGTCTGTGCCAGGCGCACCCGGGTTGTAGGTGGCCGCGCTGGCCGTGGTCGGCACCGCGGGCATGAGGAAACCGAGGGCCAGTACAACCACCAGCCAGCGACGTCTCCACGCCAGATACCGCGCTCTCAAAACACCCCCCGCCTGCGAGTCCAGATGGACGCCGATTAGCGTACCAGCTACCCGCCCTCCAGCTGTCGCAGGGCCCCCTCATAGGCTTCCCGGTCGGACTCCGAAAACGTGCAGATGCTGACGTCGATCTGCTTCCCCGAGCGGCTGGCGGCAAGCGCATCCGCGACCTCGCCAACAGCGATAGCCGCGGCCCGCTGGACCGGGAACCCGTACGCACCCGTCGATAGCGAGGGAAAGGCCAGGCTGGCGCAGTCGTGGTCAACCGCCTCGGCCAGTGCGGATCGCCATGCGGACGCCAGCAACGCCGCGGCGTCGTCGTCGACGCCCCACCGGGGTCCGACAGCGTGGATCACGTATCGCGCCCGTAATTCTCCAGCCGCGGTGGTGACGGCTCCGCCGGTAACGCAGCCCTGGGGGAAGCGCTCGCGAGTCTCGCGCATGATCGACGGGCCACCGCGCCAGTGGATGGCGCCGTCCACACCTCCGCCGCCGGCGAGGTGCGCATTGGCAGCGTTGACGATGGCGTCGACGGCCATCTCCGTGATGTCGCCCTGGACCACGCGCACCGTGCCGCCGGGCAACCGCAGCTCCACCACGGCCATATTCTCCCGCGCCGGTCGGGCAAGATATCGCGGTGACGATTCGGCTGGCGGTCATCGGCGACACCCAGGGGCGGTTTGAGGTGCCGGCGCTGCTACATCGCTGCCAGCAGGTCTTCGACGGCGTCGACGAGGTCTGGCACGCCGGCGATTGGCAGTACCCCGAGGTCCTCGACGGCCTCCAGCAGATCGCGCCGCTGACCGTGGTCAACGGCAACGCCCCCGACGACCCACGCTACCCTATGCAGGTTGTGCGCGAGATCGAGGGGCTGAGGCTGGGAATGGTGCATAGGCCGCCGAGCCCCGGCGACCAGTGGGCCTCCGCCCTCGACATCTGCATCCACGGCCACACCCATCGATGGCGCGACGAGGTGGTCGGCGGGACGCGCTTCATCAACGTCTCCACCGCCACCGGCGCCTGGTTCAGCAGGGACCGCAGCGCCGCAATCCTGACGCTCACCGCCGGCGACGCCGAGCTCCAGCGCATCGAGCTGTAGCCGGTGGCGCGCATGGCCAGGAAGCCCAACAAGCGGACCACGCTGGCGGCGTCGCGGGCGACCCACCCCTATGTCCCCCGCGGCGGCAAGACCCGGGCCCACGACCTCCGCGTCGACGGCTACCTCCACATCGGCGACTACGGCACCATCGGCGACTGCCGCTCGCTGGCGCTGGTGGGCGCCGACGGCAGCATCGACTGGTGCTGCCTCCCTCGCTTCGACAGCCCCAGCGTCTTCGGACGCATCCTCGACGCCCGGAAGGGTGGGTTCTGGCAGGTATCTCCGGTGGGTGAGTACGCCACCCGCCAGGAGTACATCGACAAGAGCAACATCCTGCGCACGATCTTCCAGACACCCGAGGGCCTGGCGCTGCTGGTCGACTACATGCCCGCCGACGAGCACGACATCAGGCGCCACGCAAGACCCCATCGTCACCCCCGGATCGTGCGCATGATCACCGGGCTCAGCGGGCGAGTCAGGATGCGGCAGAAGATCGACCTCCGCCCCGACTTCGCGCGCAAGCCCAACTCGCTCGAGGTAGAGGGCGACCTCTACCACGGCGACAGCGACAAGCTTCACTTCTGCTTCAGCGGCACCCTTCCGGTCACCGGCCCGGTGCAGGAGTTCACCCTCCACCCCGGCCAGACGATCGCCTTCGCTATGTCGTGCAACCACGCCGGTCAATGCGGCCGGCCGATGCACGACATCGAATCGTCCCGTGCCCTATTCAAGGAAACGCAGCAGTTCTGGTGGCACTGGATCGACCAGTGCACATACACCGGGCCCTACCAGACCATCGTCTGGCGATCGGCGTTGGCGCTGAAGCTGCTGACGTACGCCCCCACGGGTGCGATCGTCGCTGCCCCCACGACCAGCCTGCCGGAGTGGATCGGCGCCGAGCGCAATTGGGACTACCGCTTCACCTGGATCCGGGACGCCTCATTCACCCTCTACGGCCTGTTCCAGCTTGGCTTCAAGAAAGAGGCGATCGACTTCATGGAGTGGGTCACCAACCTCACCATCAACCGGGGGTTGAACATCATGTACACGCTCGACGGCAAGCCGCCGGGCGAGGAGCTCGAGCTGCCCCACCTCGAGGGCTACCGCAAGTCCAAGCCGGTGAGGATTGGCAACGGCGCCGCCACGCAGCTCCAGCTCGATATCTACGGCGAGCTGATGGATACCGTCTTCATCTACGTCATCAACGGCGGCCAGGTCTCGGAGCGGCTGTGGCGGGAGTTGCAGCGGGTTGTGGAGTTCGCGATCGAACGCTGGACACAGCCCGACGCCGGGCTCTGGGAGGTGCGCGGTCAGAACGAGCACTTCACTTACAGCAAGGCGATGTGCTGGGCGGCGGTCGATCGCGGCATCCGGCTCGCCGAGATGATGAAGCTGCCAGCTGACCTTCCCCGCTGGCGGAAGGCGCGCGCCCAGATCCACAGGGCGGTCATGACCCAGGGCTTTTCAAAACGCCTGCAGGCGTTCACGCAGTCGTTTGGCTCCGACGACCTTGACGCCTCGGTCCTGCGCCTGGTGCAGCTTGGCTTCCTGCGCAACGGCGACCCGCGCTTGCGCAACACCATCGACGTCGTCGATGCCGGGCTGAGCATCGGCCCGCTAATGTTCCGCTACAGAGCCGAGGACACTGACGACGGCTTCAACAGTCCCGAGGGGTCCTTCATCATCTGCGCCTTCTGGATCGCCGACGCCCTGGCCATCGTCGGCGACCTCGAGGAGGCGGAGCGCCGCTTCACCAGGCTGCTGGCCTTCGCCTCGGCCACCGGCCTCTTCTCGGAGGAGGTCGACCCTGGCAGCGGTTCCCTCCTGGGCAACTATCCCCAGGCCTTCAGCCACCTGGCCCTGATCTCGGCCGCCGTCAACATCGAGCGCCGGCGGTCAGGAACCCTGGTGCGAAATACCGGCGGGAGGAGCGCCCGGCGCCGCGGTAAGCCAGCGCCTAAGCCGTAGAGGGCCTCAGCCCGCCGGCGTCAGGTCCTGACGCTCCGCACACGACGACCCACGTTCCCAACCGCCACGACCAGTAGGGCAATGACCAGGGTCCCAACCGAGATGCCCGCAACCCACGTCGCCACCCCGCCGTAGCCGCCAACCGCGTCAGGGTTGAAGAAGCCGTATGGATACCAACCCACCGCGGCGCCGCGCAGCATGCTGTACACGGCAAAGCCGATGGGAAAGGCCAGCCAGAGCGGCAGCAGCCGAAGGGCCAGCCGGTTTCCCGGTGGGTCGACGATCCAGTCGATCGCGACCAGGATCGGGATCAGCTTATGGGCAAGGCTATCGGCAATCCCGAAGGCGCTGCCGAGGTCACCGGCGCCGCCGAGGATCGTGTTGTAGACCATCCCGGTGATCGCCACATACGTCACGGCCGCTCCACGGAGATTGTCGATTGCGGGTGAGTGGTGCCTGGAAAGGGCGCAGTAGAGGAGGATGCCGGCTGCGAATAGGACGCTGAGGTGGGTGAAGAAGCTGAGGAAGTTGACGGCGTCGAAGTGCGGCTCTCCGGCACCCGCAATGAGCTTTACGCCAATGGAGCCAAAGCCCAACGCCGACACCACCAGCCGATAGCCGGCAAGCACCCGGGTCCTCACGTCGGTCCTCCCCTTACCTCCTACATCTCCAGCGGCGGGTAGTAGTTCTCGGCGCCGATCTTGCGGACGTCACCCAGCCAGTCGCCGTCGTAAACGTCCGTCGGTCCCTGGTCGCGCCGCACCAGGCTCCAGGCCTGGCGCTTGTAAATCCAGTTGTCCGGCTGGGCGCGGTGCGCCTCGCGGAAATGGGGAATGGCGTCTTCGGCAAAACCGGCACGCTGCAGATGCTGGCCCATTTCGAAGTGCGCTGCCGCCAGCGCCACCCGCGGCGGCCGCGGCCGTGAACGATCGATCACCTCCTGCGGCGCGAGCGCGAAGCGGCTGCGGCTCCCGTTCTCGACCCAGTCGCGCAGGGCCGCGACATACCTGTGGGGCTCACTGCGAATCTTGCGTGACTCGACGACGACGTCGCGCAGGTAACGGTCGATGCCCTCTGGCACAGGCGGCAGTCGGTCCACCGGTATGGCCGCGATCGACAGCTCCGGGAAAGCCGGCTCGGGCGGGCGCACGACGACTCCCTGCTCGTCGATCCAGACCCCACTCGGTACGTTGACAACGCCGAGCAAATGATCGAGTCGGTGAGCCTGGTCGATCAGCGATGGGTGAGTCTGGTTGGCAGCGTCGATGTACTTCCGGGTCTTCGCAAGCCCGAGGACGTCGAGGGCCACGGTGACAACCTCGAGCCCCTTGGGGTGGAGCTCCTCTCGCAACGCCTGCCACCCGGGCAGGTCACGCCGGCAACCTCACCACGATGCCCAGGCGAGGAGAAAGATCTTCTGGCCTCTGAGGGAGCGGAAGTCGAAGTCGTCGCCCTGCCACGTGGGAAGCACAAGATCGGGGAAGTCGGCACTGGGAAGTACCCGGCCGGCCGTCTCGGGGCCGACAGCCCAGATGCCGTGCTTCTGCTCATGGACCAGCGGCATCCCCAGCCGCTCCGCCACCGAGGCCACGTCGACCTCCTCGCCCATCTCGCCGAGCGGGACGCAGACCTCTCCGCGGCAGGCGCCCTGGGGCTTGATATCCCAGCCGGTCTCGCGCTGGAAGGTCGCGCGGTCGGTGCGCAGCGCGCTGAGGATCACGCGCGAGGTTTAGCGGCGCGACCGGGTCGGGCGCTCGACCTGCGAGCAGCCCGACCTTTTGGCGCGGCTGCCGGCTCACCCCCCGGCAGCAACATGTCGCCGCGCATCAAGTGCACCGCCTGCCAGCAATACCATGCAGCGATGCTGCGATAGGGCCGGTACACGTCGCCGAGCGCTTCCAGCTCCTTCGGCTTGGGCATCTCCGGCAGGCCATGGATAAGGCGGTAGCCATTGCGCACGCCCAGGTCGTCGACGGGCCAGACATCAAGACGCCGCAGCTCGAAGAGCAGGAACATTTGGGCGGTCCAGCGCCCGATGCCACGAACGCTGCTGAGCCTTGCCACAAGCTCGTCGTCGGGTAGCTCCTGGAGGTCGTGCAACGGCACGGTGCCATCGGTCGATTTCTGGGCCAGGTCGAGCACCGCCGCCAGCTTGGCGGCGCTCAGTCCCGCCGCTCGCAGCTTCTCTGGATCGGCTGCCAGCACCGCGTCGGGAGTGACCTTGCCACCGAGCGCCTCAACAAACCGGCCGTGGATGGCGGCCGCCGCCCGGCCCGCCAGCTGTTGGTACATGATCGAGCGCACCAGCGAGCCGAAGTAGTCGCCAACGCCCCCGCGCATACGCACTGGGCCGGCCTTGGCGATGAACGCGCGCAGCGCCGGGTCGCGCTTTGCCACTTGCTTGGCCGCGGCAACCTGCTCCGCGGTCGGCTCGGTGGGATCGGGCACGCTTGCCATCGCTAGACAGTACCTGTGGCCCGGCTTCGATTCCTAAGCTTGGCTCACCTCGAACAGCCGCCACTCGCCTGGCACGCCCTTCAGTTTGTGCTCTCCGGCGTCAATGAAGTCGAGCGATGAGCCGGCCACCAGGTCTTTCACCGTGCTGGAGACAAGCACCTGGCCGGGCCCGGCTGCCCCGGCGACACGGGCCGCTATGTGCACGGCCAGCCCACCGATGTCATCGCCTCTCAACTCGCACTCCCCGGAATGGACGCCGGCACGGACCTCGAGGCCTATTGCTCGGGTCGCCTCCTGGATGGCCTGGGCACATTGGACGGCGCGAGCGGGCCCGTCGAACGTAGCGAGGACGCCATCGCCGGTGTGCTTCAGCTGACGGCCCCGAAATCGTTCGATCTGGCGATTGGTCACGGTGTCGTGCTGGTCAAGCAGTGTTCGCCAGGCGTCATCGCCAACCCGCGCGACGTGACCGGTCGAGCCGACTATGTCAGTGAACAGGACCGTTGAAAGCACTCGATCGGACGGACCCACATGGCGCATGCCGGTGAGGAACTCCTCCACCTCCTCGACCACCGCGTCGGTGTCGCCGAACCAGGGCCAGTGGTCACCGCCGTCCAGCTCCACGTATTTCGCGCCGGGGATGTGCTCGGCGAGATA